>CALVMJ010000004.1 GCA_944345365.1 uncultured Clostridia bacterium | reverse complement strand
TTTGGCTAAAAACTTGCACACTGGCAAGTTTTCTTAACGCGTCGCCCCATCGGCACCAATCTAGGACAAGTAGTATGCCATATACTACTTTTTTTATTTGTGTATAGATTAAACTTTTTTAGGTGGGACTCTTCAAGCCCTTCCTGTCGGACCCGGACCGCGACTAGTCGCTCTCGGCTTTTTGCTAAAAACTTGCACAAAAAAAAGGTAAAATTTCTATCTTTACCTTTTTTGACATTATCTGCATAACACATCTTCGTCCATAGTTTTTTTGTGAATTAATTTTTTAATTCTACTATCAATTTCTATATCAATGTTTTTTTGATTAGCAGGCATTTTTATATCAAAAAAATCAAATTGAAATCTTGATTGTTTAATTGAAGGAAGATCATCTATTATTTTCACTTTTATAAATGTATCTTGCATTAAAGGGGTAATGTATGAATTTTTATAGCTTTCTATGGGACGAATAGTTAATAATTTAGGTTGCATCATGTATTTAAATCGATTTAGCAAAATTTTAGTTGGCATAACATTTTTATTATTTAAAGAATTTGTGTTAGAATATGCTTTAAAAATAAACTTTTCTAAATTTTTAAAATATGGTAAGTTATGAAATCCATATTGGTGAATTATTCTATTGATATTATCATAAGAAACATCATATTCCTCATTTTGAGGGATTAATTGACATTTTGGAACGCAAAAAAAGAAATTCTCAACAACCATTTTAAAAGTGTTAAACCAATAACCATATTTTTTTTCTTTAACTATTTTATTTGTTTTAGCAACTATATTATCCAAACCTACATCATCAATTAAATTAATTATTAAGTAAGGAACATCTTTACTTTTTGGTATTATTATTTCCATTTTTCTCTCCTTTGTTCTTTTAGGATAACATATGGAAAGAGATATGTCAATAGTGATTTTTAACTATTCTTTCTTTAGATTCATATAAAAAAGAATGAAGATTTTTTTTATTGGAATTTGTGGAATAAGTATGAGTGCCTTGGCCTGTTTGCTTAAAGAAGAAGGCCATGAAATTAAGGGGAGTGATTTAAACTGTAAAAATAAACCAAAATGTTTGGGAGATATTAAGGTATTTAGTCAGCCATATTTAGAGGGTGTGAAGTGGGCCGATGTAATTGTTTGCAGTTCTGCTGTTAAAGAAAATCAGGAAACTGTTTTGGCAAAACAATTAGGGAAGAAAATTATTCCAAGAGGTGAATTGCTTGGGAAAATTTCTTCTAGCTATGAAAAAGTTATCGCTGTTGCAGGTTCGCACGGAAAAACTACAACCACTGCAATGATTTTTCACACTCTTTTTGTTGCTGGAAAGAATCCAACGCTACATCTTGGTGGAAATCTTAAAAATATTGGAAATTATTATAATGGTGGAAAAGAATTTTTTGTGACAGAAGCTTGTGAGTATTATGATAACTTCCTATTTTTAAATCCCTACATATCAGTTATAACAAATGTTGAGCAAGAGCATTTAGACTATTTTAAGAATTTTCATAACGAGAAAAAATCGTTCCAGAAATTTAAAAATCAAAGCTGTATTTCGATAGATAAAACCTTTAATAAAGCAAAAAACATTAGGATAAATAAAGAAGGGAAACTATCTTTTTCTTGGTATAAAAAAGATCAATTTATTGCAAGAATAAACATAAAAATAGGAGGACGGTTTAATGCGAAAAACGCAATGTATTGTGTTGAAGTTTGTGAACAGTTGGGACTAACAAATTCACAAATAAAACTTGGACTTGAAACATTTGCTGGCGTTGAAAAAAGGTGCGAAAAGAAGGAGAACGCTTTTGCGTTCACTACCTATGTTGACTATGCTCATCACCCAAAAGAGATTGAAGAAAGTGGAAAGTATTTTAAGAGTATTTGTAAGGGCAGATGTGTAGCAATTTTTCAACCACACACCTTTTCAAGAACTAAAAACTTCTACTCCGATTTTATTAAAACTCTGAGCATATTTGACGAAATTATATGTTTTAAGACATTTCCGGCAAGAGAAAAAAGTACTGATGGATTAAATGAAACTGATCTTGCGTTGGGTTTAGCAAAAATAGGTAAAAAAGCCCTTGTTTGTAAAACTGAAAAATCATTAAAGAAAATAATAAAAAATTACAAAAAAGAGGACATCATTGTTTTCCTTGGGGCTGGTGATTTACCTGATAAGTTTAACTTTTTCTGTGATTTAACTTGACAATTAATTTTACATAATGTAAGGTTAAATTATGAGAAGATTTTTTGGAAAAATAGAAGATGATTTTGCAGTAATTGAGGGAGAAGAGTTTGCTCACTTAAAAAATGTTTTAAGAATGAAAGAGGGAGATCAAATAGTTGTTTATAACAAAAGCGAAATCGAGTTTCTTTGCAAAATAAAGGAATTAAAAAAAGAGTTTGCACTTGCTAAAATTGAAAAACAAAATATTTGTCCAGCTCTTCCAAAGAAAAACATAACATTGTTTCAAGCAGTTACAAAGAGGGATAATTTCGAGCTTATAGTTCAAAAAGCAGTGGAACTTGGCGTGAAGAGGTTCGTTCCATTTTTGTCTGAGTATTGTTCGGCAAAAGAATTTGTAAATAAAAAAGAACGAATCGAAAAAATTGTGCTAGGGGCGTGCAAGCAATGTGAGTGTTCCGTGCCTATGATTGTGGAGAATGTTGTGTCATTTGATGATATGCTAAGATGTGCAAGTAAGCATAACCTACTTTTGTTTGCAAATGAACGAGAAGGAGATAATTTTGATTTTTTAAGTTTAAAAAATGCTGAAGATATCGCGATTATTGTTGGGCCAGAAGGTGGATTTTCTGAGATTGAAAAAGAAAAAATTCTAGAAATTAATTCAAAATCTGTTAGCCTTGGGAAAAGAATCTTAAGGAGCGAAACAGCTTCAATTGTTTTAGTGGGAATGGTAAGCATTTTAAGCGGGAATTAAGGAGAGGATATGAAAGTTGTTACTTTTTCACTTGGTTGTAAGGTTAATAAATACGAAAGCGATTCGATATGCGAAGATTTTAAAAAGCAAGGCTACGAAGTTTCGGACAAGCTTGAATGGGCTGATATTTACATAATTAACACTTGTGCAGTAACAAGTGAAGCTGAGAAAAAATCACGACAAATGATTGCTAGGTGCAAAAAATTTAACCCTGATGCAAAGATTTATGTTTGTGGTTGCGCCAGTCAAAAGAACCCTAGTCAGTTTGATGAAAAGGGTGTTTTTTTGGTTAAAGGAGTTGCTGGAAAACAAAAATTAATTGAAGAGTTGCAAACAAAAGGAAAAAAAATGGACACCTTGCCGACAGGATATGAAAAGATGACTTTTTCAAGTCAATCAAGAACAAGGGCATATCTTAAAATACAAGACGGCTGTAACAACTTTTGCACCTACTGTATTATCCCATATTTGAGGGGAAGAAGCCGGTCTCGTGATGTCGATGATATAATAAAGGAAGTTAGTAATTTGCCAGATGAGGTCAAAGAAATTGTTTTGGTGGGGATTAATGTTGCAGACTTTAAGATTAACGGGGAAAAAGCTCTGATTGGCTTATTGGAAAAGTTAGATGGGTTTGATAAAAGGATTAGGCTAGGCTCTATCGAAGATGGAATTATAGATGAAAGTTTTGTTAAAAGATTGTCAAAACTAAAAAATTTTTGCCCACATTTTCATCTTTCTTTGCAAAGTGGGAGCGATGAAGTTTTAAAAAGAATGAACAGGCACTACACGGCAAGTCAGTTTGCCAACTCAGTTGAAATCATAAGAAAATATTTTCCTCTTGCAGGAATAACAACCGATGTTATAGTTGGTTTTCCGGGAGAGGGAGAGAAGGAGTTTTGCGAAACAGTTGAATTTATCAAAAATGTCAATTTTACAAGTCTTCACATTTTTCCTTATTCAAAAAGAGAAGGAACTGTTGCCTTTAAAATGCAGGACACTTCTGTCGAAGTAAAGAAAAACAGAGTTAAAACTTTGCAAGAATTAAACACAATACTATTTGATGAATTTTTGAAAAAGAACAATAATCTAAGTGTTTTAATAGAGGAAAATGAAAAAGGTTTTCTAGTTGGTCATTCCATGAATTTTATTAAAGTTTATTTAAAATCAAGCAAAAATTTTGTGGGAGATATTGTTAATGTAAAAATAAAAGAAAAATTTTTAGATGGTGTTTTAGGTGTTTCTATTTAATATTTTTAAGGAAAGATTTTTGCCTATTGACAAAATTTTTAATTGTGCTATAATTTATCTATAAATCTTGGAGGCAAAATGGTAAAGAAAAAAAGATTTAATCAGGTTGGCGCTATCAACCGAGTAAGATTGAAAAAGGGTTTTAAGGTGGTTGGAATTGCATTGCCTTGCGTTGCAGTTTTAACGCTTGGTGGCTATTTGGCTTTTAGGTTTGGTCATGTCCCAAACAATAATCTTACTGCACCTGGAAGTGATCCAAACGATCATATAATAGAAGAGGAAATTGATAATCTTCCAAATGGGGAGCACGATGACAATTATTTTGAAGATGTAACACCAGAAGGGCCTTCCGAGCAGGAAAAAGAAGATATTAAAGATAATCCACACAAAAATGACGATATTGACAGTGATAATGTCAAAAAAGAGGAGGAAATGGTAAAATAAAATCCAATAAATTATCAAAAATACTTGCTTTTTATTTTGCTTTATGATAAAATTACAAAGACTTCGGGTGGTCCGCTGGGAAATTCTATGAACACTTTGTCGAAAATCTGAAAAAAGGAGATAAGTCATGGCTAATATTATTGATCAAATTGAAAAAGAAAACATGAAAGAAACCATTCCTTCATTTAATGTTGGAGATACTGTTAAAGTTTCTGTAAAAATCAAAGAAGGAGACAAGGAAAGAATACAGGCATATGAAGGCGTTGTGATTGCAAGAAAAAATGGTGGAATCAGAGAAACTTTTACTGTTAGAAAGATTTCAAATGGCGTTGGCGTTGAAAGAACCTTCCCAGTTCATTCTCCATTAGTTGCCAATGTTGAAGTGACAAGAAAAGGTAAGCCTAGCAGAGCAAAGCTTTACTATGTTAGAAATCTTACTGGAAAAGCCGCAAAGATTAAAGCAGCTGATAACAATTAATAAATTTAAAAATATCACACTGTTGTGTGATATTTTTTTTGTTTTTTTTAAAGTTTGTGCTAAAATTAGCTCATAACGGAGGATTTAATGCTTACTAAAGTTAAAAGTTTTGGGTTGTTGGGGATTGATGGCTTTTTGGTTGAGGTTGAATCAGATACCATTAATGGATTGCCTAAGTTTGATGTTGTTGGGCTTGGTGACACGACTGTTAAAGAAGCGAAGGAAAGAATTAGGTTTGCAATCATTAACTCTGGATTTAATTATCCTCAGAAGAAAATAACAATCAATCTTGCACCTGCAGACATAAAAAAAGAAGGTGCTAATTATGATTTGGCGATGGCTATCGGTCTTTTGGGTGCAAGTGAAAATTCGATTCAGTCTGCTCTTCTTTTTGAAAGAAACAAGGATATTGTATTTATTGGTGAGTTATCTCTTGACGGAGGAGTTAAAAAAGTTAAAGGGGTTTTACCAATTTTAATTTCAGCACGAAAACTGGGTTTTAAAAAGTTTGTAATTCCAAAAGATAACCTCGCTGAGGCAGGTTTTATTTCAGGAGTCGAGGTTTTTGGAGTTTCATCTTTAAAAGAGACTATTGATTTCATTTTGGGAAGAAAAAATCTTTTGCCTGTCGAGGTAAAGGATTATCAGAGTGTTGTTTCAACCGTTAATGACGGCCTTGATTTTTGTTTTGTCAAAGGTCAAGCAAAGGCGAAAAGAGCATTGGAGATTGCTGCAGCTGGTGGACATAATGTTATTATGATTGGCCCGCCTGGGAGTGGAAAGAGTATGCTTGCAAAATGTTTTCCTAGCATTCTTCCTGATATGACATTTGAGGAAGCTTTGGAAGTTACAAAAATTCACTCTATTGCAGGCGAGCTTGATTACAAGAAAGGGATTGTTTCTTCAAGGCCATTTAGAACCCCTCATCACACTTCTTCGACTGTCAGCTTGACGGGAGGAGGAACTTTTAGTAAGCCGGGAGAAATAAGTCTTGCCCATAACGGAGTTTTATATCTTGATGAATTCCCAGAGTATTCAAGGCATACAAT
Organism: uncultured Clostridia bacterium; assembly: GCA_944345365.1. Taxonomy (GTDB): domain Bacteria; phylum Bacillota; class Clostridia; order Christensenellales; family UBA1242; genus Caccovivens. The sequence goes on along the minus strand of CALVMJ010000004.1, from coordinate 62,082 downwards.
TGAAACTTTAAGGCAACCTCTTGAAGATGGAGTCATAACAGTTGCGAGGTCAGCTCTTACTGTTACATATCCTGCAAGTTTTATGCTTATTGCTTCAATGAATCCTTGCCCTTGTGGAAATTTTGGGTCAAAGGACAGAGAGTGTAAATGTACACCTCATCAAATTCACAAGTATCTTGCAAAAATTTCTGGCCCTATACTTGATAGAATTGACATTCATATTGAGGTCGATAATGTGAAATTTGATGATCTTAGAAGCGATTTACAGGAGGAATCTTCTGAAACTATTAAACAAAGAGTTGATAAGGCGAGGCAAATACAGATAAAAAGATTTAGTAATTTTAAAAACTATTGCAACGCTAAAATGAGTGTTCCTGCGACAAAAAAATATTGCAAGCTTTCACAGGATTGTGAAAATTTGCTGAGAATGGCCTTTGAAAAACTTAAATTAAGTGCAAGAGCTCATGACAGAATTTTAAAAGTTGCAAGAACTATTGCCGATCTTGCTGGTGAAGAAAATATCCTACCAGAGCATATTGCAGAGGCAATTAGCTTTAGATCGCTTGACAGAAAGTATTTGTAAGTAGTATTCTTGTTTAGATTAATTTGGAGAAGTGGTGACAAGAAAAGATTTTTTAACATTCATATCCTCGTTTGATTTGTCTTGTAAGAAGTTACATAATCTTTTTGATTTTTTTGACCAAGACGCATTCTCTTTTGATGTCGTCTTTGATAAGGAATTTATTGATATTGTTGGTAAAGAAAACATAAATAAAATACAGCAAAATGCCAATGAAAATTATTTAAACAAATATAAGGAAAAGCTTTTTGATAAAAGCATTAAACTTGTGTCTTTTGAGGACAACTCATATCCCAAAAAATTAAGAAACATTTACGACCCACCATTTTTTCTCTTTTGCAAAGGGGACTTGGCCCTTTTTGATGACAACTCGATTGCAATTATTGGTACGAGAATGCCATCAAATTATGGAAAAATTGTGACCGAGAGATTTGCTAAAGAGCTGTCTGTGGCAGGAATTGTTATAATAAGTGGTCTTGCATACGGTGTGGACAGCATTTCACATAGACAATGTCTTTTATCGGGAGGAAAAACTATTGCAGTTCTGGGCGGAGGATTTGATAAGATTTATCCAAGTGAACATACTGACTTAGCAAGAGAGGTTTCGGAGAAAGGTCTGCTTATTACTGAATTTAGCCCATCTTTTGTTGCTACTAAATATAGCTTCCCATTACGAAACAGAATAGTTGCCGGACTTTCTGATGGGGTTTTAATTACAGAAGCAGGGTCGAAAAGTGGAACGATTATCACAAAAGATTTTGCGCTTGATAACGGGATTAAAATATATGCAGTTCCCGGTAACATAACGAGCCCAAAAAGCGAAGGAACAAACTACATAATTGCATATTCACAAGGGCAGTGCGTTTTATCGCCAAATGATATTTTGCAGGACTTTGGGATTAAAAAAAGTAGTTACAAAAAATCTTTACAACTTAGCATCGATGAACAAATTATTTTAAATTTACTTGAAGATGGCGAGAAAAATGTTGAATTTCTATTTGAAAAAGCTAAAATGGAGGTAAATAAGCTCAATAGTTTGCTTGTTTCGTTGGAAATTCGTGGTATAATTAAAAAGATGGCAGGAGATGTTTATTCTACTATTTAATACCATTTGAAATTATAGGAGGTTTTAAATTTGAAATTAATCATTATTGAAGCACCGGCAAAAAGAGAGACATTGAAAAAATATCTTGGTCAAGGATATGAAGTTTTTGCAACCAAGGGACACATCAGAGATTTGCCTGTGAAAAGTTATGGTATTGATGTCAAAAATAATTTCCAGCCACATTATGAAATAATGCCAGAAAAAAAGGAGCTTATTTCTCAGCTTAAACAAAAAGCTAAAAAGGCTGAAGAAATTTTAATTGCAACCGACCCAGATAGAGAAGGAGAAGCAATTTCTTGGCATATTGCCTATGTTTTGGATCTTAACGCTGATGATAAATGCAGAATTGAGTTTAATGAGATATCTCAAAAAGCAGTGCAGAATGCTCTTTTAAAACCAAGAAAAATTAATCAAAATTTAGTTGATGCTCAACAAGCAAGAAGAGTTCTTGATAGGATTGTGGGATATAAATTATCTCCGATTTTGTGCAAGAAAATTCACCCTAAACTCAGCGCTGGAAGGGTTCAGTCAGTTGCATTAAAACTCGTAGTTGACAGGGAAAGGGAAATAGAAAACTTTAAGCCAGAGGAATATTGGAATATTACTGCTGAGTTTGAAAAAAATAAACAAAAGTTTAAGGCATCGTTATCTCTTAAGAATGGTAAGAAGTTTGTTCCAAAGAATAAAGCTGAAGCTCAAGAAGTTCTAGATAAGATAAATGTAAACGATTTTATAGTTAAAAACATAAAGAAATCCAATACAAAATCTCATGCTCCGGCTCCTTTTACGACAAGCACCATGCAACAAGATGCCTTAAACAAGCTTGGAATGAGCCTTAAACGCACAACTTCATCGGCACAAGAGCTTTACGAAGGAGTCAATGTTGAAGGAGAGGGCAAAATTGCTCTTATTACATATATAAGAACAGACTCAACTCGTGTTTCTAGCGATGCTCAGAAAGCCTGTTTAGATTATGTTAAGGAAGTTTATGGGGAAAAATTTGTTCCATCAAAGCCAAATATATATGCTAGCAAAAAGAATGCACAAGATGCCCACGAGGCAATAAGACCTATTAATATTAAGATGAAACCAGAAATGGTTAAATCATCTCTTTCAAGTGATAATTATAGGCTATATAAACTTATTTATGAGAGATTCTTGGCAAGTCAAATGTCTGATGCCGAATATTTTAGTGTTAGTGCAAACATTGATAGCGATAAATATACTTTTAAAGCAACAGGAAAAACATTAAATTTTCCTGGCTACACGGCAGTCTACAAAGAATATTCTGAGGAAGAAAAAAGTGATGTGAGCAAGTTGCCTGTCTTAGAAGAAGGTGAAATTCTTAAAAAAATAGATGTTATGTCGGAGCAGAAATTTACAAAACCACCAGCCAGATACACAGAGGCAAGCCTCGTTAAGGCAATGGAAGAAAAAGGAATAGGGCGTCCTGCAACTTATGCGGCAACTATTACCGTTCTAACTGCAAGAGACTATGCAAAAAAAGAAGGTAAAGCCCTTGTTCCAACAAAGCTTGGAAAGAAAATAACAGAATATTTGGACAGGTTTTTTAGCTCCATAATTAATGTTAAATTCACTGCACACATGGAGAATCGATTGGATGATATTGCAAACAGTGGAGAACCTTGGAAGGAGGTTGTTGAAAGTTTTTGGAAGGGATTTTCGGAACTACTTGTTAAAGCTGGAGCAGATACATCAGTCTTATTAAAGGAAGCTCCTATTGAAACAGATGTTGTTTGTGAAAAATGTGGAAGCAAGATGGTTGTTAGGACAGGTAAGTTTGGAAAATTTTTGGGTTGTGCCAATTTTCCAAAATGTAAAAATATAATGCCTTTGCCAAACGAAAAAGAAAAACCTGCTGGTAAATGTCCGGAGTGCGGGAAAGATGTTTTTGCAAGGAAGAGCAAAACAGGAAAGTTGTTTTACTCTTGCAGTGGTTATCCCGATTGTAAATTTATGAGTTGGTATCCACCTACAGGTGAAAAATGTCCAAAATGCTCGGGATATTTAATAGTAAAGGGCAAGAAAATAGTTTGTTCTGAGCAAGCTTGTGAGTACTCACGAAATATAGAAGAATAGAAAGTCAGAAAAACATATACAAAAATGTATAAACATATTTGCTAAATATTATAATAAAAAAAGGAGGATTTATGAAAATTATTAATGAAAGCGAATTTTTAAGAGAGATCAATGAGGGAGTTGTTGTTGTCGATTTCTTCGCTTCATGGTGTGGTCCTTGCAGGATGATGGGGGCAGTTTTGGAGGAAGTTGACAAAGAACTTAATGGGAAAGCTAAAATCTTAAAGGTTGATGTTGACCAAAGTCAAAACCTTGCAAGACAGTTTGGAGTTATGTCAATTCCAACAATAGTAGTTTTTAAAGATGGAAAACAGGTTCACAAACAAATTGGATTTGTTCCAAAAGAAAGACTTGTCGCTTTGATCTCGAATTATTTATAGTGAATAAAATAAAAAATGGGGATGCCCATTTTTTTATTTAATCGCTTTGAAAACATTTGATAAAATGCTATAATATAAAAAGGAGTGTAAAATGAAAAAAGTAATGTTAGTTTTTGGCACTAGGCCGGAGGCGATAAAAATGTGCCCATTGGTAAAAGAACTTAAAACGAATAAATATTTCAAAACTAAGGTTTGTGTTACTGGACAACATAAAGAGATGCTACAACAGGTCTTGTCAGCATTTAAGGTTAAGCCGGATTATGATCTCAAAATAATGAAAGAAAAGCAAACATTGGCTGATGTCACAACTGCAATTTTAGGGGGCGAATTAAAAAATATTTTACAAAAAGAAAAACCTGACATAGTGTTAGTGCATGGAGATACTACAACAACATTCGCTGTATCTTTATTATGTTTTTATATGAATATAAAAATTGGACATGTGGAAGCTGGCCTTAGAACATATAACCTTCATTCTCCATTCCCAGAAGAATTTAACAGACAAGTGGTTAGTATTGTAGCTGATTACAATTTTGCTCCAACAGAAAATGCAAGAAAAAATCTTTTAAAAGAAGGTAAACCTGATTCATCCATATTTGTTACTGGAAATACAGCCATTGATGCCTTAAAAACAACTGTAAAAAAAGATTATAAAAATGATATATTTAAGTGGCTTGGAAATGATAAATTAATTTTATTAACAGCTCATAGAAGAGAAAATTTAGGAAAGCCTATGGAAAATATGTTTAGGGCTATCAAAAAGATTGTTGATGAATTTAATAACATTAAGGTTGTTTATCCAATACATATGAATCCTGTTGTAAGGGATACTGCAAACAAAATTTTTAAGGGATGTGATAGAGTAAAATTAATTGAGCCATTAGAGGTTGTGGACTTTCATAATTTTATGTCAAGAGCTTATTTAATTTTAACTGACAGTGGAGGAATTCAGGAAGAAGCACCAAGCTTGGGAATACCTGTTTTAGTTATGAGAGATACAACGGAAAGACCAGAAGGAATAAAGGCAGGTACATTAAAACTGGTAGGCACAGAGGAAGAAAAAATATATAACGAGTTTAAGGATTTACTTATTAAAAAGAAAAAATACTTAAAAATGCAAAAGGCTTCAAATCCATATGGAGATGGATTTGCATGTAAAAAAATATCAAAAATTTTAGAGGAGAGACTTTAAATGAATGAGATGAAAATTCCTAAAATTATTCATTTTATATGGGTTGGTGGAGGCAAAAAAAATGAATTAATTAATAGATGTATAGAAAGTTGGAAAAAATATTGCCCTGATTATGAAATAAAAGAATGGAACGAGAAAAACTTTGACATGAATCAAAATTTATATTTAAAACAGGCTTATGAAAACAAAAAATATGCATTTGTTTCGGATTATATAAGACTAAAAGTTTTATATGATTATGGCGGTATTTATGTTGATACTGATGTTGAAATAGTAAAACCAATGGATGAGTTTTTAAAGCATAGGGCTTTTACAGGATTTGAAAATACTGTTTGGATGCCTACTGCTGTAATGGGGGCAGAACCACATCATCCTTGGATTAAGAGACTTTTAAATGTTTATGACCATATTACATTTCTTGATGAAAAAGGAAACTTTAATCTTACAACTAATGTATCTTATATGTCTGTAATTACTAGGCATTTTTATAAAGTTAAATTAAATAATACTTATCAAGAACTAAACGATGGAATTGTTGTTTATACAAACGACTGGTTTTGCCCAAAAGATTATGTAACCGAAAAAATACTCTCGACTGAAAATACTCACGCTATTCATCATTTTAATGGATCATGGCTTTCATCGGGCATGAAGAAATTAGATAAAGTCATTAAAGCATTAAATAAATGCTTAGGAAATAAAATTTTCTCTGTTATTGTTAAAAGATACCAAAAACAAAAAGCAAAAAAAGACATGAAGAATTTGGCTTACTTATTTAATAAAGTAAATTAGTAGTATGTGATCTTTAAATAAATTTGAAAATCATAACAGGCGTTATGATTTTTTTGTTAAAAGTTGACAAAATTTATGGGGGGTGTTATAATCTCTATGGCTGTTGGATATTAATCGTTTTATAAAAAAAGGAAAATTTATGGAAAGAAAAGTTTATTTAGATAATGCTGCTACAACTTATGTTTCAAGTGAAGTATTGGCAGAGATGTTGCCTTGCCTTAATGGTGTGTATGGAAACCCAAATAGTCTTCATAGTTTTGGCAGAGATGCAATGGCAATTGTTGATAAAGCAAGGGATAGAGTTGCCAAAGCAATCAATGCAAAAACTGCGAACGAAATTTACTTTACTTCTGGTGGGACTGAGGCTGATAACTGGGCTTTAAAGGGAATTGCAAGGGCTTATAGCAATAAAGGGAAGCATATAATCACAAGTTCGATTGAGCATCATGCTGTTTTAGATTCGTGTAAAGCTTTGGAGAAAGAGGGGTTTGAAGTTACCTATCTCCCAGTTGATAAATATGGGATGGTTGACCTTGCTGAATTAATACATGCTATTAGGAAGGATACAATTTTGATTTCAATTATGGCTGTTAATAATGAAGTTGGAACAATTCAAAATATTAAAGCTATTGCAAAAACTGCTCATGAAAATGGAATTATCTTTCATACCGATGCTGTGCAAGCAATTGGGGCAGTTAAAATAAATGTCCAAGATATGGAAATTGACGCAATGTCTATGTCGGCACATAAGATTTATGGACCAAAAGGCTGTGGCGCTCTTTACTTAAAAAGTGGAATAAGAATAGAAAATCTTGTTAACGGTGGAGCTCAGGAAAGGGCAAAGAGAGGCGGAACATTAAATGTTCCTGCAATAGCAGGTTTTGGTAAAGCTATTGAAATTGCTTCGAGAGATATTATTGCTAATCAGCAAAAACTTAAAGTTATTCGTGAGTATTTTATTAAGGAATTAAAAAGTAAAATTGACTATATTCATATCAACGGACACCCTCATCAGAAAATTAATGGAACGGTCAGCGTTACTTTTGAAATGATAGAAGGTGAGTCAATTTTAATGCTTTTAGATCTTGCAGGCATTGCTGTCTCAACTGCGTCTGCTTGCACCTCAATGAGTTTAGAACCATCTCACGTTCTTAAAGCTATGGGTATTCCTGACGAAATTGCTCATGGGACAATAAGGTTTTCATTTGGGAAAGATATCTCAAAAAACGATGTAGATTATACTATTGAAAAACTTGTTGAAGTTGTCGAAAAACTTAGAGGAATTTCTCCTTTGAAGAAGAAAAAGTAGGAGGTTAATGTGTATACTAAAAAAGTTATTTCAAGATTCGAAAATCCTAAAAATGCAGGATCAATAAAGGGAGCAAACGCAACCGGAACTGTTGGCAATCCTGCTTGTGGGGATATTATGAAGTTATATTTAAAAATTAACGAAGAAACAGGTGTTATTGAAAATGCCAGTTTTAAAACATTTGGTTGTGCTGCTGCTATTGCTTCAACAGATGTCGCTTGTGATTTAATTAAAGGGAAGACAATAGATGATGCTCTTAAAGTTACAAATAAGCAAGTAGTTGATGTTTTAGGGGAACTTCCACCTCATAAAATTCATTGCTCTGTTTTAGCTGAAGAGGCTATTGAGTCAGCTGTAAATGACTATTTAAAGAAGAAAAAGAAAAAAGATAAGAAATAAAAAAGGCAGTATATACTGAGTTTTTAGAAATTACGGGCATTTTTGTCTGTAATTTTTTTATTTTTATTTTTCAAGGGATTTAGCTTTTGCTTTTTACTAAAAAATGTTGTTACTTAATTCATATTATAATTTATTTTTTGAATAACAATTATAAATTCGTGCAAACTATAAACAGGAGGGCAAAATGAAAGAGATTTATATGTTGGCTGGTGTCGGAGTTGGAATGATCGCGGGAATAATGCTTTATAAATATTGCGATGGAGCAAAAAAGATTGTCGACCAAACGGAAAAAACTTTGATGAAGAAGGCCGAAAAGATGGAAAAGCAAGCAGAGAAGGGCATGGAAAAAGTTGAAGAAAAAGTCAATGAAGTTGCAAAGAAAATTACAAAAAAATTAAAATAAAAAAGTGAGGAATTACCTCACTTTTTTCATAACCGAGCAATCTACTTTGTCAATAAAGGACCAACTGCCTTGCAATTAAGTTACTCCACCAAAGCTTCCTTATGGCACACTAACAGGTCTCCTTAATGATGCTTCCGTCAGGACCTGACATGGTTCAGAGTTGATAGTTGCATAAGACCTTGATTTCATCATAACTTAAATCACACTCATATTTAACCCTTTAATGCCGAGGTAGATTTTTCAATCTTGCTATAGCGGGTTGCAAGTTACAGGGCACCGCTAACTCCCCATCTAGCTCGGTTATATTATTATATTTAATTTACATTTAAATTGCAAGTTTTTTATGTTATTATTTTAATTTATTTAAAAATCATTTTTCTTTTTTCTTGTTTTTAGTGTATAATATCTTTGTTACAGAGGTGATTATGGAAGAGAAATCTAGGGCAGAGAGATTTATAGATTGTTTTAACAAGGTTGATTATTCTTTGAGAACAAAATACAATTTTAATCGAAGTATGGGTTTTTCGGAGCTTATTCGAAGGACCGTTCCGCTAAACTACATTGTCAGAAAATATGAAGATGATTTGATTGATTATGGAAGGCTGAGAAATGCAATTATACATAATTCAAGAGAAGAAATTATTATAGCTGAACCTCACGAAGAAGTTGTTGAAAAGTTTGAAAAAATCGAAAGCTTAATTAACAAACCAAAAAGGGTTATCGACAGCGTTGGAAGAAGAGATGTGCTCAGTGTGGACGCTTCAAAGTCTATGGAAGAAGTTATTCGTCTTATTGCAAGGTCACATTACAGTAATTTGCCGGTTTACAAGGATAATAAACTTATTGGAATTGCCAATGGACAGAAAATAATTGATGCTTTCGGTACTTTTTTGGAGAGTGGTGGCAAAGCAAAGGTCTTCCTAGAAAATGTTAAAATTGAAGATATGCTTTCAAAAATCCAAAACTCTGATTATTATTTAGTTAAGCCTATTACGCTTACAATAGAAGAAGCACTTGAAGAGTATCACAAAAATCCAAAACTCTTGGCAATTCTTATAACTCATAATGGTGAAGAAACTGAAATTCCATTAGGAATTGTTACTACTGGTGATGTGATTTCTATGAACGCAATTCTAGATCAATAAAAAATTGTAAAAAAAACTTGACAAAAAAAATTTTAAGTAATAAAATTAACTCATAAAAACTGTGATGAAGGACAAGATTTTTTTTGAGATAATCAGAGAACTGTTGGTTGGTGCAAAACAGCTTATCAAAAAAATAAATTATCACCTTCGGAGTTGCTAATTGAAAGCTTATTAAAATAAGTTATTAGATGTCGCCGGGATTTCCCGTTACAGAAAGATTGTGTGGTGGCACAAAGCAATTACAAGTGGTTAATTTCCTTGGCGAAATCTTGTTTTTGCTAAGGAATTTTTTATTTAAAGGAGAAAGAAAATGTATAACAAGGTTGAAGAACTAAATTTACCCAAAAACGAAGAAAAAGTTTTGGAGTTTTGGAAGAACAATGATGTTAAGCAAAAATGTCTTGAAAACAACAGGGGAAATAAGATTTTTTCTTTTTATGAAGGACCTCCAACTGCAAACGGCGAGCCCCATGCTGGACACGTTTTAACAAGGTCGCTAAAAGATGTTTTTACAAGATACAAAGCTATGCAGGGTTATTTTGTCCCAAGAAAGGGGGGCTGGGATACTCACGGATTGCCTGTTGAAATTTCGGTTGAAAAAACCATTGGAATAAGCGGGAAACAAGAAATCGAGGCATATGGACTTGAAAAGTTTATTGAAGAGTGCAAAAAAGACGTTTGGAAATATGTTGATTTTTGGAAAACTTTTTCGGATAGAATAGCTTATAATGTCGATATGGAAAACGATGTGTATGTTACATATCACGACGACTATATCGAAAGCGTTTGGTGGAGCCTTAAAGAACTTGACAAAAAAGGCCTTTTGTATAAAGGTTATAAGGTTATGCCGTGCTGTCCAAGCTGTGGAACAAGCCTTTCCAGTCACGAATTGGCTCAGGGTTATAAGCAAAAAAAAGATACAACTGTTGTGGCAAAGTTTCAACTCCTAAATGAAAAAGACACTTATTTTCTTGCCTGGACAACAACGCCTTGGACACTTCCATCTAATGTCGCATTGTGTGTTAATCCAAATGAAGAATATGTTAAAATTAGTGTAAAAGATGAAAAATATATATTGGCAAAGGCGCTTGTAGAAACTCATTTTAAGCAAGATGAATATCAAATAATTCAGGAATATAAGGGAAAGGATTTGGAATATGTAAAATATCTTCCACTTTTTGACTTTGCAAGTGAAGATGTTAAAAATAGAGCATATTTTGTCACTTGTGATGATTACGTTACTTTGACAGACGGAACAGGGATTGTTCACATCGCTCCTGCCTATGGTGAAGATGACAGCAAGGTTGGGAAAAAATATGACTTACCATTTTTGCAAATGACAGACAAGTTTGCAAAGTTTACAAGCGATTGTGGGAAATATGCCGACCTTAATGTTTTTGAAAACAACGACCTAATAGCAAAAGACCTATTTGAAGAAGGAAAAATTTTTAAAGAGGAGAAATATGTTCACGAATATCCTCATTGTTGGAGATGTTCGTCTCCTTTAATCTATTTTGCAAGAGAAGCTTGGTTTGTTAAAACTACAAAAATTCAGGAAGAGTTAATAAAAAACAACCAAACCATAAATTGGCTTCCTCCTACAATAAAAAATGGAAGAATGGGGAATTGGCTGGAAAATCTTGTCGATTGGAATTTGAGCAGAGATAGATATTGGGGAACTCCACTTCCTGTTTGGATGTGTGAATGTGGCCATTATCATGTTGTGGGGAGTAAGGAGGAACTTAGAAACCTTGGAGAACTTGACAAGGATATAGAGCTTCACAAACCTTATGTTGATGAGGTTAAAATTAAGTGTCCTGTATGTGGGAAAATGATGAAAAGGGAGCCATATGTAATTGATTGCTGGTATGATAGTGGATCTATGCCTTTTGCACAGCACCATTATCCTTTTGAAAATAAAGAGAAGTTTGAGAAAACTTTCCCTGCTGATTATATAGGAGAAGGAGCTGATCAATGCCGTGGCTGGTTCTACACTTTGCAAGTTCTTGGTACAGCTCTCTTTGGGAAAGCCCCTTTTAAGAATTGCTTGGTAAACGGAATGCTTGTGGATGAAAAGGGCATTAAACTTTCAAAAAGTCTAAAAAATTACAGACCTCCGATGGAAATTATTACCGAAGCTGGTGCCGATCCTGTGAGGTGGTCATTTTACAGCGGGACTCAGCCGTGGAATAATCAAGTTATGACGGTTGCAACAGCAAAAGATACAATTAAAAACTATTTTGGAACGCTTTGGAATACTTATGCCTTCTTTGTTCTTTATGCAGATATTGACAAATTCAATCCAAGTCAGTTTAAACTTGAAGACTGCAAGTTATCTGTTATGGACAAGTGGATTTTAAGTGAGTTTAATATGCTTGTTAAAAATGTTACCGAGTATCTTGACGCTTTTAATTGCACTGATTCAAGCAGGCTTATGCAAAAGTTTGTTGACACGCTTTCTAACTGGTACATTAGAAGATGTAGAAAAAGATTCTGGGTTGGAGGATTCACTGAAGACAAAAAGTCGGCATATATGACTCTTTGGACAGTTTTAACCGAATTTGCAAAACTCTCTGCTCCATTCACTCCTTTTATGTCGGAAACTCTTTATCAAAACCTTGTTAGACCTTTCTTTAATGATGCAAAACTAAGTGTACATTTAGAGTCTTATCCAAAAGCAAAAGATAATTTTATTGACAAGAAATTGTCAGAGGATATGAATTTGACTTATGCTTACACCGAACTTGGAAGGAGTGCAAGAAATTCATTTAACTTAAAAATAAGGCAACCTCTTCAAAAACTTTACCTAACTGATGCTCAGAATAAGACTAGTTTAAATGAGGATTTTATTAAAATTTTGAAAGAGGAGCTTAATGTTAAAGAAGTAGAGCAAAACTCTGACCTTTCAAAGTTTATTGATTATTCGCTCAAACCTCAGCTTAAAACCCTTGGCCCTAAGTATGGAAAACTTCTTGGAGCAATAAGAAGTAATTTAGAAAGTTGTAACGCAAATGAAGTTGTAGCAAAAGTGAGGGCAGGAGAAAAATACTCATTCATTGTTGGTGAAGAAAGAGTGGAATTATCAGAAGACGATCTACTGATAAATGTTTTGCAAAAAGAGGGATTTGCTTCTGCAAGCGAAGGTGGGCTTGCTGTTGTATTTGATGCTCATTTGACAAAAGAGTTAATAGATGAAGGGCTTGTAAGAGAGTTTGTTTCAAAGGTTCAAGGCCTTAGAAAATCATCTAATTTTGAAGTTACGGACAGAATAAGAATAGAATTAGATGGAGATAATGAAATTGTTGACACTTTGTTAAAATTCAAAGAATCAATATCGCAAGATGTTTTGGCTGTTGAGTTTAAAAGAGGAAATATTGGAGATTTTAGCGAGGAACTCGACTTAAACGCAAAGGTAACAGTTTATATTTCAAAAAAATAATATATTTATATTCAAAAATTTAAAGAAAGAGCATTTCGCTCTTTCTTTTTAGTTTGTTATAAGGTTTTAGTTGTGATATAATACTAAGGAGGTATTAAAATGGATAGTTTACAAATTGGATTAATTGTCTTATGTGGAATTTTGGCGATCGCAACACTTGTTTGTGTTATAATAATTTCGAAGAAAAATGTTGGTTCTTTGGGTGGTGAATCGTATAAAATTTTAAGAGAAGACATTGAAAGAAACATGAAAAATGTTAGAGAAGAAATGGCAAACTCTTTGCAAAGAACAAGACAAGAGATTAACATTGTCCTGGGTGGAAGAATAACAGACTTTTCGAGAACAAATGAAGAAAAACTTGAAGCAATAAGGCAGACGGTGGAGCAAAAATTGACAGAATTACAAAGAGATAATTCTGAAAAAATTGAAGTAATGAGGCTTACTGTTGACGAAAAACTTCACGACACATTAGAAAAGAGGCTTGGAGAATCTTTTAAGCTGGTAAATGACAGGCTTGAATCGGTTTATAAAGGGCTTGGAGAAATGCAGAGCCTTGCCGTTGGGGTTGGTGATTTAAAAAAAGTTTTGACAAATGTTAAGTCAAGAGGGTCTTGGGGAGAAATACATCTTGAAAGCATTTTGGAAGAATACTTAACACCTGAGCAATACATAAAAAATGCAAAACTAAAAACAAACAGCAAAGATTTTGTGGAATTTGCCGTTAAGATTCCAAGCAAGGTTGATGGTAAAACTGTTATGCTTCCAATTGACAGCAAATTTCCTATTGAAGATTATGGAAGACTAGTTGAGGCAGAAGAAAAGGGAGATGTCTTGCTTGTTCAAACTTATAAGAAAGAGCTTGAAAAAAGTGTTAAGGCTTATGCAAGAACGATTAGAGATAAATATATTGATCCACCATACACTACTGACTTTGCTGTAATGTTTTTGCCGACCGAAAGCTTGTTTTGCGAGGTGTTAAAAAATGCAAGTCTTGCTGAAAGTGTTCAAAGAGATTACAGAGTTACAATTACGGGCCCTACAACCTTAACAGCTTTTATTAATAGTTTACAACTTGGCTTTCACGCTCTTGCCATTGAAAAACAAACCAGTGAGGTTTGGAGAATTCTTGCAAATGTTAAAACTGAGTTTAATAAATTTGGCGATATTTTGTCTAAAACCAAAAAGAAAATACAAGAAGTTGCAAACACAATGGAAGACGCAGAGAGCAAAACTAGAAATATTCAAAGAAAGCTTGGCAAAGTTGATTCGTTGGCTTATGGTACAGATTTGATAGAGGATTTTTCTTCTGATCAAGTCAATGGAAATTTTGATGAATAAAGGGGACAGAATGAAAGTAGCAAACTGGGAAGAATATAAAATTTTGGCGACAGGTAATGGCGAAAAATTGGAAAGATGGGGAGATGTGATTTTATTAAGGCCTGACCCTCAGGTTATTTGGAAAAATGATAAAGATTTATCACAATTTAATGGAATTAATGCAAGATATTCACGAAGTTCAAGTGGTGGAGGAGCTTGGACAATTCTAAAAAAATTCCCATCAGAGTGGCCAGTTGCTTGGGGGGAATTAAAATTTATCGTTAAGCCCATGGGATTTAAGCACACAGGGCTTTTTCCAGAGCAGGCAGTGAATTGGAAAAGAATGATGGAGCTTATTTCTTCGCAAAAAAGAGAAATTAAGGTGCTAAATTTATTTGCCTATACAGGGGGAGCGTCGGTCGCTTGTGCAAAAGCCGGAGCGAAAGTTACTCATGTTGATGCAAGCAAAGGTATGGTGGAAAGAGCAAAGGAGAATGCTTCGTTAAATGGAATTTGTGATATAAGATATATAGTTGATGACTGCAAGAAATTTTTGGAAAGAGAGATTAGAAGAAAAAATCGATATGATGCAATAATTATGGATCCACCAAGTTATGGCAGAGGACCAAGCGGAGAAATGTGGAAGATAGAAGATTCCTTGTTTGATTTTGTTAAGTTATGCAAAGAGGTGTTATCCGATAATCCATTGTTTATTTTAATTAACTCCTATACAACGGGACTTCAACCCGGAGTTCTTACAAATATTTTAAGTTTAATTTTTGGGAAGAGTGGGGTTGAAGCAGATGAAATAGGCTTGCCTACAGAGGAAGGAATAATTTTGCCTTGTGGTGCAAGTGGTTGGAAAATTTTTAAATAAAAAGTTAAAAGGAAGTTATTATGCTTAAAGTTATTTATGAAGATAATCATATTATTGTCGTTATAAAGCCTCGAAATATTTCCACTCAGCCAGATGAGTCAAATGACCTCAGTCTTTTAGATGAGGTAAAAGACTATATTAAGAAAAAGTATAACAAACCAGGAGAAGCTTTTGTTGGTCTTGTTCATAGGCTTGACAGACCAACAGGTGGGATTATGGTATTTGCTAAAAATTCAAAATCGGCGCAGAGACTTTCAAATCAATTTAAAGAACATTCTATAAAAAAAGTTTATTACGCAGTTGTTGAAGGAAAAATTAGGGCAAGCGAAGAAAAGATTGTTAATTACTTAAAGAAAGATGAAAAACAAAATATTGTTAAAATTGTTACAATGTCCGAGCCACAGGCAAAAAAAGCCGAATTAATTTACAAAGTTTTGCAAACCAAAGGGAATCTTTCTTTGTTAGAAATTAATATTTTGACAGGAAGGAGTCATCAGATAAGAGTTCAACTTAGTGGAATAGGATTGCCTATTTATGGAGATACAAAATATAATAAAAATACCGACAAAAAAATTACAAAAGATTTGGCTCTATGGGCAGGTCGTCTTGAATTTATTCACCCAGTTACCAAAGAAATGCTTGTGTTTATTGCTCCACCAAACCAGAGCGAAAAACCTTGGGATTTGTTTTATTTAGATAAGTATTTTGTGAGGTAATATGAAAGAAAGAAGTTTAATAAAAGAAGAATATAAGTGGGATTTAACAAAGTTTTGTAAAAGTGAAGATGATTTTTTTCTTAGGCTTAAAGAGTTTGAAAAAAATAAAGAAAAAGTGGTTAAGTTTGAGGGAAAATTGGGCGATGAGAAAACTTTGCTTGATTGCTTAAAGTTTGAGGACAAGGTGTCGATTGAGGGAGGATTTTTGTCAATTTATGCGTCATTAAGACTTTCGGAAGATGTAACAAACTCAAAAATAAACGAAATGAATGAAAAGTTGGACAAAGTGATGACAGAATATTCTGTTGCATCTTCGTTTATTGATGTTGAAATGAGCGAGCTTTCAAATGAAAGGCTTAAAAAACTTATAGAAAATTCCAAATTTTCTGATTACAAAAGAACACTTGAAAGCATTTTAAGACACAAAAAACATATTTTGTCAAAAAAGGAAGAAAAACTTCTCTGTGGAATGTCATTCTTGGGAGGATTTAGTGAAAATTTTGATAAGTTTGATGACGGTGATTTAAAATTTAATAATGTAAAAGACAGCAAGGGCAAAGAGTATGAATTAAATCACTCAAACTATGTTTTGCTTGCTCAAAGTGACGACTCTGTTTTAAGAAAAAATGTTTTTGTTGAATTTAATGGTGCTTATGGAAGATATATCAATTTTCTAAGTTCAAATTATATTTCTGATGTTAAAGTAGATTGTTATTTTTCAAAAATAAGGGGATATAAATCCTGTCTTGATGCCTCCATTTATAACGAAGAAGCAAGCGAAGATGTTTATAATTTACTTATAAAAAAGGTCAGAGAAAACATAGATGTTTTTTATGACTATATGGAAATTAAAAGAAAAATGCTTAAATTAAAACAAATCTCTATTTCAGATTGTTTTGCAAAGGTTTGTAAATCCTTAAATAAAAAATATACCTATGACGAAGCTATTGACTTAATTAAAAAAGCAGTTATGCCTTTGGGTGAAAAATACGTTAATTTAATTCAAAAAGCAAAAGACGAGAGGTGGATTGATGTTTTTCCAAACAAGGGTAAGGACAGTGGTGCTTTTTCTACACATACCTATGGTGCGACACCTGTTGTTTTAACTAATTTTAATGGTTCTTTGGATTCAGTTTTTACACTTGCTCATGAACTTGGACACGCTCTTCATTCGTATTATTCATGCAAAAATCAAAGGCTAGAAACTTCTAGTTATGTTATTTTTGTTGCAGAGGTTGCAAGCACGACAAATGAAATGCTTTTGCTTAATTACTTGCTCAAAAATGCTAAGAATAAAAATGAAAAAATGTTTTACTATGACAAGCTTTTTAGTGAGGTAAAAGGAACAATATTTAGGCAGACAATGTTTTCTGAATTTGAGGATATGACTCATAAAATTTTTGAAGATGGACAGCCTCTTTCAAAGGACAAACTTTGTCAAATTTATTTGGATTTAAATAAATTTTATTTTGGGAAAAAGGTTAAGATTTTGGAAGAAGTAAAATTTGAATGGGCAAGGATACCACATTTTTACAGAAGCTACTATGTTTATAAATACGCAACCGGTTTAATTTGCGCATTAAATTTTTCTAAATACTTATTTGAAAACAATGCTCAAGTTAGGGATAATTACCTTAAATTTCTGTCCGCGGGATCAAGTGCTTCGCCAATAAAAATTCTTCAAGATGCAGGTTGCAATCTTGAAGAAGAAAATACTTTTGATGTAGTTTTTGAATATTTAAGAAAAATAATTAAAGATTGGGAAAAGTTGCTTAGAAATTAAAAGAAACAGCCCCTCCTTCCACAATTGCAACCAAGTATTAATAAAAGAGCCAGGTTGCAAGGGTCACAAAAATTACACCTATTACAATTACAGCAATCACAGTTACAACAACCTAAGCCAAAAGGAAAAGTTGAGCAATTATTAAAATTAGACCTGCAATTTGTGTAGGGTGGGCAGAGGTTAAAATAACAACCCTCGCAATAATTATTGCGATAATTTAACATAAATACCTCCTATCTTCAGTTTATGAATAAATTATATAAATGTTAATAACAATCTTTTGTAATTTAAATTTAATTTCAAGTTGATTTTTATCTTGTTTTATTATATAATAAAAAGAGGAGGAAAGTCTATGGACCAAACAAAAAGGACGCTTGTTTTTGTTGCGGGAATTTTAAATTTGATTTCAGCTTTTGTTGTTCTAATCTCAGGCTTATTTGTTTTATTAAATTTTGGCAATATTTCAAATATAAACCTAGGATATGATTACACAGTTTCTTCGCCTGAAGAGTTGCGCATTGTTAAACTGTTGATTGGAATTATTTTGCTTGTAATTTTTGCATTTTATTTATGTGCTGGAATACTGCTTATATATTCGGTTCGTGATGGAGGAAAAAATTTTTATAAAAATCAGGCAGTGTTTATTGCAGGGTTAGTTTTGACTGTTCTTTGCGGTCCATTTTCAATTTCATCAATATTGCTCTATATTTCACTTACCATAAAGCAAAAAATAACAAATTTTGATTTAAATAAATCAAGTGAAAATTTTGAGGTTAATGAAAAACAAATATATGACATTAAAATTGGTGAAGGAGCAGAGAGTGTTAAAGAAAAATTAATAAAAATAAAAAAATTAAAGGACAGTGGAAATATTTCGGAGGAAGAGTATAAAAAAGTTCTTATAAAATATTTAAGAACCTTAAAAGAAAAAGGTGAAATTAGTGAAAAAGAATTTCAGGAATTTCTTCTTAAAATAATATAAAACGCAGTTTATACTGCGTTTTTGTTTTTCCTAGATAGCCTTTTTGATTTAAAAAAATCGCTGAGTAGTTTTGAAGATTCCGTTTGATATTCTCCTTGTATTAATTCCACCTTATGGTTTAGTCTTGTGCTTGAAAATATTTTATCTATGATTTCTCTGCTGTCTGAGTTGTCACTAGCAGAGTAGAAAACTCTTTTAATTCTGGCATTTGATATTGCGCCGGCGCACATCGGACAAGGTTCTAGTGTTACATAAATGTCGGCATTTTCAAGCCTCCAAGAGTGGAGTTTTTTGCAAGCTTTATTTATTGCCACTATCTCTGCATGTAATAGAGCGTTTTGAGTTTTTTCTCGTTTGTTTCTTCCTCTTGCAATAATTTTTCCATTATAAACTATTACGGCGCCGACAGGGATTTCTCCTTTTTTGCCCGCCTTGATTGCTTCTTTTATAGCTTCTTTCATATAATCTATCATATTGTTATTTTATTAAATTTTTAAGTTTATGTAAAGGCATTTCGTTGTTTTTTTTTATTTAGTATAGTATAATTCTTAACAATGAAAGGATAAAAGATGGAAAAGAAAACAAAAATTCAAGATGTTAATAAAAGAAATTATTACAATGCAAGTGATTCAGGCAAGGCTTTTTTATGGGCTGTTATCACGCCTTACATTATTATTTTATTCTCGATTATTCTTGCCTTGGGTGCTTTTAGCAAGGCGGGCATTGAACCAAGTGAGGTTTTAGATTCTCTTGGTTTTATCATAACTTCGGCAATATTGACACCACTTTCCTTTTTTGCCGTTTTTATGGTTTATAACAAAATAAATAGAATTTCTTTTTACGCAAGTCAGCTAAGTTTTAAACTTCACTGGAAAACAGTTTTAGTTTTAATAGCCATATCTTTTGTTTGTGTGTTTGGATTGCAATATTTTATCTATGGAATTGAATTGGGACTTGAAGCACTTGGTTATAATATTGAATCTACCAATTTGCCTCTTGATAATGTTGGTTGGTATTTTTTAAACTTACTGCTACTTGCATTTTTGCCTGCTGTGTGCGAGGAACTCATTTTTAGGGGAATAATTTTTAGTGGCTTAAAAAATGTCTTAAAACCTTTTGAGGCAGTTTTGTTTTCGGCGTTTTTGTTTGCCTTAATGCATGGCAGTTTACAACAGCTTATTTATCCTTTTATTTTGGGGATAGTTCTTGGGTGGGTGGCTTTAAGAACAGGCAATGTTCTTTCAAGCATAATACTACATTTTTGCAACAATGCACTTGTTATAACACTTGCATTCTTAGAGAAAGTTACAGGATTTAGTTTTATTCCAACCAACAAAATTGCGTTTTGGGTTTTGGCTGTTGGATTGCTGTTTGTTGTTGCAGGAATTCTTTACATCATTGAAAGATTTTTCTTTAAAAAAGAAAAAAAACTAGAATCACAAACTATGATTTTTGAAGGAAGTGAGATTCAAAATAGTGGTAAACTTGCATCTTTAAATATGATTATTGGAATAGTTTTGGCAGGATGCTTGTTTATAATAAACGTGGTTTCAGCATTTATGAATTAAGGTAGCAGTTGGAGAATATACTAAGGATATGAAAGAAGAGAATAAAAATTTAAAAATTTCTTATGCTATATATTTTTTAATAGCCATTTGTTTTGTGACCATTAGAATGTTATCTGCTTTTGGATTATTAAATTTTTTTGGTACTTTTACGGGATATGTTTTTAGTTTAATTGTTCAAGTGGGAATACTTTTTGGGGGCTCTGTTTTGTTGTATTCTTTACTCAGTAAGAGAAAGATTAGACAAACTCTGCATTTTTATAGGGTTCAAAAGATGTCTAATTATGGAATTCTTTTGTCAATTTTAATTGGGTTTATAGTTTTCTTTTTAAACATTTTTGTTTCATCTTTTTTTAATTCTTTAATAAGGGCTTTTGGTTATGACCCAAATAGGGCTGTTAGTGTGATCACAGAATATCCCGTTTGGCTTTTATTTGTCAACATATTTTTCACAGCCGTTTTGCCTGCTATTTGTGAAGAATTTGCTCATCGAGGTATGATTTTAAGTGCAGAAACGCCGTTTGGTTTTTGGAAGGCAATTATAATATCCTCTTTGCTTTTTGGACTTTTGCATCTTAATATCGAGCAGTTTTTTTATGCAACTTTAATAGGCATTTTCCTTGGATATTTAACTAGTAAAACTTTCTCGATTATTCCTGCAATGATTATCCACTTTATGAATAATGCTCTTAGTGTTTTTCTTACATTTTCAAATGTCAGGGGGCTGGGGTTTGGAAAGATTTTAAATAATCTTTCTGCTTTAATTTCAGGAAATTTGATCCTTGGATTGTTGTTTGTTGTGTTGCTTGTTATTTTGCTTTTATATACTTTGAAATTTCTGTCAAAACTTTTGGTTTTTGAAGGGGTTAAAAGGAGTGCAGTGAAGATAAGGGGAGATTTGGAAAAAATAATTAAAAGGCAAATGTTTTTAACTAATATAAGTAAACCTAACAATGAAATTGAAAACACTTCTTCTAAGATTAAAATTACTCCGGAAGACATTAAAAATTTTTTTGTAATTGAAGAAATCAAAGAAGAAAAGAAAGATCCTTATGCCGTTGCTTTTTGTGTTTTATCCTTCATTCTTCTTGCAATTATTACTATTTTTACTTTTATTTGGGGGGTGCTATGATAACTATTAATCTCTTGTGTGTTGGGAATTTAAAGGAAAGTTTTTGGAAAGAGGCCGAGAAAGAATATCAAAAACGACTTTCACGATTTTGCAAATTAAACATTTTTGAGGTTGAAGAAAAGAATAATGAAAGTTCACCAGAAATTACGCTCGAAAAAGAAGGCAAAGATATACTCGCAAAATGCAAGGGTTACATAATTTTAATGGACAGGGAGGGGAAAAATTTTTCAAGTGAAGATTTTGCCCAAAAAATTAACTCGCTTTCTTTAAGGCAAAGCGAATTTACCTTTATTATAGGTTCCTCATTTGGGGTGAGCGAAAATGTTAAGAAAAAAGCCAGCGAAAAACTGTCTTTTGGATTAAGTACTTTCCCACATAATCTTGCAAGGATTATGCTTTTAGAACAAATTTATCGGGCTTATACAATTTTAAATAATATTAGATATCACAAATAGTTACTAATTTCATCGCCATGTTCGTAGGCGTAAGCAACGCAGGCTTGATGTGCTTCGTCTACTCTTTTAGTTCCATGAGTTTTGCTTAAAAGAAAGTGTATGCAGGTGTGTCCTTCCATTCCGGTGTCTTTTATGTACGCGTTTCCATGAGGATATCCATTTATACTTCCAGCAACCCAAAAGTTTGGCAATATTTCTACCCAAACAGGTCTCCTTGTCCAACTCCATTCATAATTATATATCTTGAAAAAAATATCGGTATTTTCTTTGTTAATTGGCTCGACATCTGCGTGATAATGCCCACCGTTTCGGTATACATAGTAAGTCAGCCCCGATTTTATGTCAATTACCCTCGTTTTTGTGTAGGTAGGGAATTGTGCGTGGACAGAGTCAAACCAGTTAAGATTTGAAACTTTTACGGGGTCTTTTTCTGGGCTTTCATCTTCTGGTGGATCTTCTGGTTCGGGTGGTAGAGTTGGCTCTTCTTCACTCGGTGCAGGCTCTTTTTGGGGATTGTCCTGAGGGTAAAGTTCGGTTTCATGATAGTTGTTTATGCTCTCTACTTCCTTTGATGTGAGATTTGTGTATTTGGAAAAAACAGGGTACACAAAAATGTTTGTTACCATGCAAACTATTATCATTAAAATTAAAACATATAAAGCAAAATTCTTACTCATATTCTTATTTTGAGTTTATTTATAAAATAAATTCATAAAATCAATTATTTTTTTGTTAGCTAAATTAATTATTTGCAATAAAACATATTATTTAGTTTAATGCTATATACTAAAATATGAAAGAATTTGGAAAAGTTATGCTTATAATTGGAATGGTTATAGGCTCGGGATTTGCTAGTGGTAAAGAAATTGCTGTGTTTTTTTCAAGATTTGGTTGGCTTTCGTATGTTTTTATTCCGATAGCTTTTCTTTTGTTTTTCGGAGTTTTCTATTGGATTTTATATTATGGCAAAAAAGGCGTCCAAAAATTTTATAGTTCCAAGGCATTTTTAATTATTTCTGTTGTTGTGAGTTTGGTCTTCACATCATCAATGTTTGCAGGAACAACTGCGACTATAAGCACAGGCATTAAATGGATTGATATTTTTCTAATAATTTCTCTTTTAATTGGTTGTGTTATTGTTTCTCAAAAAGGAGTGGGACTTCTTGCTAAGATTAATTCTTACTTAATACCTTTTACTATTGTTGTTTTGTTTGGGTGCCTAATTAAAAATGTTGGTCAAAGCCAGAGCTTTGTTAACGGGGATTTTTTTTCAGGGAGTTTGTTTTCAATCTTGTATGTAGTTATGAATGTTTCGACAAGCTGTTTAGTGATGGGAATGCTTGGGCAAGATATGACAAAAAAACAAATTCTTATTGTGAGTTTTTTCGCTTCCTTAATTTTGGCATTACTTTTGACCTTTATTAATTTTGTTCTTTTGGGCAATGAAGGCAGTTTGCTTTTGTCTATGCCTCTTTTGGAAATTAGTTCTGGAAAAATATATACGCTTATGCGAGTAGTTATATTTTTGGGGTGTTTAACAACTCTTATTTCCCTTGTTTTTACAATTTCTCAATCACTTAAAAAACTGGGTGTGTTTGGCTTTTTTAATATTTTTATTTCAGTATTTTTCCCTTTTTTTGCAAGTTTTTTGGGTTTTGGACAAATAGTATCAGTTCTTTATCCTATTGTAAGTGTTCTTGGTATTTTTTTGCTCGTTCCCTTTCTCCCATGGGAAAAGCTTTTTAGAAAAAAGGAATAGCTATTATTGTTAGGACATAAAAAATCACCAGATTTTCCGGTGATTTTTTATTAATAAATTTATCTTGATTTTCTTGCTCTTTTTCTTGCTTCTTCGCTCTTTTTCTTTCTTGCAACACTTGGCTTTAAGTATGCTTCTTTTTTACGGATATCGCCGATAATTCCGTCTTTTTGGCATTTTCTTTTAAAGCGCTTTAAAGCACTTTCAAGATTTTCGTTCTCTCCAACCTTAACTGTAGTCAACCTTCTCACCACCTTCTAATTTCAAAATTCTTTTTAATTTTATTCTATTTTTTTTGTTTTGTCAAGAGATTTTAAGTAATTATTTAAACTTAGTCACATCATAATGTTTTAAACTAGCAATGCAGTGTATTTGTTTGCTTTTTTTTTAGAGCTTTGTTAAAATATATGCATATAGGTGATGTGAATGAATTATTATGATAAAAATATATCGGCATTTGCTTTTAAAAACAGCCTTTCCTTGCCGTTCTTAAACCTAATAAAAAAACATTATGACACAAAGGAAATTCTTGTGTGGCAAGAAAGATTCTTTGAACTTTCTTCAAAGGAATTTTTGAGGGAATATGGTTTGTGTCAAAAGGATTTGGAAAATATAATCAAATTTTGTCTACTTGAAAATATTAAGCTTGGTGTTTCGGAGATTGATGTTGTTTCGCTTGATCCAGTTTTATGTAGAAGTATTTTTGAAGAATTTGGACTCAAAGGAAGGATTTACTTAAAGGCCAAAGACATAGATGATTTGCCAGAAATAGTTAAGGAATTTAAGTCTAGCAAAATTGAGCTTGCAGTTATGGTGGATCCATATCTTGATGGGGACGATTTAACTAACACTGTTTCGTTATATTCGGGTAAATATAAATTGCCGGTTTTAGTTACGCTTTTTGACGACCTGCAAAAAACAGGAATGCTTAACTCTTTGTTTGATATGCCACCTGCTGACTATATTGAAAAAGTGGGGTTGTTTGACAGAGATTGCAGTGTTTATGGAGGAATATATGCTGATAAAGATGATTTTGCAAAAATTGCTTCTTACGGTGCAAAAGTAGTTGTCAGTCTTTTCGACTCCCTAAACCTTGGAAAAGGTGTGGCAAATGTTTATTCTATGAAAAATATGGAAATTGATGTGAAGTTATGCTCACCGATAAATAATAACATAATTGATGAAATCAAATTAGCAGGAGTTGTCAACAGAGGGCTTTTAAAGGATCCAACAATATTAAAATTTGATGAAGTTTTGGAATTTGCTCTTTCTGAAAGAGGCAAGATAGAATTCGATCAAAAACTTTATGAAAATGTTAAAATTGAATGTGAAAAAATTATTGAAAAATTAAAGGAGAAAAATTAATATGCAAATAGCAGAGCAACTTGCAAGTGAATTTGGAATTAGACTTGATTATTCAAACAACATTATAAATCTTATTGACGAGGGATGCACCATTCCTTTTATCGCTAGATACAGAAAGGAAATGCACGGAACTTGTGATGACCAAATTTTAAGGAATTTTGCAGATAGACTTAAATATTTAAGAAATCTTTCTGCAGAAAAAGAAAAGGTTCAAAAGAACATTGAGGAGCAAGGTAAATGGACAGAGGAACTTGCGAAGGCTCTTAACGATGCAAGGACACTAACCGAAGTTGAAGATATTTATAGGCCATATAAACCTAAGAGAAAGACAAGGGCGTCAATTGCTATTAGCAAGGGGCTTGAAGGGCTTGCCGATGTTTTGCAGGCTCAATCAAAAGCTTTTGTTTTAAGCAAGGAGGCTGAAAAATATTTGTCAGACGAAGTTTTATCGGTTGAAGAAGCTGTTGCTGGGGCAAAAGATATTGTTGCAGAAAGAATTTCTGACAGCGCAGAGCTAAGAAAGCAGTTAAGAGAACTTCTTCTTGAAAAGGCAAAGATTTGTTGTGAGCTTGTTGAAAATGATAACAGTGCAACTTATGAAACCTATGCTGGATTTAAGCAGGAAATCAAAAATATTCCTTCTCACAGGATTTTGGCAATAAACAGGGGAGAAAGAGAAAAGTGCTTAAAAGTCGACCTGGTTATTGAAGAAGAATTGTCGATCAAATTAATAAACAAGCATTTTAAAAAGGATAATGAAGACACAAATGTTATTATAGAAGAAGTGATCAAAGATTCCTATGACAGGCTTTTGTTCCCTTCGCTTGAAAGAGAATGCAGAAACTATCTCACAGATATTGCAAACGAAGGCGCAATTAAAATGTTTGAACTTAACTTAAAGCCTCTTTTAATGGAAGCTCCTTTAAAAAACAACATTATTCTTGGTCTTGATCCGGCTTATAGGACGGGTTGTAAAATTGCCGTTATTGACAGAAGTGGAGATGTTCTTGCAACAACGGTTATTTATCCAACTCCTCCTCAAAATAAGACAGAAGAATCTATACAGAAACTAAAAGAACTCATAGAAAAGTATAAAGTTGATGTTATTTCGATTGGAAACGGAACGGCGTCAAAAGAGGCAGAAATTTTTGTGGCAGAACTTATTAAGCATGTGAATAGGCCGGTTAGCTATGCTGTTGTAAGTGAGGCAGGGGCATCTGTTTACAGTGCGTCAAAACTTGGAGCAGAGGAATTTCCGGACTATGATGTTGCACTTAGAAGTGCTGTTTCCATTGCAAGAAGACTTCAAGACCCAATGGCGGAACTGATTAAGATTGATGTTAAATCAATAGGGGTTGGTCAGTATCAGCATGATATGCCTCAAAACAGGTTGACGGAGGTTTTAACGGGTGTTGTTGAAGACTGTGTTAATAGCGTTGGCGTTGATTTAAACACGGCGTCTCCAAGTCTTATGTCATATGTTTCGGGACTTAATATGTCAATAGCTAAAAATATTGCTTTATTTAGAGCAAAAGAAGGCGGAATTAAGAATAGAAATGATCTTTTAAAGGTAAGTAAACTTGGCCCTAAGGCATTCGAGCAATGTGCTGGATTTTTGCGTATTGTTGGAGGCGAAAACATTTTAGATAATACTGGTGTTCACCCAGAAAGTTATGAGGCGACGAGAAAACTTTTGACTATGTTCAACTTTACCGAGCAAGATGTTAAGAATAATAACTTAGACAGTTTGCCAAAACTTGTCGAGCTTAAAGGCTTTGAAAACGTTGCAAAGAGCCTTGGCATTGGCGAACCAACACTTAGGGATATTATAAAAGAACTTTTAAAACCGGGAAGAGATATTCGTGAATCAATGCCAAAACCGATTTTACGAAGCGATGTTATAACAATGGAAGATTTAAAAGAAGGAATGATTTTTACCGGCACAGTTAGAAATGTTATAGATTTTGGAGCATTTGTCGATATTGGTGTTCACCAAGACGGGCTTGTTCATATTTCCCAAATTTCTGATTCATTCATAAAACACCCAAGTGAAGCCTTAAAGGTTGGACAAAAAGTTGAAGTTAAAATATTAAGCGTTGATTTAAATAAAAAAAGGATTGCCCTTACTATGAAAGGGATAGAAAAAAGGGAAGAAGATGAATAATATTTGTAGTCATTGTAAAACCTCTTATGAAGACATTTTTGAAAGTGGATTCGTTGGGTGCGAACATTGTTATCAAGAGATTGATAATCTTAGATTGGCACTAAACAGTATGTATCAAGGCAAAAAACATATAGGCAGAGGCACAAGGAGAAAGAATGCACAATTATAGTAATGTAGCAATATCTTCCAGAATTAGGCTGGCTCGAAACTTTTCGGGTATTGATTTTATGAACAAATTGACCGACAAAAATCAAATTGATTTTTTAACTCAGTCAACAAAAGCCTTGTTTGAACATATGGGAGATTTTACATATCTTCCTCTTTCCAAAATATCTATCTCAAAGTGTAGCGCTATGCTTGAAAGACATATTATAAGCAAAGAGTTAATTGAAAATAGAGACATATCAGCTGTTGTTACAAATGAAGATGAAAATATAATTATAATGGTTGGGGAAGAAGATCATTTAAGAGAGCAAAGTATAGTGAAGGGGTTTGATTTGCAACAGGCCTATAATAATCTTTTACCTATTGACGAAAGTATAATAAATCATTTCAATATCTCTTTTGATGATGAATATGGATTTTTGACATCAAGCCCATCAAACCTTGGAACGGGAATGAGAGCTTCGGTGATGGTTTTTATTCCGGCAATTCAAAGGCTTAATAAGATAAAGGAATTAACAGAAGAAGCCAGAAAATATGGGCTAACTTTTAGAGGTATTTATGGAGAGGGAAGTGAGGGGCTTGGAAGCATTTACCAAATTTCCAATCAGCACTCACTTGGACTTAGTGAGGAGCAGATTATAGACAAGGTGTCAGACTTTTTTCTTGATATTTGTGCACAAGAGGAGAGTTTAAGACAGCAGATTTTTGACAACAATTATAGCGAAATAAAAGATGAAGTTCAAAGGGCATACGGAATTTTAACTTGTTGTTATAGTATTTCAGAAAAAGAAATGATTAAACTTTTATCCCTTTTAAAGCTTGGAAGTTATTTTAATTTTTTTTCAATTAAGGACCAAGAGATGTTTATGAAGCTTTATTATCATGGCGGAGGGGCAACTTTAAAGGAAATTATAAAATTTTCAAAAGAAAAAGAGGAAAATGTTGTCCGAGCTGAGTATATATCCAAAAGAGTAAAAAATTTGGTTGTTATTGGAGGTTAAATATGAATTTTATGTCGGGAACATTTTCAGATAATATTGAAAAGGTTATAAAAAATGCATCAAAAATCGCCTTGCGTTTTGGTAGTGATGTTGTTGGAACGGAGCATATTTTATATGGCTTAACAACTGTTAAGGACAGCATTGCTTCGACCCTTCTTTCTCAATATGGCGTAAGCGAAGAGGATATGTTTTTATTGTTTGAAGAAAATTCAATGGGGGAATCTCTTTATGGGAGTGTGGAGCTTTCTCCAAGGGTAAAAGATTTGTTTAGAATAGCCCAGCAAATAGCCTTGCAAATGGGACATACCTTTATTGGAACAGAACATTTGCTACTTGCCTTGCTTTCAAGCCCTGGCTCTGTGGCATTAAAACTTTTGGAAAATCACTATGGAGTTAATTTAAACGAACTTAAAGCAAAAACTTATGCAAGTTTACAAGTTTCCGAAAAAGATGTTCAAAATGAAGAAAAGTCTGCGTCTGGCTTAAAAAGCGCACTTCCTGACAAACTTTTAGAAATGGGGGTTGATATTACTCTTAAAGCAAAAGAACATAAGCTTGATCCAGTTATTGGCAGAGAGGAAGAAATTCAAAGAGTGATTGAAATACTTTGCAGAAAAACAAAAAATAATCCTGTTTTAATTGGAGAGGCTGGTGTTGGTAAGACGGCTGTCGTTGAAGGACTAGCACAAGCTATTGTTTCGGGAGATGTTCCTGAAATTTTAAAAGACAAGGTAATATTCTCTTTGGAAATTGGCGGGCTTATGGCTGGAACAAAATATAGGGGAGCAATGGAAGAAAAACTTAAAGGTGCAATTGACCTTATTATTTCCAGCAAGAATATTATTGTTTTTATAGATGAGTTGCATACTCTTGCTCAGGCCGGTTCAGAAAAAGGAGAGGCAAGCCCAGCAGATATGTTAAAGCCATATCTTGCAAGAGGAGAGATGCAAACAATAGGGGCGACAACTACCGATGAATACAGAAAATTTATAGAAAAAGATAAGGCTTTGGAAAGAAGATTTCAACCGATTCTTGTCAATCCACCTTCTGTTGAACAAACAATTCAGATTTTAAAAGGATTGAGAGACTCGTATGAAGCATTCCATAAGATTACTATTTCAAATGAGGCTATTGAGGCGGCGGCAGTTTTATCTGATAGATATATTATGGACAGAAGTTTGCCAGACAAAGCCATTGATTTAATTGACGAAGCAAGTAGTAAGGCAAAGGTTAACTTTACATTAAAACCACATGAGCTTAGAGTTATTGAAGACCAAATCAAACAGCTTTCCTCAAACAGAGATGAGGCATCTATACAAAGAAATTATGAAAAAGCAGCCAAGCTTCAATCAGAGATAATAAAACTTGAAGACGAGCTTAAAGCCAAGACTGAAAAGCTTGGAATTAATACAAGAAATCAATCCAAGACTATCGGCGCGGAGGAAATTGCTAGTGTTGTTTCAAAGTGGACGGGTATTCCTGTTACGAGGATAACTGAGGGCGAAAAAGAAAAACTTTTGCATCTTGAAGAAATTCTTCATAAAAGAGTTATTGGACAAGATGAGGCGATTAAGGCTGTTTCAAGGGCTATAAGGCGCTCAAGAGTGGGGCTTCAAGACAGCAAAAGACCGATTGGTTCTTTCCTCTTTATGGGTGAAACTGGTGTTGGTAAAACAGAACTTTCAAAAGCTATTGCAGAGGCTATGTTTGACAATGAAAACAATATCATAAGAATTGATATGAGTGAATATATGGAAAGTCATTCTGTGTCAAAATTAATCGGTTCTCCTCCTGGGTATGTTGGTTTTGATGAGGGAGGGCAACTCACAGAACAGGTCAGAAGAAAGCCGTATTCGGTTGTGTTATTTGACGAAATAGAAAAAGCTCATCCAGACATCTTCAATGCACTTTTGCAAATTCTTGACGATGGAAGACTAACTGATGGACAAGGAAGAACTGTAAGCTTTAAGAACACTATTATAATTATGACAAGTAACCTTGGAGCAAAAGAGGTTGCCTCTAACAGAAAACTGGGATTTGGAGATCAAGAAAAGGTTGAAGATAAACAAATTTATCTTGACGCATTAAAGCAAAGATTTAAGCCAGAATTTATTAACAGAATAGATAGTATTTGTATATTTAATCCATTATCAGATAGCGAAATGGTTGAAATTGCAAAAATTCTTATTTCCAATGTAAACAAGAGGTTAAAAGACAAAGACCTTTCTTTAAAAATTACAGAAGAAGCTCTTTCATTTATTGTAGAGAAGGGAAAAGTTGCAGGCTATGGTGCAAGGCCTTTAAAAAGATATTTGGAACAAGAAGTTGAAGACAGGATTGCAGAAAAAATATTGATGGGAGAACTTATGAAGAAAGGAACTATTGTAATTGATAGTGATGGAAAAGAGTTGTTATTTTCTTCGGAAGGAGTTTAAAAACATTTTGAAATTAAACCTCATAATGATATAATACAAGTAGGAGGAAAGAGTATGAAAATTGAATTCATAGAAAAAAAGTATAAAATATCTAAGAAATTAAAGGAAATTATAAGCGAAAAAATTGGTAGGCTTGACAAATATTTTGGCCAGGACGCAAGTGCAAGAGTGGTTGCAAGTGAACAAAATAAAAGGGAAAAACTTGAAATTACAATTGTTAACAAAGGTGTTTTATATAGAGGAGAAGTGGAAAGTGATAATATGTTTGCAAACATAGATTTGGCTCTTCCTAAGATTGAAAGACAAATTGTAAGACAAAACGAGAAATTAAAGGCTGTCACAAAACAAAAAGTGAAAACAATGCCTTTTGAGTTTATAGAAAAAAAACCAAAGCCACTTGCCGAGGTTTATAAGAAAAAATCGTTTGACCTTGACCCTATTTTGGTTGAAGATGCAAAAGAAATGATGGAAAGATTAGATCATGAATTCTTTATCTTCCTTAACGCTGAAACAGGAAAAGTTAATGTTCTTTATAAGAGAAAAGACGAAAAATATGGTCTTATTGAAGTTAATTACTAAAAAAAATCAAAAAAACAGAAAATTTTTCTGTTTTTTTTAAAAATTTTAGAGGAAAACTAATTTTTGCGTGGTATATTACTTATGAATACAATTTTTAGAGGTAATTTATTGCAAAAGGGTTATTCTGCACAGTGGCTCGACGAACTTAAAAGAAAAAGCGATATTGTTAATGTTGTTTCGAAATATGTGAGGCTAGAACAAAAAGGTAGAAAATATTGGGGGTGTTGTCCTTTTCACACTGAAAAGACCCCCTCTTTTTGTGTTGACCCAGAGGGATTTTATCACTGTTTTGGTTGTAAAGAGGGTGGAGATGTTATAAGATTTGTAGAAAAAATGGAATCTTGTGATTTTATGGATGCAGTTAAAATTCTTGCAGAGAATTGCCAGATGGAATTGCCCGAACTTTCAGGAGTTGACGATCAGGTCATAAAGAAAAAGAAGGAAAAAGATAGGATAATAAAGGTGCTTGATTGTGCATATAAACATTATCAATCAAATTTATATTTGGATAGTGCAAAAAAAGCACAGGAATACATAAAATCTCGTGGTTTCACACGAAGGGAGCTTGAAGACTTTAAAATTGGTTACAGCAATTCTTGGACAGACCTTGTTAGCCATCTTAAAAAACAAGGGTTTTCTTATGAGGAAATGCTCCTTGCGGGATTGATTGCTAAAAAAGAGGGAAGCTCAAATTATTATGATGTTATGGGTGGAAGATTGATTTTCCCTATATTTAATTCATTTAATGAATGTATTGGTTTTAGTGCAAGAATTCTTGAAAAATCTGATTACGCTAAGTATAAAAACACGGCAGAAACAATAGTGTTTCAAAAAAATAGGGTGGTTTTTGGAATTAATTTATTAAAGAAATTAAAGCAATCTGGCGGGCTTAGTCAGATTATTCTTGTTGAAGGTCAAATTGATGTTATTGCAATGCACCGTGCAGGATTTAGATCTACTGTTGCTTGTATGGGGACAGCTCTTACAGAAAATCACGCAAAAGAATTAAAAAAATTATGTGATAATGTCTTAATCTGCTTTGATGGTGATTCGGCAGGGGTTAAAGCAACATTGAGGTCTATTGACATTCTAAAAAATGCTGGCTTAAACATTAAAATTGTTTGTTTACCAAGTGGAAAAGACCCTGATGAGGTTTTAAAATCGGAGTGTAAAGATGGATTAGAAAGTTACATAAATAATGCCTTACCGGTTATGGATTACTTAATAAAGACAGAGATGGAAAAGTATGATTTAGCTAAATCTGATGAAAAAGGAAAATTTGTTAAAGAAGTATTAAATCATCTGGCAAAATTAGAAGATGCCTCATCCCAAGAGCCTTATTTAGATAAAATAAGAGATTTAACTAACATACCTGTCGAGGTATTAAGGAGAGATTTAACAGGAAAAAGTGGTGCGGTTAAACAAGGAGCTAAAAAGCAAGAAAATGTTTTAATTGTGCGAGAAAATGGGAATATTAAAGCAGAGAAGTTTATTTTGGCATCTATTTTGTATAAAAAAGATTATTTAAATCCAAAAATTAATTATAAAAAACTTTTACCAAACAGAAATGATATTCTTGAAATTGTAGAAAGTGGAAAAAGCGTTTCTTCAATCTTTGATGAATTTGATGTGGATAATAATCCACTTCTACAAGATGTTATCTACTTTAATTTTGAAGAATTTGAGGGTATTGAAAAAAAGTATTTTCAAGAGTGTGTTTGGAGTATTGCAGAAGGAATTTTGAAGGAAAAGCAACAAGAAATTTCCAAAAAATTTAGTGAAGAGAGAGATGTTGGAGAAAGGCGAAAAATTATGCTTTGGCTTCAAAACATATCAAAAAAATTGAAAGAGAAAAACTTGGAGGATTTTTATGGCTGATGTAAAAAAGGAAGTCGAGCTTAAAAAAATAATTGAAATTGCTCAAAAAAAAGGATCTATTAATGAGGACGATGTTTATTTTCGCCTTTCGAAGTATGAGGTGTCAGTAGATGACATTAGATATTTTTTGGATCAAATGGAAAGCAGAGGAATAAAAATTATTCATTCCTCTGAGGAGGATTTGACAAAAGATGAAAATTTTGCTGATATTGTTTCAAGTATAAGAGTTGATGACCCGGTAAAAATGTATCTTAAAGATATAGGTAAAGTCCCTCTTCTTTCAAGTGAGGAAGAAACTGAACTTGCTAAGAGAATTTTGGCTGGAGATGAATATGCTAAGGCAAAGTTCTGTGAAGCAAATTTAAGACTTGTTGTTAGCTGTGCTAAAAAATGGGTTTCTAAGACACCTTTGTCTTTTTTGGACTTAATTCAAGAGGGGAATTTGGGGCTGTTAAAGGCTGTAGAAAAATTTGATTATTCTAAGGGGTTTAAGTTTTCTACCTATGCTACTTGGTGGATAAGACAAGCTATTACAAGGGCAATAGCTGATCAATCAAGAACAATCAGAATTCCAGTTCATATGGTTGAAACAATAAACAAATTTGGAAGAGTTAGTAGACAGTTAACTCAAAAACTTTGCAGAGAGCCTACCACAGCGGAGATTGCTGAGGCAATGGAGATTCCAGAGTCAAAAGTAATAGAGATTCAAAAAATTGCTCAAGATCCAGTTTCACTTGAAACACCAGTTGGGGAAGAAGATGACAGCAAAATGGCTGATTTTATTGAAGACGAGTCCGCAAAATCACCGATTGATCACGCATCTCAAAGTATGCTTAGGGAGCAACTGCTGGCTGTTTTAGACACATTAACTCCTCGTGAGCAAGAGGTCATAAGGCAAAGATATGGGCTTAATGATGGCAAGGCAAAGACGCTTGAAGAAGTTGGTAGAGAATTTAGAGTTACTCGTGAAAGAATTAGGCAAATTGAAGCAAAAGCATTAAGAAAATTAAAACATCCAAACAGAAGCAAGAGACTTGTTGATTTTATGGATTAAAATATTAAAAGGAAGAAGAAATATGGAAATTAAAAACTTAGTTGAATATCAAAAAGTGGATTCAAAATTATTTCAACTTGAAAAACAATTAACTCAGAGTGCAAATAAGCAAAAATGTGCTCAGCTTTCGGCAATTGCAAAAGAATCCCAACAAAAATCTGAAAAGCTTGAATCTCAGGCAAGTCAAATAGCGAAGGAAATTCAAAATCTTTTTGCCGTTGCGGATCAAAACAAACTTAAGATCAAGGAAATTCTAGGCAAAGATTTAGAAAAGTTAAGCGCAGAAGAATTAGATAGCGCTCTCTCGTTAAAAGAAAAATTAATGCAAAATCTTGTGGTTTTGGACAAAAAGGCAACAAAGCTTGCTGAAATGGCTAATGCTGTGCTTGCTGAGTTTAATAAGACTAAGGTTGCTTATAAAAATGCAGGTGAAAAATTTAAGCAATTTAAGGAAGCTTATGATAAGGAAGTTGAAGATGCCAGCCCTAAGATTAATGAATTAAAGAAAGAACTCGCAGTAATAGAAAAGAATATTGACAAAAATTTACTTGAAGAATATGCAAAAAGAAGAAGGGATAGAATCTTCCCTGTGCTAGTTCCTCTTAACAATCGTTGTTGTGGAGGTTGTCATATGGAAGTGCCTGCATCTTCTGTTTCTAAACTGGAAAGAGAAGGAATTCTTGTTTGTGAAAATTGCAGAAGAATAATCTTTAAAATATAAATCTTTAGCTTAATAAAAAAAGATTAGACGGAATTAAAAATCCAGCATATGCTGGATTTTATAATGCGCAATAGCCTTTTAAATCTTTGAAGATTTTAAAATATTTTTTACTGCGCCTAACAATTTTTGTACTTCATTTATGCTATTGAAATATGAAAATGAGACCCTGACAGTTCCTGTTTCCAGTGTATTTAATGATTGGTGTTTTTTTGGAGCGCAGTGGTAACCACCTCTTGTGCATATTCCCCATTTCTCGTTTAAGATTGAGCAAACTTCATTGGAGTGTAGAGAAGGGATATTAAAGGACAAAACTCCATTTGCGTTATCTGGGTGGGTGTAAATTTTTATCGGCAATTTGGATAATTCATAGTGTAGAAAGGTTGTCAGATCTTCAAGCTTTTCTCTTATTTCTTTGTAATTATTTTTGACAAATATAAGGCCTCCACCAAGTCCAAGGATAGCTGGGGTTGGTAATGTGCCAACTTCAAATCTCTCGGGCAAAATTGAAGGCTGATTTAGTTCAAGAGAATTTGTTCCTGTACCCCCAAATCTTATTGGTGAAATATTTGCTTTTTCCGAGAGCAAAAGAACGCCTAGGCCTTGCAGGGAATAAAATCCCTTATGAGGAGCTATTGCAAGCATATCAATTTTAAATTTTTCCATATTAATTTCTTCGTGGCCAGCACTTTGAGCACCATCGACTAAAAAAAGTATATTTTTGCTTTGGCAAAGCTTTCCAATTTCTTCAATCTCTGCTTTATCACCATTAACATTTGAAATATGATTGCATATGATTAAATAGGTGTTCGGTAAAATGTTTTTTTCTATGTCATTTTTTGTTATGCCTTTTTTTTCGCTTTGACTAACAATTGTGTAATTTATTATTCCTTTTTCTTTAAGGTACTGTAAAGGTCTTAAAGATGAGTTATGCTCGTTTTCTGTGCATATAACATGACCATTTTGTTTTGCCGAACCTAAAATTGCAAGGTTAAGGGCATCAGAACAATTTTGCGTGAAGATAACTCGCTCAGGATTTGAAAAGCAAAAAAAATCAGCTAAGTTTTGACGAACATTTTCTACCTCAGAGCCTGTTAAAAGACTTTGTCTGTGCCCACTTCTGCCCGGATTTGCAGAAAATTTGTTCATTGCTAAGTTAACCATTTGTTGTACTTCTTTGGGTTTTACTAAGGTTGAGGCGCTATTATCAAAATAAATCATATTTTCTCCTTTATGAACATTTTGTTCTCTAATTTAGTATAGTGAAAATGGGGAGAAATTGTGCATAAGGAGAAAGATTATGGAATATATCATTATAGTTTTTTGGTCAAGAACAGAAGCTTTTTCTTATGCTAACAACCTAAAAAAGTTTGGCATTGCTTCGGCGATTATTCCCACTCCAAAAGAAGCTGGGAAGACTTGTGGGCTTTCAGTAAAGATTATGCCTGAGGATTACATTCAAGCTAAAAGTATTCTAAGCAGAGGAAGATATTCAAGTTTTGGTGGATTTTTAAGATATGTCTTTAAAAATGGGAGATACTCATTCGTAAAAGAATAAAAAATTGAATACAAAAGTGATGTTTTCATAAAATAGTTTTATGAAAACTTTTTTTTCGATTTTTTGGATAGCTCTGGCTTGTGTTTTACTGCTTTTTTCCATAAATTGTTTTTATGGATATTTTTATCCAATTAAGTACAGCCAAGAAATAAACTATTATTCCAATTTAAACCAATTAAATCCAAGTTTGGTTGCATCAGTAATAAATGTTGAAAGTGGATATAAAAAAGACCGAGAATCCTCAAAGGGGGCTCTTGGCTTAATGCAAATAATGCCAAGTACTGGAAGCTGGATAGCAGATAAGCTTGGAGAGGAATTCGAGGAATCTTTGTTAATGAATCCAGAAAAAAATATTAAATATGGTTGTTACTATATATCATACTTGATAAACTACTTTGATGATACTCAGCTTGCCATTTGTGCTTATAACGCAGGAATGGGTAATGTGACGAAGTGGATTTCTAATCCTGAATATTTTGAAAATGGTCAATTAAAAAAGATCCCTTTTAAAGAAACAGAGCAATATTATCAAAAAATACTCAAAAATTTAAGATATTATGAAAAGAAGTATTAAAAGTTTGACTTTTTTTGCTTTTTATGATATTTTAAACAAGAAAAAAAAGGGAGAATAAAATGCAAGAAATACAAAATCTTTCTAGCGAAGTTGATGTTAGAAAAAAGAAAATTGAAGAATTAAAGGCCATGGGTGAAATTCCTTATAAAAGTAAATTCGATTGTTCCTGTTCAATTAAGCAGGCTCGTGAAAAAATTGGAGAAACTGTTAGGGTTGCAGGAAGGATAGTCTTTCGCCGTATAATGGGAAAATTTGGCTTTATGCAGATAAGAAACATAGAGTCAAAGATACAAGTGTCTGTTGGCAGAAACGAACTTGATGAAAAGGCCTATGAATTTTATAAAAAAATGATTGATATAGGTGACTTTGTGGGTGTTGAAGGAGAAGTTTACACAACTCAAACAGGAGAAATAACCATAAAAGCCGAAAAAGTTACATTGCTTTCAAAAGCTATGAGGCCTCTTCCTGAGAAGTTCCACGGGTTAACTGACACAGAATCTAGATACAGACAAAGATACTTGGACATTATTTCCAATGAAAAGTCTAGGGAAGTTTTTCTTTGCAGAAGTAAAATATGCTCAATTATAAGAAGGGAACTCGAAGATAACGGATTTTTTGAGGTGGAAACGCCAATATTACAAACAAATATTTCAGGTGCTAGTGCAAAACCATTTTTTACAAAACATAATGCTCTCGATCTTGAATGTAATTTGAGAATTGCCTTTGAAACTTGGCTCAAAATGTGCTCAGCTGGTGGTTTTGACAGAGTGTTTGAATTAGGAAAGGATTTTAGAAATGAAGGAATGGATTTTCAGCACCTACAAGAATTTACCCAGGTTGAATGGTACGCTGCTTATTGGGATTATGAGGATAACATTAAATTCTTTAAAAACTTGATTAGAAAACTATTAAACGAGACTATCGGAACAACAAAACTCACATATCAGGGCAAAGAACTTGACTTCGGAGCAGAAAAATGGGAAAGAATTAATTATGCTGAGGAGATGAAAAAGATATTAGGCTTTGAATACCTTGATATTACTGATGTCGATGAATTTAAAGAAAAGGTTGTTAAATCAGGGTTATTTAAAAGTGAAGAATTGGAAGAATGTAAGTGCGTTAGAACCCTTATAGATTTTATCTACAAAAGAAAGATCAGGGCGAACATAGTTGGGCCTACAATACTTTATAATTACCCAGCTGTCCTTAAAACACTTGCAAGAAGAAACGATGAAGACAATAGAGTTGTTGATGTGTTTCAAGTAGTAGCTTGTGGGGTGGAAATGTGCAATGCTTATTCCGAACTTATTGATCCAATTGTTCAAAGACAAGCTTTGGAAGCTCAGCTTGAAGAAAAGGCGCAAGGTGATGATGAGACAATGGATGTTGACGAAGATTTCCTTCTTGCAATGGAACATGGAATGCCTCCGATGTCTGGGCTTGGATTTGGAATTGACAGATTTATAATGTTCTTATTTGATTTGCCTAACATAAGAGACACTGTTTTATTTCCAATAATGAAGTAGGGAAAAATGAATGCAAAAGAAATTATCAAAAATTTTGATGAATTAATTCCTCAGGCAGATTGTGAACTTGTGTTTAGTAATCCATTTGAATTGTTAGTGGCAGTGATTTTGTCAGCTCAATGCACAGACAAAAGGGTTAATAAAATAACAAAAGATCTTTTTAAGATTGCAAAAACGCCCGAAGAAATGAAGGAATTGAAACAAGAAGAGCTTGAAAAAATAATATTTTCGTGTGGTCTTTACAAAAATAAAGCAAAAAATATTATTCTTGCAAGTAAGGATATTTGTGAAAGATTTAATGGCAAAGTTCCGTCAAAAAAAAGTGAATTAGTTTCTTTAAGTGGGGTAGGAAATAAAACTGCAAATGTAGTTATGGCTGTGGCTTTTGGAGAGGACGCTTTTGCAGTTGACACTCATGTTCTTAGGACGGCAAACAGACTTTCACTAGTTAAAACTAGCAATCCAGATATTTGTGAGAAAAAATTGAAGGAATTTTTTCCAAAAAAGAATTGGTCTAGGCTTCATTATCAAATGGTTTTGTTTGGAAGATATAAATGTAAAGCTCAAAATCCCGATTGTAATGACTGTCCTTTTCAAAATATCTGCACTTATTTTAAATCTAAAAATAAATAGGGAGTAATTAATGATTCTTGACAGAGTTAAGATTTCGATAAAAGCTGGAAACGGCGGGAAAGGTTCCGTCTCTTTTTTACGCACAAAAGCAACTATGTACGGAGGACCAGATGGAGGTGATGGTGGCAATGGGGGAAATATTGTCTTCAAAACCAACAAAGATATGAACACTCTTTATTCATTTAGATTTAAGAAAAAGTTTGTGGCAGAGAATGGCTCTGATGGGAACAGGAGCAATATGACTGGTGCAAGGGGCAAGGATTTAGTAATAGAAGTTCCTTGTGGCACTGTTATTATTGACCCTGTTAGCAATGAGGTTATTGCAGATTTGGAATCAGAGGATTCTGTGTTTGTGGCTTTAAAGGGAGGATTAGGTGGGCATGGGAATGCTTATTACAAAACCTCTGTCAAGCAAGCTCCTGCCTTTTCTCAAATGGGGGAGGAGACAAAGCAAAGAGAAGTTATTTTAGAGTTAAAAATGATTGCTGATGTTGGACTTGTGGGATTCCCAAATGTTGGTAAATCAACTTTATTGTCTGTTATTTCAAATGCAAATCCCAAAATAGCCAATTATCCCTTCACGACCATTTATCCAAATTTGGGGGTTGTTGAATGCCATGGAAAAACATTTGTTGTGGCAGATATTCCTGGGCTTATTGAAGGGGCTAGTCAAGGATATGGATTAGGGCACTATTTCTTAAAACATGTCGAAAGAGTTAGGTTAATTCTTCATTTAATTGATATTTCTCAAAGCGAAGGAAGAGATATTTTTAGCGACTACGAAACAATTAACAGTGAGCTTAAAAAGTATAGTGAAGATTTGTCAAAGACGCCTCAAATAGTTGTGTTTACAAAATGTGATATGATTTCCGAGGAAGAGAAAGAAAGAAGGGTTAAAGAGTTTGAAAAAAGATATCAAATTGACACATTGCAAATATGTTCAATTGTTCATGAGGGAATAGAAAATCTTAAAAACAAAACACTTGAAAAACTTTTAACAATTCCTAAAAAACCTCCAATTAAGGTTACTAAGCACGACTTTGACACAAAGGACAAAACATCTGTTTTTGTTGACATTGATGAAGACGGCGCTTTTGTTGTTACTGGTGGAAAGATTGACAACTTTTTGAGAGGCGTAATTTTATCAGATGCAAGATCTTTTGCTTATTTTCAAGATAGGCTTAATCAAATGGGAATTATAGATATGTTAAAAGAAAAAGGATTAAAAACTGGCGATATTATAAGAATTAAAGACATCGAGTTTGAATACCTAGATTAAGGAGAATTTTATGATTACAACAAAACAAAGAGCATTTTTAAGAGGGCTTGGAAATACCTTAGATCCCGTAATGCAAATTGGAAAAGAGGGGATTTCTGAAAATTCTGTTGAAGCAATTATTTTGCTACTTGAAGCAAGGGAATTGATTAAGGTTAAGGTTCTAAAAAACTGTCCATTATCAGCAAAAGAGGTTTTTAAAGAGGTTTGTGCAAAAACAAATTCCGAACCAGTTCAATGTATAGGGTCAACTTTTATCATATATAAAAGGTCGACAAAGAAAGATATAAAGCATATAGAATTATTTTAATGCCTTGCGATAATGCAGAGAATTGTAATATTGATTATAATTCAAATAAATTCCCAGACTCTTTGCAAAATGGGTTGAAAAAGGATATAATTGCAAATACAACAAGAAGCGAAGAAATTATGCAGTAGTATAAACTTGCTGGAACAAAGAGCGAAGAAAAAAGTAGCACAAAAGCTGAAAAAATGTAACTCTTTGTTTTTTTTCTGTTAAATGAATATGCCAAAATTTCCTTAAAAGTAGCCTTTTTGTCTTTTTTGTAGGTCAATGTGATTTCTGGGAAGAAATTATAGTTTTTGTAAAGTTGTTTATATGTTTCAAATTTATCTAATAAAACTATTTCAAAGTCAAAGTTTTTTACAAATATAAAGCTTTCTTTTGAAATTTCTCCGGCACAAACAACGATTTTTTTAAAGCTTTTTTCCTTTATGCTTTTTATAATTTGATTTAAGTCGTTTGGTTGTAAGGAACAAAAGTTTAGGAAAGGATATAAAATCACATCGCCATCATCGTGTTTAACCCTAATAAAATTTTTATTTTTCAAAGCAGTATGTTTTGTTCTTGCAAGTTTATAAAAGAAATCAATATGACAGGAGTTTGTTGCTAGCGACAAAAACATATTCTCACATTCTTCTTTTTCTTTTAGTTTGAGTTGTTTGACTTTTTGATTTTTCTTGGTGAAAATTTTTATTAATAAATCAATAAATATTGCAAAAAAAACAGATAACAAAATTGAAGGCCAAAAGCTTTTAAAGAAAAATTTAACCCAAATAAAAATGAATAAAAAAATAAGAAAAATTCTTAATATGGCTTGTAGAACATAATTTATTTTTTGCATACCTAATTTTTGACAGTTTGTTTTAAAAATACACAAAAATTATTAAAAAGGTTGTATTTTTGTGAAGAATAGTGTAAAATACTAGCAAGAGGAATAAGTGAACGCAAAACTAGAAAAGGTATTGAATGCTTTATGGTTAGTGAAATATAGAAATGTTGTTGCATATGATGTTGCAGATGGAGGCATTTCAAAGTTTTTGGTTGTTGGAACTGCCGTTTCGGTTAATGAAAACAAAAAGCTTTCATCTGAGTTTTGCGAAAAAATCAAATTTAATGAAAAACTTGATGGGTGGCATAAAGGAGAATGGATAATAATTGATCTTGATGAAATAGTTATTCATCTGTTTGCCAGTGGACACAGAGAAAAGTATAATTTGGATAAATTGTATAAAGGAAAACAAATTATAATCTCAAAGAACCTAAAAAAGAAAAAGGACAAATAAAAACAAAGTGAAAATTCATTTTGTTTTTTTTAGTTATTGTGATAAAATCAAAATATGAGCAAAGAA
Organism: uncultured Clostridia bacterium; assembly: GCA_944345365.1. Lineage (GTDB taxonomy): Bacteria > Bacillota > Clostridia > Christensenellales > UBA1242 > Caccovivens. Next base: position 20,073 of record CALVMJ010000004.1, on the reverse strand, counting down.
ATTAAGATATGTTTTGTATGCACTGGCAATACTTGCAGATCAATTATGGCTGAAAGAATAGCGAAAGATATTTTAAAAAGAAGAAAAATTGAAAATGTTAAAGTGATGTCAAGAGGTGTGAATGCTACTGGAGAAAACATATCTGTGCCTGCAAAAAGAATTTTAAAAGAAATGCAGATCAACTCTGCAAACAGAAAATCAATAAAATTAAATAAAACAGATTTGTCAACTATCTATGTGGCAATGAATGAACAAATAAAAAACCAAATAAAGGGAAAGACAATATTAATAAGAGATTTGATAGGGGGAGATATTTCGGATCCATATGGAAAAAGCGATGAAGTTTACAGACAAACAGCAGAGCTTTTAAAAAGGTCCTCAGAAATTTTGATTAATAAAATATTAAAAATTAGGGGTGAGTTATGATTATTTTGGCATCTGATCATGCAGGGTATGAATTAAAAGAGGGAATTAAAAAATTCTTTAATGATGAAAATATTATCACTATTGATGTTGGGACATACAGTAAAGAGCCAGTTGATTATCCTGACTTTGCTAAAAAAGGTTGTGCTAAGGTGTTGGAAGATCCAAGAAACGTTGGAATTTTTATTTGCGGAACGGGACTAGGAATGGCTATTGCAGCCAACAGAAATCCTAAGATAAGGGCAACCTTATGCACAGATGTAAATATTGCAAGCTATGCAAGAACACATAATGACGCAAATGTTTTAGTTTTGCCTGGAAGATATATGAAATTAAAAAAAGCAATAAAAATTATTAAAGTCTTTCTTACATCAGAGTTTGAAGGGGGGAGACATTCAAGAAGAATTAAAAAATTGTAGGAGAAATTATGAAAAATATAATAATCCCAGTAACAGAAGAAAAGATGGTGCCCTTTGTGGAATCAATCAAAAAAATTAAAGAATTAAAGATTATTGTTGGAGTCACTGCTGGTCTTGCAGATAAAATCAATAAATCTAGGAGTAAGAATTTTGTATTGAAGATTTTTGAAGATGGATCTAAAAAGGAAGAGATCATTAATTCACTAAAAGATGAGCTAGATGAAGGTCAGGTTTTAATTTGCAGAAAAGAGATTGAAGTTGAAGAAGTTGAAAATTTTTTTGATTCATCTTCTGATATAACTATTTGTAGCATAAAAAGAAACAAAGTCCAGAAATTCTTCTTCAAAATTTGTCAGGATCTTATGATGTTGTTATTTGGTTTTAATTTGTATGATGGAGATATATCTGTTATATGTTTTGGGCAAAAGTTGTTTAATGTTTTAATTAATATTGAAAACCTCTCTTATTCGTCCAGAGTAAATAAATGGAAAGGTGTTGAAATAAAGGCGATTGACATAAAATCCCCACCAGCCAAAAAAGAATTTAATAAGCTCAAAGTAAATTTAATGTTTTATGGTTGGATTGCTTTATTTGTGACAGTAATCGCCTCTGCTTTTGTATATTTTTACTATTTTAGGGGAACATTCCTAACCGGATTGCTTTATGCTTTTGCTATCCTTCTTGCTCAAATAGGACTTATTATTGCTATTATAGTTTTTAACTTCAATATTAAGATCGGGCAAAGAGTTTTTGGAAAGGCAAAGTTAAAAAGATAGAGGAGATTATATGAAAAAAATAAAAATCGCTATAAATGGTTTTGGTAGAATTGGTAGGCAAGTTTTAAGAATATGTTCAACTCGCAACGATGTTTGTGTTGTAGCAATTAACGACCCTTTTCTTACTGTTGAATATGCAGAGTATTTGTTAAATTATGACACGATACAAGGAAAGTTTAACGGCAAAACAGAGATTAGGGGCGGAAAACTTTATGTTAACTCTAAACCAGTGGAGTTTTTTACTGAAAAAGAACCACAAAATATCCCATGGAAGTGTTTGGGAGTTGACGTTGTTATTGAAGCTACAGGCAAATTCACAAAGGGTGAATTAGCACAACTGCACTTAGAGGCTGGTGCAAAAAAAGTTTTGGTCACGGCTCCAGGTAAAGATATGCCAATGTTTGTTATGGGAGTTAACGAAAAAGAATATACTAAGGATATAAATGTTTTATCAAATGCTTCTTGCACGACAAATTGTTTGGCCCCACTTGTTAAGGTTATTAATGATAATTTTGGCATAGAGGAAGGGCTTATGAGCACTGTCCATTCTGTTACGGCAACTCAACTTACTGTTGATGGCCCAAGTAAAAAAGATTGGAGAGGGGGAAGAGCCGCAAGTTATAATATTATTCCATCTTCCACTGGTGCTGCAAAAGCTGTCGGAGAAGTTATACCTTCTCTCAAAGGAAAGCTTACGGGCATGAGTTTTAGAGTTCCAACTCTTGATGTTTCGGTTGTAGATTTAACTTGCAAGTTAAAAAAGAAAGCTACTTATGAAGAAATTGTTAATGTTATAAAAAAATCCTCCGAAAATGAATTAAAGGGGATTATTGGTTGGACTGATGAAGATGTTGTTTCTAGTGATTTTATAGGAGATTCCAGAAGCTGTATATTTGATGTTAAAGCCGGAATAATGCTTTCAGAAAAGTTTGTTAAACTTGTTGCATGGTATGACAATGAATGGGGTTATTCTTGCAGAGTTGTTGACCTTGCAGTTTACATTTGTAGATAGGAGTTATTATGAATAAAAACTGGTCATTTACAGCTGTTTTGCAATTGGTAGCCTATATTGGAACGGGGTGTATAGCGCTTGCGTTAATGCTAGTTACTATCTTTAAAGGTAATGGAGGCCTTGCCCTTGTTTTTAGTAACATTGGGCAAGCTATTGCCTACATAATAACAATGGTGGTGGCAGGTTCTTGGGTTAGAGGGCAAAGACATATGGCTTGGCTAATATGTTATGTCGTTTTTGTTGTTGCAATAGTAGTTCTATATATTTTGGGTATAGTTTTATGATGAGAAAAATTTTACTTTCGGCTTTGTTTGCACTGGGTGTGATTATTTCTGCAATATTAGAAAGAGGTGTTGCCTCAAAACATTATTTTACTCTCTCTTTCACCGGGGCTCTTTTGATATATTGGATTGTTGAAATGATTTTGTCGTATATAGAATTCAGAAAGAGTTATGAAAAAAAGTATAAAATATACAAAGTAAAGTTATTAAATTCAACAAATCTTTCCTTAAATGAGATTGAAAGGGAAGATGATAAGTATTATAAAAGATTTAAGAGAACTATGCTCAAAGATTCTGCAAGTAGAATTTGTCTAATTGCAGGTTTGGCTGGATTATTTATTGCTGTTATTGTCACAATTATAGTTTAATTTTATTGACATATAAAAATAAAATTCGACTTAGCTCTATTTAAAAACTTTAAATAGAGGCTATTTTTTGTTGTAAAAAAAATAATAGTATGGTATACTACAAGGGCGTAAAAAAGGAGATAAAATATGATTACAAGGGAAAAGAACGAAAACAACTCATTAGAGTTAAAAGTTAAGATTTCAGCCGATGTTTGGGCAAAAGCTTTGGAAGAAGCATATGAATCTACTAAAGGGAAATACAGTATCCAAGGGTTTAGAAAAGGAAAAGCACCAAGAAAGGTTATTGAAAAAACATATGGAGACACTGTTTTTTATGACGAGGCTTTTGATACGATAGTTTCAAAAGAGTATAACGAATTTCTGGCAAACAACACTGATTTGCAACCAATTGATTATCCAAAGGTTTCAATTAATTCCATTACTGAAAATGGAGTGGAGGCAACAATAGTCGTTGATCTTATGCCTAATGTGAAGCTTGGTAAATACGAAGGAATTAAAATTTCGAAGAAAGTCCAAGAGATAAAAGATAAAGATATCGAAAACGAAGTTGAAAAACTTCTTGGATCTAGTGCAAGATTTGTTGAAAGCGAAGCAGAGGCTAGTTTGGGAGATTTTGCAACCATTGATTTTTCAGGCTCAGTTGATGGTGTGAAATTTGAAGGAGGAACAGCTAATGATTTTAGATTAGAACTCGGTTCACATTCATTTATTGACAACTTTGAGGAACAAATTGTTGGAATGAAAAAGGGAGATGAAAAGGATATTACAGTAAAATTTCCTGAAAAATATCCTGCAAAAGAGCTTGCTGGGAAAGATGCGGTTTTTGCGATTAAACTTAATAAACTTGAAAAGAAAGAACTTCCACAATTAACAGACAAATTTATTTCAGATACGACAGAATTTGAAACTATTGAAGAATATAAAAAAGATGTTAGGGAAAAACTTATTTTGTCTGCTAGTAAAAATGCAGAAAGAATAGCTGAGGCAGACCTTGTTAAGGCAATAGTTGATTCAAGTGAAATTGAATTACCTCAGTCAATGGTTAATCATGAAGTTGAACATATAATTGAAGATTTAAAAAATCAATTAGCTTATTCCCAGATAACAATTGAGCAATATCTTGAATTTATGAAATTAACACTTGATGAATTTAAAAAATCCAAAGAGGGCGAGGCAAAGAATTCTCTTAAAACAAGGCTTGTTCTTCAAGAGATAATTAAGCAAAACAATTTGTTAGTAACAAAAGAAGAATTTGAAGCAAAACTTGAAGAATTTGCAAAATCAAGTGGAAAATCTGTGGCGGAATTTTCTAAGGAAATATCAAACTATGAAAAATCCTATATTGAAAATGATGTTTTAATGAGCAAATTATTTAAATTCTTAAAAGAAAAAAATGAAATAATTTAATTTGGAGGTAAATATGTTAATTCCTATGGTCATTGACCAAAAAGGAAATGGCGAAAGGTCATATGATATTTATTCTAGGCTATTAGAGGACAGAATAATATTTTTAAACGGAGAAATTAACGACGCTGTTGCAAACACCGTTATAGCAGAAATGATTTATCTTGAAGGAAAAAATCCAGATAAAGACATCTTTCTATATATTAACAGTCCAGGTGGAAGTGTTAGTGCCGGAATGGCCATTTATGATACTATGAATTATATTAAATGTGATGTAAGCACAATTTGTGTTGGTCTTGCGGCTTCAATGGGGGCATTTTTGCTTTCAAGTGGAGCAAAGGGAAAGAGATTTGCCCTTCCTAATAGTGAAGTTATGATTCATCAACCTCTCGGCGGGGCACAAGGGCAGGCGAGTGATATTGCAATTCAAGCAAGACATATACAACAAACAAAAGAAAAATTAAATAAAATTTTAAGCCAAAATACCGGTAAGTCATTGAAAACTATTGAAAAAGATACTGATAGGGATAATTACATGACAGCTGAGCAAGCTAAGGAATATGGCTTAATAGATAAGATTTTTGTTTCAAGAAAGTCAACAAATTAGGAGGTAAAATGAAAGATCCTGAAAATTGCTATTGCTCATTTTGTGGTAAACCTCAGAAGAATACTAAAAAAATTGTTGCAAGTCCAAATGGAGATGCTTTTATTTGCGATGAGTGTATCAATATATGCAAGGAAATCATTAAAGAAGATGAAAGAAGGGCTGACTTAGGAAAAATTGATCTTCCAATTCCTTCTGAAATCAAGGCGAAATTAGATGAGTACATCATAGGGCAAGACGAGGCTAAGAAAACATTAGCTGTGGCTGTTTACAATCATTACAAAAGAATCAATCATAATTTTGGAAAGAAAGAATCTGATAATGATGGGGTAGAACTTGAAAAAAGCAATATATTAATGATTGGGCCAACGGGATCTGGCAAAACTCTTCTTGCAAAAACACTTGCAAAGATTTTAAAAGTTCCATTTGCTAGTGCTGATGCCACCACTTTAACTGAAGCGGGATATGTTGGAGATGATGTCGAAAATATATTGTTAAAATTAATACAAGCTGCTGATTATGACATAAGAAAAGCTCAAAGAGGTATTATATATATAGATGAAATCGACAAAATATCCAAAAAGAGCCAAAATGTTTCTATCACACGTGATGTTGCGGGGGAAGGTGTTCAGCAGGCGTTACTAAAAATAATAGAAAGTACTGTGGCAAGCGTGCCTCCTCAAGGTGGAAGAAAACATCCTCACCAAGAAATGCTTCAAATTGACACGACAAATATTTTATTTATTTGTGGAGGTGCGTTTGTTGGACTTGACAATATTATTGAGACAAGGAAAAATAATTCAACTGTTGGATTTAATGCAGATGTTAAGACTGTTGCAGAAAAAAGCAAAATCAACTTTGTGAAACAGATGCAACCAGATGACTTGATTAAGTTTGGATTAATTCCTGAATTTGTTGGAAGATTACCAGTGGTTGTTGGGCTTGATGACCTAAATGAAGAGGCTTTATGTAAAATCTTGGTTGAGCCTAAAAATTCAATTGTAAAGCAATATAAGAAAATGTTTGCAATGGACAATATAGAGATTGAATTTGATGAAAAGGCTATAAAGGCCGTTGCAAAAAAAGCGATCGAGTTAAAAACTGGCGCTAGGGGGCTGAGGACAATTTTAGAGTCAAAAATGATGAAAACAATGTTCGATGCTCCAAGTCATAAGAATATTGAGAAGATTATAATAACCGAAGACTTTATTACAAATAAATCAGTCGACCCAGAAATTGTTTATAGGGTAGATGTAATTGAAAAGCGAGATGAAGAAAAAGAAAATAAAGATATTCGTGTTGTTTAAGTAAAAAAGTTGTCGTTTTTTCTTGACAACTTTTTTTAAATTTTGTATAATAGTAAAGCATTAAAAATTATGCGAGTGTGGCGGAATGGCAGACGCGCACGTTTAAGGGGCGTGTTCGAAAGAGTGTGGGTTCAAGTCCCACCACTCGCACCAATCTAGGACAAGTGGTATACTATATACTACTTTTTTTTATTTGTGTATAGATTAAATTTTTTAGGTGGGACTTTTCAAGTCCTTATATTAATATTGTTTTTGTTATATTGACATTATTAGTTTTATGTGATATAATTTTCAGGTGGATTCAAATGATAAAAAGAATATTAGATTAATTTTTTTATATTTAGCTTTTTATGGTTTTTCTATTGGGCTTATGTCCGAATTTTTTCAATTGTGGCTTAAGGTTCAGAATATTGCTATATCGAACATTGGCTTAATTATTGCTTCAGCTTCATTCTTAGGAGGAATTTTAATTATTTTAATTACTAAATATTTAAGAAGTATAAATGAATTGATAATAATTAAAATTGTATTTTCTATAAAAATTTTGTTTCTTGTTGGCATGGCATTAGGATATTGTTATGCAATTAAGTGGCTTTCTATTTTTTGCTATATAATGGATTCAATTTCAAACAATATTATTGCTCTAATTACATATCCTTTAATATCATATATATTAAAGAATGAAAAGATTTATAGTAAAAGAAAACTTATAGAATATAGTGCCAAAGATGCTGGAATATTATTGTCAAGTTTTTTAATTGGAAAAAAATTTATTTGTGTTATATTAGACTACAATAGTTTGCTTATTTTATCTATAATATTTGCCCTTTGTGCTGTTTTTTTAGTCTTTCGGATAAAAAACACAGAAAAATTTAACCAAAAACAAAAAGTGAAGTTAAAGAATCTTTTTAAAGATAAAATATTGTTAATATATCTAATTTACTTTTTTATTGGACAAATGGCTTATTCTACGGCTTTAGGAATGCAATTACTGCTCATTGTAAATTATGCTAATTTTTCGGCGTCTAAAGCTGCATTATTTATCGTGATATGTGGTATCATTGGTGATGTGTTTGGATATATTACGCTCAAAAAATTGACTCCTAAAAATGATTATTTAACAATCTTAATTAAATTTGGTTCAAGATTTTTTGTCTATCTGCTAATTTTGATTATACCTATTAAAGAAGTTTTGTTGGGTGGTGTTTTTGTTTCACTTTTTGTCTCTCGTGCTTATGAAAATAAAACAGATGGAGTATATATTAATAGATGTTCCAGAGATAAAATGTTTACTTTTTCAAATATAAGATATTCAATTGGCTATATAGGAAAAGCTTTAGGGGTATTATTATGTGGATTTACATTTACATTAGGGTTAAGGTATATATTTGGGGTGAGCATTATATTTATTTTAATACAAATATTAATGGCTCTTTATTTGATTAAATTAAGAAAAACAGAGGAATTTAAGTCCCCTGAAATAAGACATGATTCACAATAAGTAAAATTAGATGACATAGTTAAAAATTTTAAGTTATATATTCTTAAAAAACAGGTCGCTGACCCTCGGAGCTTGGGGTAGGAAGGTGGATATGTGGCTTGTAGGCTATAATATCTAGTGCCTAAAACAAAAAATGCAAGAGGCCTATTTGTTCAATTAGATCCTTTCTTAAATTTATCAATGAGTTCTATTAAATAGAGTAAAAAAAAGATAGTCAATTTAATTAACTATCTTTTTCTATATTCGCAATAATATAAAATATCAATCTTCCAGTTAACTTGCTTGTGGTTAAATAAACAAATTATTGTTTTCAAAGTGAGGTTCACTTGTTATGTTAATTCCAAGTTTTTTTAATGTGTTTTCATCTGACGCTGACAAAATGTATGTGCTGTGGGCATTACATCCCTGCAATTTTTCCAGCATCTTATAACACTTTTTCGCAGTTTCATCCGTTTGAGCGCAAATTGCGAGGGCAATCAGCACATCGTCAAGAGATAAAACACTCGATTTAGAGTTTAATATATTTATTTTTAAGTCCAAGATTGGCTTTAAAATCGTGTCGCTTATCAAAGGTTTGTTGTCATCTATTTTTGCTAAGGTTTTTAAAGCATTTAATATAACTGCTCCCGAAGCCGAAATAATGTTTTTTGTTTTTCCGGCTATTAATTTTTTGTTTGGAAGTTCAAGGGCAATCGTAGGGTAGCCACTTTCTTTGCTAATTTTCTTTGCATAAGGTACGGCTTTTAAAAAGTTAGTTGTTAATTCAAGTTCGTTCATAAGCATTTCAACACGATCAACGGCATCAAATGAGCAATTTCCTTTTTTATATTCGCACCAGTATTTATAGTATCTTCTCACAATCTCTTCTTTGCTGGCTTGTTTGCAAACATCGTCGTCAATAATTCCGTAAGCCACCATATTTACTCCCATATCAGTAGGGGAATGATAAATATCTCTTCCGGTTATCTTTTTGAGAATATTTTTTAGAATTGGGAAGACTTCTAAATCTCTGTTGTAATTTACAGTCAATTTCTTGTATTTGTTAAAATGATAAGAATCTATCATATTAATGTCTTTTATATCTGCCGTTGCGGCTTCGTAGGCAACATTGACAGGGTGCTTTAATGGCAAATTCCAAACAGGAAACGTTTCAAATTTTGCATAGCCTGCATTTATTCCGTTTTTGTATTCGTGGTAAAGTTGGCTTAGGCAGGTTGCAAGCTTCCCACTTGATGGCCCTGGAGCTGTAACTACAACCAAAGGTCTTGTTGTTTTAATATAAGGATTTGCGCCATATCCTTCGTCAGAAACGATTGTTTCAATGTCTGACGGATAGCCCTTTGTGTATTGATGAAAATAAACTTTTTCGCCCCTTCTTTCAAGTTTTGTAGCAAATTTTTGCGCACTTGATTGCCCTTTATAAAGAGTTATTACTATGGAGGAAACAAGCAATCCCATCTTTCTGAAATTATCTATCAGTCTAAGAACTTCATTGTCATAGCTAAGCCCTAAATCTGTTCTGATTCGATTTTTTTCGATGTCGTTTGCGCTAATACACATGATGATTTCTGCCTTATCTTTAAGGCTGGATAAAAGTTTGATTTTTACATCAGGCCTAAAACCAGGTAACACCCTTGAAGCATGAAGATCGTCAAATAATTTTCCACCCATTTCAAGATAAAGCTTATTTTCAAAAGTTTTCATTCTTTTAAGAATATTTTCTTTTTGAAGTTTTAAATATTTTTCATTGTCAAAACCTTTTTTCATTTTTCCCCCTTGTAAAATACATTCTTATTATACATCAGAGTTATAAAAATTAAAAACAAAATTAAAAATATTTAAAAAAAACTATAAAGGCAAAGGTATTTTTGCCTTTATAGTTTTCTTTTATTAAATTAAGATCAGCTGTTACTATTTAAAAGGGTTTACTTTGTATTTTCCAATGCACACACAGATTATATCAAACAGCCACCAGATTAGCCCAAGTCCTATAAAATGAAGTAAAAATTTGGCTAAAAAACAAGGTGTGTTATGGCAATATAATTTATCAAAGCCAAAAGGAATTATGCAGAGTATAAGTAAAATAATATTGAAGTTTTTTGTGTTTGATCTTTTGCTCATTTTTATACCTCCTTTTCATCATTATATAACGATTGATAAAAAAAATCAAATCATAATTGCATGTAAAGTGTCGTATCTTATAAATTAATGTTTTTTTTAAGTTAAGTGTAGGCAAATTTAATTTAAGGATAATTAAAAGAAATATTTTTTGTGTTTTGGAAAAAATAATTTTATGGAAAGTTTATATTACTTGATTCCTTTATTTGTTATTTTGGTATTTATAATGCCGGTTTTTATAACTTTAAAAGCTTCTTATAATGTATTTAATAATAGAGGGGCTGTTGGCGTTTTTTTGTTTGGCAAAAAGTTAAAAAGCTTTATTTTCTCATTTTCTGGCATGAGTATAAAATTATATGACGAAAAGGGCATAAAAGAAGAAGACATAGATTTTGAAAGTCAGGAAGCAGTCGTAGTTGAAAATCTTGTTGGTCAGATCAAGGATAAGACAAGATTAAAATTATTGCAAGTAAACTATAATATTGGTTTGGGTGATGCATTTCAAACGGCAATTTTTTGTGGGGTGGTTAACTTTTGCATATTAACTTTTTTTACTAGGCTTAAAAGTTCCAAGCCAACAGCATCTATGCTTGTCTGTGACAATATTGCTTACAATCAATATGTCTTTGAAAGTGCTGTTACATTAAAATTTTCAATTTCTCTTTTTGATATTGCATATTCTTTTATAAATTCGGTTATTCTAAGTTTAAAGAAAAAATCTGAGAAATAGGGTGTATTATAACATAATTCATACTATATATGGGGGTATTATGAAGATTTATGGGGAGAACGAAACAATAAATGAGTTAATTGAAAATGCAATGGAAAAGTTAAAAGGTTTGGTTGATTCTAGCACGGTAATTGGAGATAAGGTAGAAACCGTAGATGGAACAACAATTATTCCTGTATCAAAAGTTTCGGTTGGATATGTTGTTGGTGGTGGCGAATATGCCGATTTGTCATCTAGGAGAGTTGCAAATCATTTCCCTATGGCTGGTGGAAGCAGTGGGGGTATGAGCGTTAGTCCTGTGGGGTTTTTAATTGAGAAAAATGGAGAGCTTTCCTTTGTTAATGTTGAAAATAAAACTGCTTATCAAACCATTTTAAACTTATTTAACACAGTTTTGGAAAAACTAAAAAAAGAGGCCAAGAGATGAAAATGAAAAGACTGATGATTTTATTTACTTTCTCTTTTTTGTTTATTTTTTCGTTTAACACCATTGATAATGTTTTTTCTTTTGCAAGTGTTTCTTGCTTGGCAAAAGCAATGTGCGTTATGGAAAGTGAGTCTAAAAGAGTCTTATATGATAAAAACTTAGAGGAAAAACTTCCTATGGCAAGTACTACAAAAATTATGACGGCCATTACCGCAATAGAAAGTGGAGTTGACCTTGATGAGCCTTTTGAAATTTCGAAAAAAGCAGTGGGAATTCCTGGAACATCTCTTTATTTAAAGGAGGGAGAGCATTTTACTCTTAGAAAACTGCTTTATGGGCTTATGTTAATTTCGGGCAATGATGCAAGCGTGGCAATAGGTGAAAGGGTTGGTAATGGTGTCGAGCATTTTATTGATATGATGAATTGGAAGGCAAAACAAATAGGTGCAATTAATACTCACTTTGAAAATACTCATGGGCTTGATGAAAAAGGACATTATACAACAGCTTATGATCTTGCATTAATTACAAGTTATGCCTTAAGGAATGATATTTTTAGGGAAATTGTATCAACAAAAAGTATTCAAGTGACAAACGAAGATGGAAAAATTAGATATTTTAACAATAAGAATAAACTTTTACATAGCGTCAATGGTGCTATTGGTGTTAAAACCGGATTTACTGACGATGCGGGGAGGTGTTTAGTTAGCGCTGTTGAGAGAGATGGTATGACTGTTGTTTGTGTTGTTTTAAATTGTGGGCCTATGTTTGAAGAAAGTGCCTGTTTGCTGGAAAAGGCTTTTGGTGATTTTAGGCTTTATGATTTAACAAAAAATTATGATTACCCAGAATTTATTGAGGTTGAAGATGGAAGGCAAGAAACCGTTAAAATTTCAACTTTAAAAAATTTTAATTACCCTTTAAAAAAAGATGAGATCGATAAAATTGAATATGTTTATTCAGTGAATGAAACGGTTGAAGCTCCTGTTGAAAAAGGAGATGAAATAGGAGAAATTAGAATTTTCCTTGATAAAGAGTTGCTATTTTCTGAAAAAATCTTTACAATGGAGGATATAAGGACAAAAGGGATTCTACAAAAGATATTTGATATAATCTCTGGGTGGTAATATTAAATGAGATTAAATAAGTTTTTAAGCACGGCAGGAATTGCTTCAAGAAGAAAATGTGATGAATTAATAAAAGAAGGAAGAGTGTCAGTCAATGGTCAAATTATGACTGAAATGGGTTTTGATGTAAACTTAAAAAAAGATGTTGTTAATTTTGATGGGAGGGTTATTTCTCTTCCCACATCTTTTGTTTATTACAAATTTAATAAACCAAAAGGTTATGTTTGCACTGCAAATGATGAAAAAGGCAGAAAAACTATCTTTGATTTAGTTAATTCCTCTTATAGGCTTTTTTCTGTTGGAAGACTGGACTATGACACTGAGGGGCTTTTGATTTTAACAAATGATGGGGATTTTGCTAATAAAATTTCTCACCCAACTTTTCATATTGAAAAGGAGTACAGGGTTACTGTCGAAGGAGAAATTTTAGAGAGCGAAATGGCTGTTCTTAGGAAAGGGGTTGTTGTTGATGGAGAGAGACTGCCGAGCTCAAAAGTTAAGTGGTTAAGCTTTGAAAAGGGATTCACAAAACTTTCAGTTATAATCGATGAAGGACAAAACCGTCAGATTAGAAGAATGTTTGAAGCCATTGGAAAAAATATAAAACTTCTTAAAAGAATTAGGATTGGTAAAGTCTCTTTGGGAGGATTAAAAAGGGGAGAATTCAAAGAACTTAAACCCCTTGAAATAGCCCTTCTTTTGGAGGAATTGTGAAAGTTTGTGTAATAGGTGCTGGTGCGTCTGGACTTATGTGCGCTGGAATTATTAGGTCAAAAGGGCATGAGGTTACAATTTTTGACGGAAATGAAAAGGCTGGTAAAAAGCTTTTCATAACAGGTAAAGGTAGGTGTAATTTCACAAATGCAAGCATCGGCGAAGAATTCTTGCATAATATAATTAGGGGAGAAAAATTTTTGCTTAGTTGTTTGTCTGCTTGGAACTGTTTTGATACAATTAGTTTTTTTGAAAATCTTGGACTTAAAAGCAAGATTGAGCGTGGCAAAAGAGTATTTCCAAACAGTGACAAGTCAAGCGATGTAATAAAAGCTCTTTTAAAACACTGTGAGGGTGTTGAAATTAAGACAAATGAAAAAGTTGTTTCTGTTAGCAAGACAAACAAGTTTTATGTTTGCACAAATAAAGGTAAATATTTTTTTGATAGGTTAATTATTGCGACCGGCGGTAAGTCTTATTCTGATACGGGGAGCAGAGGAGACGGCTATTTTTTTGCAAAAGAATTTGGGCATAATATAATTGAATTAAAACCAGCACTTGTTCCAATTGAACTAAAAGACAAATTTGTTGCCAAATTGCAAGGGCTATCTTTAAAAAATGTTAACTTAATGTGCAGATGTAATGGTAAAACGATAGGGGAATTTGGTGAGATGATGTTTACAGACAAGGGAATTACTGGACCGATAGTTTTAACCTTATCTAGTAAAGTAAACCGATACGACAATCTAAAACTTTCATTAGATTTTAAACCAGCTCTTAGCCATCAAGTTTTAAATGATCGTCTTTTGAGAGATTTTGAGGGATCTAAAAACAAAAATATATCAAGTGTGATTAAAGGTTTGCTACCTATTAGGTTTGTTGAGATATTTCTCGAAAAATGTGAAATTGATCCTGATAAGAAGGTCAATTCAATTACTAGCAAAGAAAGAGAAAGGATAATTTTAAAATTAAAAGAATTTCCACTTGAATTTAAATGTTTTTATCCTTTAAATTGTGCTATAATCACAAGTGGAGGGGTTGACTTAAAGGAGATTAATCCGAAAACTATGGAAAGCAAAATTGTTAAAGATTTATACTTTATAGGGGAAGTGCTAGATATTGATGCTTTGACAGGAGGATTTAATCTTCAAATCGCATTTTCCACAGCTTTTGCCTGTGGGCAGAATTTTTAAAGGAGGTGTTATGTTTTTTCATATTGTAAGATTTTTTTTATGGCTACCTTTAATGATTCTTTTTCCCACTAAGGTTGTTGGAAGAAAAAACTTGAAAAAAGGGAAAGCAATAATTTGTCCAAACCACACTTCAAATATGGATATTGTTGTTTTACTGGCTAATACATTTGAAAAGAAATATGTTCTTGCAAAAAAAGAGCTCTTTAAAAATAAATTTTTGGGATTTTTTATCAAAATGTTCGGAGGTATAAGCGTTGACAGGGATAACTACGATGTGGGGGCGATCAAAAAATCTCTTAAGGTGTTAAATAAGAATAAAAAACTCGTAATTTTCCCAGAAGGAACTAGGAATAAAAATAAAGATATTTCAACAATGAATCCTTTAAAAACTGGAACAGCTCTTCTAGCCATAAAGACAAAGACGCCGGTGATACCAGTATGGATTTCTTCTAGGCCAAGGCCTTTTAGATTGACAAAAATTATAGTTGGTGAAGCATTCGAACTGGATAAGTTTTATGACAAAAAAGCTTCAAATGAAAATCTTTCACAGGCAACTGAAATTATTAATGAAAAATTAAATGCATTAAAATAGTTGGTTATTTTTTTTGACAAGAATAATCATTTTTGGTATTATTACTTTAAGAGGATAAAAATGGACAGTAATTTTAATTTAGTGGAAATAGACAAAACTTTTGCATCATATAAAAATGGAAAAATTTTTGATGGGGTTGTGGTTATAAAACGAAAAGAAGGAGTTATCTTTAACATAGGTGGAAAAAATGACACTTTTATCCCAAAAGATGATTTTGATGATTTTGAAGATGTTAAAATAGGAGAGAGATTTAAGGTTCTTTTAGGCAACAAAAAAAATGACGATGGGTTGCTTATAGCCTCGAAGAGTCAAGCTGAGAATTTAATAATTGGCACACAAAACGCAGAAAAACTAAAACTTGGGAGCAAATTTACTTTTGTAGCAACCTCATTCAATCAGGGGCTTTGTTCAAATCTTGGAGAATATAAAGTTTTTATTCCTTTTGATGAAATATCATTAAACTATATCCATAATCCAAAAAACTTAATAGGGAAGCAGTTTGAAGCTGTTGTAACGGAATATGACAAACCAAATAAGAAAATTATTGCAAGTATAAAACTTTTACAAGAACAAATTAAGTTGCAATGTGAAACGCTTTTTTGGAAATCTATATTCATTAATAAAATTGTTAAAGGAATGGTAAAGAAAATTCTGCCATATGGAATATTTGTTGATGTAGATGGAGTGGATTGTTTTGCTCACATATCGAATCTCTCTTACGAAAAGATTGGGTCACCAAGAGATGTTTTAAAAGAAGGAGATATCCTTAATTTTAAAGTTATTAAACTTGACAGAGAGCAAAAAAAAGTTGAGCTTGGACTAAAACAACTTGAAAAAAGCCCAAAAGAAAAGGCTTTCGAAGAGATTGTAGAAGGTGAAATTTACGATGGAGTGGTAATAAAACTCCTCTCTTTTGGTGCTTTGATAAAATTGGAAAATGGAGCAACCGGACTTTTGCATATATCAAATGCAACCGATAAAAATGATAAAAATATTTATGAAATTGTAAGAGTAGATGATAAGGTGAAAGTTAAGGTTATTGCACTAGACACAGATAATCAAAAAATTTCTTTTGCGCTTGTTAATTAGCATAATTATGCGCAAAATGATTTTGTGCTGATATGGCTCAGTTGGTAGAGCAGTTGATTCGTAATCAACAGGTCACGGGTTCGAGTCCCGTTATCAGCTCCAGAAAAATCTTGTCCTCTTGAGGACAAGATTTTTTGTTTGCTTGTTTTCCTTACAAGCAAACTGCAACCCTAAAAGGTTGCCTGGAGCTTATCAGCGCTCGCTCTGCTCGCTGAACAGCTCCATATAATTTTTCACATTCACCAAGTACATCGATCAAGATTTTTTGTTTGCTTGTTTTCCTTACAAGCAAACTGCAACCTTAAAAAGTTGCCTGGAGCTTATCAGCGCTCGCTTTGCTCGCTGAACAGCTCCATATAATTTTTCACATTCACCAAGTACATCGATCAAGATTTTTTGTTTGCTTGTTTTCCTTACAAGCAAACAGCAACCCTAAAAGGTTGCCTGGAGCTTATCAGCGCTCGCTTTGCTCGCCAAGCAGCTCCATATGATTTTTCATATTAACCAAGTATATTGATCAAGATTTTTTGTTTGCTTGTTTTCCTTACAAGCAAACTGCAACCTTAAAAGGTTGTCTGGAGCTTATCAGCGCTCGCTCTGCTCATTTCCCTAGTGAATTAAGAAACAGATTGAATTTTTATTAAAATTCTTCGTTTTATCTTTATAAACCTTTAAAATCCTTTTACTTAAAGGCATAAACATTACGCTAAAAGTTTGCTTTGAGCATAATGTTTTGATATAATTAAATTAGGAGAATAAAATGAATGTATTGATTGTTTGTAATCCATACTCTGGAAGGGGAAAAGGAGTTAAATTTGCAAAAAAAATTCAAAACGAAATAAACAAAGAAAAAATACATACAGCAGAGATTTTTTTAAGTGAAAATATTGAAGAGTTGGGAAACTTTTTCACCTCTATAAAAAATGAGAATCCAAAGAAATTTGATGCCCTTATAATTCTTGGAGGAGACGGAAGTTTGGGGATAGGGGTAACACAAATGCTAAAGAATGGACTAAATATTCCAGTTGGGATTTTTCCTATGGGCACTGTAAACGACTTTGCTAAGCAAATTGGAGTAAAAAGGAATGTTAAGCGATTTGTAAAAATTGTTCTTGCAAACAAAATTAAGGATTGTGATGTTGCAAAAGTGGGGAATGAATATGCTGTGAATGTTGTTTGTGGAGGGTATTTTACCCATGGAGCAAACACTTATTCAAGGATTGCAAAAAAATTATTTGGGAAGATAACCTATTATTTCAAGGCTTTTTTTAATGTTTTTAACCTTAAACCACAAAAATTAAGGTTTGAAATTGATGGAGATGTTTTTGAAGAAGAGGTTATAATGTATTTAGTGCTAAATTCCAAAAGTGCAGGTGGTTTCAAACAAATAGGTAAGCAAGCAAAATTAAATGATGGACTTTTCGATGTTTGTGTTATAAAAAAATGTGGGATTTTAAAACTAATATTTACAGCACTTAATATACTTAGAGGAAAACATATTGGGAAGAAAAGCATCTTGTATCAAAGCGGAAAAAATATTAAGATCCAATTAATTGGAGAAAAAGAAAATCCTAAATTCCTTAATTGTGATATGGATGGTAATGTCGGACAAAAACTGCCGATTGAAATTAACGTCCATGAAAAAAAGATTCAGGTATTTTGTAATAAATAGTAAAGAAAGTTTTACAAATTAAAATATTTTTTATCAAATAGTTTTAAAATTTTTGTGTTTATGCTAAAATAAATTCAGTAGGAGATTTTTATGATAGTTAACGGTATTGATATTGATTCTATCGTTCCTGAAAATGAACTTGAAGAAGAAATTATTGAGGATTTAAAAGCAGGAAGAAGTAAAGAGGTGGTTACAAGATGTCCTCCTGAGCCAAGTGGTTATTGGTATATTGGGCATGTTAAAGCGTGGACGATTAATTTTGAAACAGCAAAAAAATTCGGAGGAAAAACTTTTTTAAGAATGGACGACTCTAATCCTGTTAAGGAAGAAGGGGAGTTTGCAGATAGTTATATGGCTGACCTTGAATGGCTGGGGTTTAAGCCTTATAAGTTTGTCTATGCAAGCGAGGCTTACTTTGATGAAATTTATAATATAGCAGAAAAAATGATAAAAAACGGAGATGCTTATGTTTGTGATCTTTCAGCAGAAGAGGTATCAGCTTGCAGAGGAACACTTACAGAGCCGGGGAAGGAAAGTCCTTATCGAAACAGAACACCTGAAGAAAACTTAAAGCTTTTTAGAGAGATGAGGGAAGGAAAATATCCAGACGGAAGCAAAACATTAAGAGCTAAAATTGATATGTCGCATCCAAACATTAATATGCGTGATCCTATTATGTATAAGATTGCAAGACAAAGCCATTACAGAGTCGGCAACAAATGGTGCATTTGGCCACAATATGATTTTGTTCATCCAATGGAAGATTGTCTTGAAGGAACGACTTATAGTTTGTGTGACAAGGGATTTCAAGACCATAGAATCGTTTACGAATGGTTTGTTGAGCATGGTTGGGGAAAGAAATTTGCTCCAAAGCAAAGAGAATTTAGTCGTTTAGTGATTGAAAATGTTTTAACAGGAAAAAGGCATTTAAAAAAGCTTGTTAATGAGGGCGTTGTTTCTGGCTGGGACGACCCAAGATTTCCAACGCTTGTTGGAGTGAGGAGAAGGGGTTACACTGCAAAGGCATTAAAAGATTTTGTGAAATCAGTTGGCTGGGGAAGCGTTATAGAGGTAACTGTCCCATATAGTGCGCTTGAATACTATGTTAGAAATGATTTAAATCAAATTGCAACAAGGGCGATGGTTGTTTTAGATCCCTTAAAAGTTGTAATAACAAATTATAATGGAGATGATGAGGAAATTTTAGTTGAAAACAATCCAAATTGCGAAAACCTGGGAACACACACTTCAAAATTTGGTAAAATTGTTTACATTGAAAGAGAAGATTTTAGCCTAAATCCTCCTCCAAAATACAATAGACTTGTTGAGGGTGGAGTTGTAAGGCTAAAAGGAGCTTATATAATAAAGTGCAACAAAGTTATCTTTAAGAAAAATGGAGAAATTGATCATCTAGAATGTGAATATTTCCCTGAAACAAAAAGTGGAAATGATACAAGTGGAATGAAGTGCAAAGGAACAATTCATTTTGTCAGCGAAAATAATTTCTTTGAAGTAACTATCAGAGAATTTAAAAATTTAATCAAGAAAGAATTCATAAACCCTGCAAAATCTTTGGCAGAAGGTGTGAATATAAATGAAATGTTAGAGCCAGATTCTTTGACAGAAAGAAAGGCTTATGCAGAAAACTTCTTAAAAAATGCAAAAGTTGAAGATAAATTTCAATTTATAAGAAAAGGTTACTATTGTCTTGATAAGGACAGCACCCCGGATAATTATATCTTTAATAGCACAATTTCTTTAAAGGATAGTTATAAATTTTAATACAATTAAGTATGCTTAGGCATACTTTTTTTTATTTTTATTTAATTTTTCATTTCATATTATTAATTTTGTTTGAATTTTTTTTTGTTTATGATATAGTTAGATAGGGTCAAAAATATGCAGGTGTAGCTCAGTGGCAGAGCTCTCGCTTCCCAAGCGAGCTACGAGGGTTCGATTCCCTTCACTTGCTCCAAATTAATATAGGAGAAATTGATGAATATTGCGATAGATGGATATGCAGGAAGTGGAAAAACCGTTCTTGCAAAAGAAATTGCAAAAGCTCTTAATATTAAAGTTTTTGACACAGGAGCAATGTATAGAGCGATTGCGTGCGAGTGGGATGCTAAAAATTTGGGTAAAATAACTAAATCCAAAGTTGAAAAGTTTCTTAAAAATTTGACTATTTCAGTAAAATTTGTAAATGGAAATCAACGCACTTTTGTCAACGGCACGGATTATACGCCATTACTAAGGTTAGAGAAAATTAGTATGCTTTCAGTATTAATTTCTCCATTTCCATCTTTGAGAGAATTT
>CALVMJ010000003.1 GCA_944345365.1 uncultured Clostridia bacterium | reverse complement strand
CTGGAATCGTTATTGATTGTAAGCTAGAACACTCAGCGAATGCCCACTCTCCAATTGATGTAACACTGTCTGGAATAATGATTGATTGTAAGCTAGAACACTTCAAGAATGCATAGTATCCAATTGATGTATATCCAAACGGAATGTCTATGTGAGTTTTTGACCTATCAAATTTTGTTCCTGAATATATTATTTTTTCCATTTTGTCTTCCTTTAAGTTTTTGTACAAGTGTATTATAGCATATATTTTTTCACTTGTCAATGGCAAAATTAAAATTTATGAATAAATAATATCAATTAGTATCTTAATGTTTGTTTATATATAGTTTGTGCAGAGCTCTTGTTTTTGCGACATAGAGTTGTTTTAGATCAAGTGGTATATTTTTGTTGTAACTATTTTCGTTAAAGATTATTACCGAGTCAAACTCAAGTCCCTTTGCAGTTTGTACTGTCATAAGCAAAGGTTTGTCGTTATCATAGTTATTATTATTTTCGTCGAGTAGAGACATTTCAAAGTCCATAAACAAGTTGCTGGCTTTTGATAACTCCTCTTTGTCCTTGCAAATTACGGCAATAGTATTATATCCTTTTTCTTTAAGCTTATTTAGTTCTTCTTTTACTGTTTGTCTTGGCTGGCCAATTACAACCTCAACATCTTCCCCGTGCCTTATGACATTGTTTGCGCTTTCCATTCCCAAGAGATTGAGGGTAAGGTTTGCGTTTTGCATAATTTCTATTGATGTTCTGTAACTTTTTGTGAGTGGAATTAAATCAACGCTTTTCAATATCTCGTCAACTTCCTCCCATCTGTCTATTGACTGATAGGAATAAAGCCCCTGCGCCAAATCTCCAAATATCGAAAAATATGCATTTGGGAAAAGCTCTTTGATAACATAATATCCAAAATATGAAATATCCTGCGCTTCGTCTATAAATACATGTTTTATGGAGTCATATTCTCTTATGTCATAAAGCTTGCTTTGTATGTATATAATCGGAAACATATCCTCATAAGAGATAGTTTTGTTATTTAAGTTTTCAAGGGTTTGTAGTTTTAAGGTCTTAATCCATTTATAGTTTGAATATTCATCTATTTCGTTTATAAATTTAATGTACAGCTTTTCTGCCAAAAGTTTTTCTTTAAGAAAATTTCTTAGATATTTTGATAATCCCCCTCTTTGCAGGGTTCTTAAAATATTTATCCTTTTTCCAAATGGAACATCTTGTTGCTTTAAACTTTCATCAATCTCTCCCACAAATTGATTGTTTATTTGAAGGTCAAAAACAACTTTTTTAACCCAAGCATCAAAGGTCGGCAAAAGTTTTTTCATTTTGACATCTTGGTAATAACCAAACATTTTTTCCTTGTCAATTATTTTCACTCCATCTATGATTAAGTCTTTATAAAATATTCTCTTTGCAAGGTTTTCCAAAAATTTATCTATCAATTCAATAAATCCTTTTTCGCTTTTAAATTTAAGGTACTCAGGACTTATTTTTCTTTCCATTAGTTTTTCATATTGCTCGTGCTTTGCAAGGATTTTCCATTTAACAGATGTATATTCCCTAAAAATTCCTTCAAGGTCGTAACTATACGCTTGGTCGGCGTCCAAGTCAACAAGCAAGGATGATATATAGCTTTTAAAAACTTTGTTAGGCGAAATTATCATAAATTCCTTAGGCTTTATAAATTTTCTGTAATTATACATTAAATAAGACAATCTATGTAATGCCACCGTTGTTTTTCCACTTCCTGCCACTCCTTGAACAACTATATTTTTATTAAGCTCCCACCTTATTATTTGATTTTGCTCTTGCTGAATTGTGGAGACAATGTTCTTTAACCTGTTATCTGCCGATGTTGTTAAATAGGGCTTTAAAAATTCGTCTGACGAAACGGCATTTTCAAAATCATAAATTGCTTCCACAAAATTATTCTCAATTTTTATCTGTCTCTTTAAAGACAACTCTCCCCTTATACTTTCAGTTTCTAGCGGGGCTTTATATTCAGCAATTCCAAGGGGCGCATTATAATATAAATCTGAAATAGGTGCTCGCCAGTCTATAAGCTTGGTATCCTCTAAATCAACATATCCAATTTTTCCGATATAGACATCAGTTTTTTCCTCGCTTCCCTCTTCCTTAAAAATAATTCTTGCAAAATACGGAGAATTCTGATGCCTGTTATAGTTTCTAATGATTTCCTCATACATCTCCATAATTCCACTGGGAGCGCCATCGTGATTTTCGGGATCTCTATCCCAACTTTTCCAAGCAATTTCATAAAGCCTTAAAATTTCTTTTTGATTTTCCTTTAACTTTTCCTTGATTAAAGGATAGCGTTCTCTTTCTTCTAAAAGAGCATCTTCTTTTGACAAAACTATACCTCCTTATTTTTATTTATATATAATTGCAAATTGCAATGATATACCACGAATGGAAATATTAGCAAAAAAAAGCCGATTTCCCCCCTGTGGGGATATATGACTTTTTGCCAAATTTGTCAAAGCACGTAAAATTACAAAATAGCCTAAAAAGGCGATGCTTGGATAATATATCATAAAAAAAATAAAAAGTCAAATGTTTTTTTGACTTTTTTTAATTAGCAATGCAAACAGCTGTTACAAACAAATCACTATGGGATAAAGAAATTTCAAGTTCTTTTAATCCTAGGCTTAAAAACTGCTCTTTCACCCTTCCTTTTAGAATAACATAAGGTTTTCCGTTTTCTTCGTGACAAAGCTCGACATCTTTCATTGTGATACCACTTTCTCTGCCCAATCCAATACACTTAAAAACTGCCTCCTTAACACACCACAAAGCACCAAGACGCTGGAGTTTTCCTTTTTCGCAGTCATTTTTGTTTATGTAAAGAATTTCTTTTTCAGATGCAACTTTACTTATGAATTTTTCATCTAAGGTAAATCTGTTAACCTCCATGATATCAATCCCAACTCTCATCTTCTACCTCCAAAAAACATTTCCCTACCACATTCTTAACAACATCAAATCCAAAACCCTTGTTTAAAAGATGATTAAAAGCTTTTTGTTTTGTTTTTAAGTTTTTCTCCTTGCCTTTTAGGTATTTTTGGCAAATAGTTTCACAGTTTTTGTATTCCTCTTCCTTATCAAAGAGTTCATTCAGCTTATAACTTATAATATTACTTGAAATACCCTTTAATAAAAGTTCTTTTTTTAATCTGTTTTTCCCTTTTACTTTGGAATATGTTTTTATATAATTCTCAGCATAGGCCTCATCGTCAACATAGCCATATTCCTTTAATTTCAAGATTGCACTTTCCACACTTTTTTCAAGAAATCCTTTTGATAAAAGATAATCTCTTATTTGTTTTTCTGTTTTTGCTCCTCTTTCCAAAGTTGACAAAGCTCTCTCAAAGCAAGAAATATTTCCATTTTCAAGCTTTATTTCGACTAGCCTTTCATCAATAATTTCCATTCCGCTTTTAAGCCTATTCTTAACGATAATTTCTGCCTCTAAGACACAATTAAAAACCCCATCTATAAAAATAGAATACCTTTCACCTCTTCCTATTTTTTTTATTTGTGTGATAACCACTTATCCTTCTCCCTTTAACAAACCAGATGCAACTTTTGTATATGCTCTTACAAGCCCCCCTGCACCAAGTTTTATGCCTCCAAAATATCTAACTACAAACACGCAAACATTTTCGCTTCCACTTTTTATAATGACGGATAAAATTGGTCTTCCTGCTGTGCCAGACGGCTCATTGTCATCGACAGCCTTTTGCATAAAAGGATTTTTTATACTGTAAGCATAACAAATATGCGTGGCTTTTTTATGCTCTTTCTTCAAAAAGTCTAACGCTTTTTTTATTTTTTCCTCACTTACATCTTTAAGTAAAAAGCCATAGAACTTGGATTTCTTTTCAATGAGTTCATTCTCTTTATCAAACATTTATCTAATTACCACTTTAATAAAATTCTTTTTTCCTTTTTTTAGCAAAATCGCATTATCCTTTAAGTCTTCTTGCCCTATAACTCTTGAAAAATCTGAAACCTTTTCTCCTCCTGCTGTAACTGCGCCCCCCTCGATCATTCTGCGGGCTTCACTCTTTGAGGAGCAAAGTTTTGTTATAACTAAAAGGTCGCAAATTCCCATTCCATTGCCAAATTCGTCTTTTGTTATAACAATTTCTGGTGCATTATCTCCACCTTGCGAAAACAAGTTTTCAGACATTTGTTGAGCCTTTAAAGCGTCTTCTTCTCCCCTTATAAACTTTGTTATCTCAAATGAAAGATACTTCTTTGCCTTAACAATATCTTCCTTTATAATACTTTCTACCTTATCCATAGGAATGTCTGTAAACAAAGCAAACATCATTTTCACGCAAGCGTCTGGAGTTTGGTACACACCTTGATAGAAATCATAAGCAGATATTTTATCCTTGTCAATCCATATAGCACCCTTTTCCGTTTTCCCCATCTTTTTTCCTTCTGGTGTTAAAAGCAAAGGATTTGTAGCGCCAATTAAGTTAACCTTTGTTCCATTTAAAAAATTTAATTTTCTTTGAAGCTCAACCCCTGCAACCACATTCGCCCATTGATCTCCCCCACCGTATTGCAAAACGCAACCATATTTTTGGTTTAGATGAACAAAATCATAGGCTTGCATCGGCATATACCCCATTTCGAAAAATGTTAAACCACCCTGTTCAAGCCTTTTGTTATAAATCTCACTTGATAGCATTTTATTGATATTAAAATGCACACCGATTTCCCTCATAAAATCGATGTAACTTAAATTGTTAAACCAATCTGCATTATTGACAATAACGGCTGGGTTATCTCCCTCAAAATCAAGAAAAACACTAAGGCTTTTTTTAATACTTTCAATATTTGAATTAATTTCTTCTTTTGAGAGCATTTTTCTCATATCACTTTTCCCGGATGGATCTCCAACACAAGCCGTCGCACCTCCCATTAAAAGCAAAACTTTATGACCAGCCCTTTGAAATCTTCTTAAAACACAATATGGAACACAATGGCCAATATGCAAACTGTTGGCAGTTGGATCCGTCCCCTCATAAAGAGCTATTGGCTGTCCACTTTCCAAAAGGCTTTTTAATGCCTCTTCGTCTGTACATTGATATAAGAGACCTCTTTCCTTTAATTCATTAAACAAATTTTTATCAACCATAATTCCTCCTTTAAAAAAACACGCTTATCCTAGTTTTAGGACGAAGCGTGTGTTCGTGGTACCACCTAAATTTAAGCGTGGGGACAACCAATATTTTTAACGTGGGCACGTGAATTTTCAATTCCCTAACCACTAAATATCAGTTTTCCCCACGTTCCCCTTTCCCCTTTGCAAAAATTCCGCTGGACATTTTTTCGCAAAGTAAGGGGCAATAGTCAACTGTTTTCGTCGGGCTAAGCCCTTCTTCGAAAAAGTTGCCTACAGCTTGTTTCTTATAGTGGGGACAACCAATATTTTTAACGTGGGCACGTGAATTTTCAATTCCCTAACCACTAAATATCAGCCCCTTTGCTCCTTATTATGCTCTTCGCGAGCCACGCAAAACTTGAAATAATTGTAGTTTCACTTTATGCTTTGTCTGTTTTTCACCAACCAACAGCTCTCTTTGTCCTCCACATAACGCTACTTTGATTATTCCACCATTTTGATTATTCTTAGTATAAATAACAGCCTTTAATTTGTCAACTAATTTTTCAACACAGAAGAAGAATTAAATTCTGCCTTCTTTCCTATAACCTCTTCAATTCTTAGAAGTTGATTATACTTTGCCACCCTTTCTCCTCTGCAAGGAGCTCCCGTTTTAATTAGACCACAGTTTAGGGCTACAACTAAATCAGAAATCGTTGTGTCTTCTGTTTCACCACTTCTGTGTGAGACAACTGCCTTATAATTGTTTTTTATCGCAAGATTAATTGCATCAAATGTTTCACTCAAAGTTCCAATTTGATTTAACTTAATTAAAACACTGTTAGCAACTTCCAAATCTATTCCCTCGGCAATTCTTTTTGGATTAGTTACAAACAAATCATCTCCGACAAGCAAAATTTTGTTTCCAAGCGATTTTGTTAAAGCCTTCCAGCCCTCCCAATCTTCCTCATTAAGGCCATCTTCAATTGAAGCGATAGGATATTTTTTCACCAATTTTTCGTAATATTTTATAAGCTGTTTATAACTAAACATTTCACCCGTTTTCCAAAAGAAATATTTTCCTTTTTGCCCTGCTTTTTCAGCCTCAGAGTACATTTCCGATGAGGCAACGTCAAGAGCAATTTTCACGTCTTCACCTGCCTTATACCCAGCTTTTTTTATTGCCTCAACTATTACCTCAAGTCCCTGCTCGTCGTTTGCAAGTTTCGGTGCAAATCCTCCTTCATCACCAACAGAAGTCAAAAGTCCCTTTTCCTTTAAAACTGATTTTAAGCTATAAAACACCTCAGTCCCCATTCTCAGAGCCTCGCTAAAACTTTTTGCACTAACCGGCATTATCATATACTCTTGGCAATTCAGGTTGTTGTCTGCGTGTTTACCACCGTTTAAGATATTCATCATTGGAACGGGCATAATATATGATTTAGAATTAAACTTAAAGATTTTTCTTAAATATTTAAAAAGAGGCATTCCACTTGCCAAAGCCCCTGCTTTTGCACAAGCAAGAGAAACACCTAAAATTGCATTCGCTCCAAGATTACTTTTATTAACCGTTCCATCAATTTCAAGCATTAAATTATCGATCTCTCTTTGCTTTAAAACATTTTGTCCTATTAACTTTTTTGATATGATATTATTGACATTATTAACAGCTTTAAAAACAGATTTCCCAGCATATTCCTTGTTTTTATCTCTAATTTCAACTGCCTCAAAAGAGCCTGTTGAAGCCCCAGACGGAACACTGGCCCTTCCAAGAATCCCACTTTCCAAAACGACATCAACTTCGACAGTTGGATTTCCCCTTGAATCAAGAATTTGCCTTGCGAGAACTTTTTTGATTTTTAACCCTTCCATAATCACCTCACTAATACTGATTATACCAAAAAGGAAAATTTTTAACAAATATTTAAAAGCAAGTGTTGAATTTAATGTCGAATTATGTTATTATCAATTAGGAGGAAAGATGAAAAAGAAAAAAATTATTAAATTTAAAAATGGTGGTGAATTAATATATAATCACGTTAAAGGAAAAAAAT
This sequence comes from uncultured Clostridia bacterium, assembly GCA_944345365.1. Classification (GTDB taxonomy): domain Bacteria; phylum Bacillota; class Clostridia; order Christensenellales; family UBA1242; genus Caccovivens. Next base: position 89,056 of record CALVMJ010000003.1, on the reverse strand, counting down.
ACACAGCGATGTGTGTTGGCTTTAAGGTCGGACATTATCATAACGGAAAAAAACACGGACTAGCACACTTCCTAGAGCATATGCTTTTTAAACAAACAAAAAATCGTGATATGGAAACACTTGAAAAAGAAAGGAACGAATATGCTCCAAATATGAATGCCCTCACAAACCATCTATATACCTGCTATGTGTTTTCAAGAACAAACAAACTACTTGAAAAGGCAACCGAACTTTTAAGTGACCAAATTTTTAATCCAAACTTCACTGAGCAACAGGTTGAATCAGAAAAAGGTGTGATTAAAGAAGAACTGCGAAGATGGAAATTTAACTACTCTAACAATATATTACCTCACTTAGATGAAACTCTTGGACATAAAAATTCACTTTACTCAATTTCCTATGTTCAACGCTTAGGAGAAGAAGAAGATATAGATAAAATAACACCGAAAGATCTTTATTCCTTTAAGGAAAAACATTACAATTTAAATAATTTTATCAGCATTGTTTCCACATCTTTGCCTCTTAGAAAAATAAAAAAATTAATACAAAATTATTTTGTAAAAAACCTCTCTTTTGACCCAAATTATGTTCAAAAAACTTCTACATATTTCATAAACAAAAAAGAGAATATGAACCTATATTACAATGAAAAAGATAAAATGGATATTATTTTTACCTTTAAAATAAACAAAACCCAAAAGGATTTGAAATATAACTATAATTATTATTCTATAGGCCCAGTTATTTATAATACATTATTTAACGACCTTAGGAACAAAGGTTTGATTTACACGATGGATCGATTCCTAAGTTTAGGGAAAAAGGATTCAAACTTTTCGATACATATCACTAGCACAAAATCAAAATTGAATGAAATCTTAAAAACTTTAAACGAGACTTTCGTCAATATCAAAAAACCAGAATTTTTAGATAGCATAATCGAAACCGTAAAAAACAACTTTATATATAATCGTGATGAACAGCAATCTCCGACACTTCATAACAGAAATATGCAAATCTTGAAGGATTATATTTTTAAAGGCGATATAAATAATGGAGTAACTAGCAAAAAACTAAAAAAACTGTTAAAGAATGTTTCTTCACAAAGTTTTAGTGAAGTCGCAAAAGAAGTATTTTCTAAGAAGAGCAAACTTTATGTAACTGTTTTGGGAAATCTAAAGATTGAAGAATTACCTTCTATCGAAGGATTTAAGAAAGAGCTGTTTGATTAAAAATCGCAAGCAAAAAATGTTGCTTACAAAAAACTAAACGCTAAAAGAGGAAAAATGAAAATAAGAAAGAGTTGGTATGAATTATTAAAAGACGATTTTGAAAAAGATTCTTTTAAGAATCTACAAATTTTTCTTGCCGGCGAAAGAGAAAAATATAAGATTTATCCTGATGATGACAATGTTTTTTCGGCTCTCAATGCCGTTGCTTTTGATGATGTAAAGGTTGTCATAATTGGTCAAGATCCCTATCACGAACCAAATCAAGCACATGGCTTATGTTTTTCTGTTTTAGACAAAACTCCAATCCCCCCTTCTTTGGTCAATATTTACAAAGAAATTGAAGACGACTTAAAAATAAAATGCAACAGTAGTGGCGACTTAACGAGATGGGCAAGGCAAGGTGTGCTACTTCTTAACACAACTCTCACTGTTAGAAAAGGAGAAGCAAATTCGCATCAAGGAAAGGGTTGGGAAAAAATTACGGGAAAAATCATTGACCTGCTTTCAAAAAGGCAAAAGCCAATTGTGTTCTTACTTTGGGGAGCAAATGCGCAAGCTTTTGCAAGCAAAATCCCCTCCTGGCACTTGGTCCTAAAAGCGCCTCACCCAAGCCCTCTTTCGGCATACAGGGGATTTTTTGGGTGTAAACATTTTTCAAAGTGTAATGATTTTTTAGCCAAAAACAACATTACGCCAATAGACTGGCACTAGGAGAAAGTATGCAAAGTCCAGAATTCTTAAAAAAATTTGAAGAGAAACAACAAGTAGCAAAAAACCGCTTATCAGAATTAAAGAAATGTAAAAAATCCTGCATAGAAAAAATGCAAAGTGTTTATGGCGTTTCACCTGAGTGTGATTTAAGTATAACTGAAAAGATTGATATCGACTCCCTACCCGTTGTAAGGGAGTGTCGACACTGCAAGACAACAATGATATTTAGAGATGACTTAGTTTATAAATTTCTACATTGCAAAAAAAATGTCTTTTTTTCAAAGCTTTACTTTTATAACATAAACAGCCACTTATCAAAGATAAACAGAAAAATCGGGCTTGATATAGACAGATATTGCATTTCAATTATCGATGACAAACCCTACATAAATGTAATTTCTTCAAGTTTAAAATATAATTACACTGATTTTACTTTATTAGGACGAGATTTGTCCAGAATTTATGAAACTGAGCCTTTTGATGTAAGCATAAGTTGTTACCTATTAATCAACGGAAAAATTCCTTTCAACTATTACAGATTTGACAACAATGCAACTGCTAACATGCCCCATCTAAACAGAATGAAGGATAAAACTGTTCTTTCATCTCCAATTTACATATTAGGCCCTCACCAACATATTTACAGCGAGCTTCAATCTATTTTATACCCATCGCTTCCATACAGCTACGATGCCTATGAACTTTCTTCATCTAAGGATACAACCAACTCTCGCAAACCACTGCAAAAAAATGAAATTAACAAGCATATCACGAATTTTTTAAATGTTAATTATGAGTCAAATATAATAAATGACTTTCGCTCTTTTTTCAGAAAAGATTATGTGGAAGAGAATCCTTCTCTCCCAAGCCAGTTAATAAGACAAAAAGCTGAAAAAGAATTAATATTATTATAACTAAGATCAATAAAAAGCACACTTTTAACCTCAGCGGTTAACAAGTGTGTTTTTTAATATATATTTTAATGCCTCAGTGCTTGCTATTGCACCACTTGAAGCTGCAACGACAATTTGCTTTAAATTTTGAGTTGTTACATCTCCACAAGCATAAACGCCCTTTAAGTTTGTCTCCATTTTGTCGTTTACAATAATATATCCTTTTTTATCAATATCCACTTGCCCTTCAAGCATTTTTGTGTCAGGCTTTCTGCCTATTGCAACAAAGATTCCATCTACATCGCAACTTCCCTCTTTACCATTTTCAAGATAATTTAATCCCGACAATTTTTCTTCCCCAAAAATTTCCTTAACTTCTGAATTTTTATGAATTTTAACATTCCCTTTGTCTAGAATTTCCTGCTCTGTGTAAGCCGTAAGTTTTAGGTCGCCCTTTGCAAAGATATGGACATTATCACAAATATCTGCTAGGTATAAAGCGTTTGATGCACTTGAATCCCCCGAACCAACAACAGCAACATTTTTCCCCTTAAAAAAATTTCCATCACACATAGCGCAATAACTCACACCTTTTCCAAAAAACTTTTTTTCGCCGGTAACATTAAGTTCTTTTGAAGCAGAACCAAGCGCCAATATAACTGCTTTTGCTTCATACTCGCCATTTTTACAAACTATTTTCTTTACATCAGATTTCAAGTCAAATGAAACTGCTTCGTCAAAAATAAATTCTATTTGAAGGTCAGTTGCTTGTTTAAAAAAGTTCATTGATAAATCATATCCATTTATATTGCTAAAACCTGGATAATTCTCAATTTCACCTATCAAAGAAACCTGTCCTCCTGGAACTAACTTTTCTATGATTGCGACTTTTTTATTTGCCCTTTTTGCATAGATCCCCGCAGTAATTCCCGCTGGACCTGCACCAACTATTAGCACATCAAACATAAAATCCTCCTAACTAATTATAATATAAATATGCTTAAATTATAACACATAATAAATTAATTCGCTAAGCAAATGTAAATAAAAATATTGAAAAATAAAAAATCCTGAAATAATCAGGATTTTTAATTTATCTCTTACTGAATTGTGGAGCTTTACGAGCCTTTTTAAGTCCGTATTTCTTTCTTTCTTTCATTCTTGGATCTCTTGTAAGAAGTCCTTCGCTTTTAAGTTCTTTCTTATATGTTTCATTAGCAAGAACCAATGCTCTTGCAATTCCGTGACAAATTGCTCCTGCTTGTCCGGCAACACCACCACCTACAACATTAACAGTGATGTCGTATTTATCCCCTGCTCCCACAAGTTCAAGTGGTCTGCGAGCAACTAGCAACAAAATATCACTTTGAAGATATTCCCTTATTTCTCTTTTATTTACAGTAATATTTCCTTTTCCAGGAACCATTCTAACTCTTGCAACTGAGCTCTTTCTCCTTCCTGTTGCAATAATAGCGTTTGACTTAACTCTTGAAACTTTCTTTTCTTCTGCCATTAGTTTCTTGCTCCTTTAACTGTTATTAATTGTGGTTGTTGAGCTTCTTGGTTGTGCTCTGCTCCTTTATAAATCTTTAATCTTGTGATTTGTTTTCTGCCAAGAACATTTTTAGGAAGCATTCCTTTAACTGCTTTTGTTAAAGCTTTTGGAGAGTCTTTTTTCATAAGAGTGTTATATCCCACCTCTTTAAGACCTCCTACATAACCAGTGTGCCATCTCAACTTCTTTTGCTCTAACTTCTTTCCTGTTAACACGATTTTATCACTGTTGATAACTACAACAAAATCTCCTGTGTCAACATGTGGTGTGTAGATAGTTTTATTTTTTCCTGTTAATATGTCAGCAACCTCAGTAGCAAGTCTTCCAAGTGGAAGGTTAGTTGCATCAATTAAATACCATTTTCTTTCAACTGTTTCTGGCTTAGCCATAAATGTTTTCATTTTTTCCTCCGATAAATTTAATGTCCGTATCAATTATTGTTTATGGGGCTAATACAAACAAAAACCTTATTAAGACTATTATATTTTACATATATACCTGTATTTTGTCAAGCATTTTCCCCAAAAAAAAGAAGATTTAAGCTAAATCTTCGGGATTTACTATTAATAGTTAACTAGACTATATCTCCAACCTTACTATAATTAATCCTTGCGTCCTCTATAACTTGATGTTTGATAAAAAATTCAAGATATTTGTCCTGCCCAATTCTGAATTTTTCCCTAATATCCGAGAATTTAGATAGCAACATATTTTTTGCCATATCTTTTGAAAGCCTTCCCTGCAATCTTTGAAAAAAGACATTAAAGACATCTTCGTTTTTAATACAAGAAAATAAATATTGATATTGATCCTTGCTTTCAATATACTTTTGTTGCCTTATTCTCAAACTGTCTGCCCCATCTGCAACACTTCTTGCTGTTCTTATGTTTTCTTTACCAGAAAAATCCTCTGCTTTTTTTAAAACAACCATTTTGTGAATCGCAAGTATTCTGTCAATATTATTTTTTCCTTTTAGGTAAGTTTTTTGAATATCCTTATCACAAACTGCAAGGCTGTATTTAACAAACTCTTTATCTCTGCTTTCATCAAGATTATTGATGTCAAATTCCTCGAATTTATCAACCACCTTTTGCGCAAGATTATTAAAAATTTCTTTATCTTGATCGTTGTAAATTTTGTTATATTTAAGGAGTATAAGTGCAAACTCTTCGTCACTTATATTTCCATCAACAATAATACCGCCTTGAACAAGTTCTTCTGTACTCATAATTACCTCTTATTAGAATTTTGTCAAAATATGACGCGACTTTGGTATTATATCACAATTTAATTTTTTTACAAACAAATCAAGGCATATTCCTCATTTTTTTATAAAATATTTGCAAGAAAATAAATTTATTTTATGCTTGTTAAAGAAGGATTATAGTGGTATAATATTAATATAATTATTAAGGTTACATCAAATGAATTCAATAATCAATCAAAAACTTAAAGAATTGCCTAAAAAAAGTGGCGTTTACATTATGCATTCAGCAGACGGCACTGTCATTTATGTCGGTAAAGCCAAGGATTTAAAGAGCCGAGTTTCTTCATATTTTAACAATACAAAAAAAACAAGAAAAGTAGAGGCCTTGGTTGAGAAAATTGAATGGTTTGAATATATCATCACTCCAAACGAACTAGATGCATTTGCACTAGAAAACAACTTAATAAAAAAACATCAGCCCTTTTATAACATACTATTAAAAGACAGCAAAACTTTTCCTTATATAAAAATTGATTTGAAAAAAAAGTATCCACTATTTTCCGTAACTCGAAAGGTGTTAAATGATGGCTGTAAATACTTTGGCCCTTTCCTGGCAGGAGTAAAAGCAAGCAAAATAGTGGAATTTCTAAACAATCACTTTAAACTCAGAAATTGTAAAAATTCACTCGAAAAACCTTTAAAAAGGGAATGTGTTAACTTTTCAATAGGTCTTTGTCCCGCCCCTTGCACAAGGAAAATTTCAGAAGGAGATTATAAAATCCAGATAAATAAGGCAATCGAGTTCTTAAAGGGCAATTACGAAGATGTTATTAAAAGCTTAGAGGAAAAAATGGCAACTCTTGCAAATAATCAGAACTTCGAAAAAGCTATTGAAGTAAGGGAAACCTACAATATGATAAATAGGTTAAACAATCACAGCATTGCAAATTTGCCAAAAACTGTCAATAAAGACGCTGTTTGCTATATGTCCAACGACATTACAAGCGCAATTGCGATTATAACTGTTCGGAATGGAAGGATTTTGGGAGTTCAAACATTTTCAATTATGGACGCAAACATTCTTAAAAGTGAAATTATTGAAAGCTTTATCATCTCTTACTACGAAAATGCAATTCTGCCAGATGAAATTATAACAAACATTCCTATTTTAAACACAGAAACATTAAACTCCTTCCTAGGGAAAAAAATAAAATATATTTCAAACCCAAAGGGTGTTAATTTAAATCTTCTTAATATGGCAAAAGAAAATGCAAACGAGCATATTGAAAAAAACATATCAAAAGACAAGCAAAAATATGACAATACGCTTGGCGCGATAAAAACCTTGCAAGAAAAGTTGGGCTTAAAGAACTTGCCAAGAAGAATTGAATGTTACGACATTTCAAATATTTCTGGAACAAACAAGGTCGCCTCAATGGTTGTTTTTTATGATGGCGAACCACAAAAGAAATCTTACAGAAAGTTTAAGATAAAATCCGTGCAAGGCTCAAATGATTTTGCAAGTTTACAAGAAGCCTTAACAAGAAGGCTGACAAGACTGAAAAATAAAGACGGAGAGTCCTTTAAGGAAAGGCCGAACTTGTTAATCATTGACGGAGGAAAAGGACAGCTTAGTGCATGCAAAGAAGTCCTTGATAGTTTTAATTTTGACGACATAGAAATAATAAGTCTTGCAAAAAAATTGGAGGAAGTTTTCTTGCCAAATAAGGCAAACTCAGTAAGACTAGACCATTCTTCTGCCCCTTTAAAACTGCTACAAAGAATAAGAGATGAGGCTCACAGATTCGCCATAACATTCCATCGACAAATAAGAAACAAAAAGATGTTTGCATCTCCTCTTGACGATTTAAAAGGACTTGGAGAAAAGAAAAAAGAAGCTCTTTTTATTGCTTTTAATGATATAGAAAAAATAAAATCTGCTAGCATCGAGGAGCTTTCAAGCGTAAAAGGAATAGATTTAAAACTAGCAAATCAAATTTTTAATAAATTTCATAAAACCTAACAAAAAAACTCTATCTGATAAGATAGAGTTTTTTTTAAATCTTAATTTTGTTTTAAATAATCTTTTAAATATCGGCCTGTGAAACTGATTTCTTTTTTTGAAATTTCTTCGGGAGTTCCTGTCGCGATAACCTTCCCTCCGCCACTTCCTCCTTCTGGGCCTAAATCGATAATGTAATCAGCTGACTTTATTACATCTAAGTTATGTTCTATTACAACAACAGTATTTCCGTTTTCGACAAGTTTATCAAGAACTGACAACAATTTTTTCACATCATACATACTCAGCCCAGTTGTTGGCTCGTCTAGGATATAAAGAGTTCTGCCGGTGCTTTTTTTACTGAGCTCTGTTGCAAGTTTGACCCTTTGTGCTTCTCCACCACTAAGCTCTGTTGCTGATTGCCCGAGTTTAATATAACCAAGCCCAACCTCTTCTATACTTTTTAACTTATTGTTAATAGAAGGAATGTTTTCAAAAAATTTTACTGCCTCTTCAACAGTCATGTTTAACACATCTGCGATAGATTTTTCTTTATATTTTACTTCCAATGTTTCGTGGTTGTATCTTGCTCCTTTACATACTTCACAGACAACTTCTATGTCTGGCAAAAAATACATTTCTATTTGCTTTACTCCTGCTCCTTCACAAGCATCACACCGTCCACCCTTGACATTAAAACTAAATCGTCCAGCACTGTATCCTTTTTCTTTTGCCTTGGGAGTCATCACAAAGAGTTCTCTAATATTAGTAAAAACTCCGGTATAAGTTGCAGGATTGCTTCTTGGTGTCCTTCCTATCGGTGACTGGTCGATGTTTATGACCTTATCAAAAGCTTCAATGTTTTCAATCTTTGAAAATTTTCCTTCTTGCAACTTACTTTTGTTAAGTTTGTTTGAGGCGTAAGGATACAAAATCCTGTTGATAAGGCTCGATTTACCACTTCCGCTTACCCCCGTAATAGCAGTAAAAACACCTGTTGGGATTTTTACATCGATATTTTTTAGGTTGTTTTCCTTTGCACCAATTATGCTAACATAATCTTTGGGAGCTCTTCTTATTTTCGGAATTTCAATCCTTTCTTTCCCACTTAAAAATCTTCCTGTTACCGACCTTTCGCATTTCTTTATGTCTTCAACACTGCCGGTCGCAACAATTTCTCCTCCGTGAACACCAGCATAAGGGCCAACATCAACAATAAAATCAGCACTACGAATAGTGTCCTCATCGTGCTCAACAACAATAACACTATTTCCCAAATCACGCAAGTTTGTAAGTGTTTTTAACAACCTGTCGTTATCCCTTTGATGAAGACCAATACTAGGCTCATCAAGAATATACAAAACTCCAACAAGTCCACTTCCAATTTGGGTTGCAAGCCTTATTCTCTGAGCTTCTCCTCCACTCAAAGTTTCAGCAGATCTTGAAAGAGTTAAATAATTAAGACCAACATTGTTTAAGAATGAAAGTCTTGCCTTTATTTCCTTTAAAATACTTTCGGCTATTAATGCTTTTGTTTTGCTTAATTTTATAGTCTCAAAATAGTTTAGTAACTTGTCAACTGAGTAATCTGTTAGTTCAATTATATTTTTACCATCAATTTTTACTGAAAGAGCTTTATTGTTAAGCCTTTTGCCATGACATAAATCACAAGGAGTTTCTCTTATAAGCTTTGCTATGTCTTGCTTTATAAAATCACTGCTTGTTTCATGATATCTTCTGTTGAGGTTGTTAATTATACCCTCAAAAGTTGTTGTAAAACCCCTTCCATTGCTGGCATATATAGTATATTTTTCTTCTCCGGTTCCGTAAAGCAAAATGTCTAAATCTTTTTTTGGAAGATTTTCGAGAGGGCAATCTAAATCTATATTATGAGATTTTCCAACTGCCTCAAAAATTTGACGAGCAAAAGTTCCATCTTCTCCCCTCCAACCATTTACTGCTAATCCTCCTTGTCTTACAGATAATTTTTTGTTTGCCAAAACCAAGTCAACATCAACCTCTTCGGTATAGCCAATTCCCAAACATTTTGGACAAGCCCCAAAAGGTGAGTTAAAAGAAAACAATCTTGGTGAAATTTCCTCCAAAACATAGCCACATTCTGGACAAGAATAATTAGTTGAAAAGAGTTCCTCCCTCCCATCAACCAAGGCAACTACCAAGCCATTTGCAAGGTTAATTGCCGTTTCAATGCTCTCCGTTAACCTACTTGTAATTCCTTCTTTAATGACAATTCTGTCAATAACTACACTTATAAAATGCTTTATGTTTTTGTTAAGTGTAATCTTTTCATCAAGTGTATAGTTATTTCCATTTACTATAACTCTGCTATAACCATCTTTTTTAAGACTCTCCAAAAGTTTTGCCCATGTTCCCTTTTCTCCTCTTACGACCGGGGCTAAAATTTGAACCTTTGACCCTTCTCCATAATTTAAAACTTTTTCGACAATCTGGTCAATTGGTTGTTTTTCTATGGGCTTGTTGCAATGAGGACAGTATGGGGTTCCTATTCGCGCAAATAAAAGACGCAAATAGTCATATATTTCAGTAACAGTCCCAACAGTTGACCTTGGATTATGGTTAGTTGTTTTTTGATCAATACAAATTGATGGAGAAAGCCCGTCTATGCTCTCGACATCAGGTTTTTGTGTTTGACCTAGAAACATTCTTGCATAACTAGATAAACTCTCAATATATCTTCTTTGCCCCTCTGCAAAAATAGTCCCAAAAGCAAGCGAACTTTTGCCACTTCCACTCACTCCCGTTAACACAACAAATTTGTTTCTTGGTATAGTAAGGTTGATGTTTTTTAAATTGTTTTCTTTTGCACCTTTTATGACAATATTTTCCATTTTTACCTCTTATTACTTATTTTCTTTCTTAATGCACTTATTCTTTCTCGAAGTGTAATTGCTCTTTCAAAGTCGAGGTTTGTTGAAGCAATTTTCATAAGCGCCGTCAGTTTTTCGATTTCCTTAGGGATATCCTTAACTTTCAAATCTAAATCTTCAACTTTTTTGCTTATTTCTAAACTATTTTTAATTGGTTTAATTATAGTTTTTGGAATAATTCCATGCTTTTGATTAAATTCTTCTTGAAGTTTTCTTCTCTTTTCGGTTTTCTCTATTGCATTTTTCATAGATTGCGTGATTGTGTCTGCAAACATTATCACTCTACCATTGGCATTTCTTGCCGCCCTTCCAATAGTCTGAATTAAAGCACCTTCTGACCTTAAAAATCCCTCCTTATCTGCGTCAAGTATACACACAAGTTCTACCTCGGGCATATCAAGTCCCTCTCTTAAAAGATTAATTCCAATCAAAACATCAAAGTCGCCGGCTCTTAATCCATTTATTATATCAACTCTTTCCAAAGTGTCAATCTCAGAGTGCATATATCTAACTTTAAATCCTTTTTCAGAAAGATAAGAGGTCAAACTCTCTGCCATTTTCTTTGTTAGTGTTGTGACAAGAACTCTGGCATTATTTTTAATCACCATCTTAATTTGTGCCATTAACTCCTGTATTTGACCATCAATTTTTTTGACTTCAATTTGTGGATCAAGAAGTCCAGTTGGCCTAATTATTTGCTCAACAATGTTATCTGCTTTTTCAAGCTCATATTTTGCCGGTGTCGCCGAGATATAGATTGTTTGGCCAAGTTTTTGATTAAACTCCTCGAAATTTAGTGGCCTGTTGTCAAAAGCTGAATCTAATCGAAATCCATAATCAACAAGACTTGTTTTTCTTGCTTTATCCCCGTTATACATAGCCCTGATTTGGGGGATTGTCATATGACTTTCATCAATCAAGGTTAGAAAGTCTTTCGGGAAATAGTCCATTAATGTGAAAGGGGGCTCACCAGGGCTTCTTCCATCAAAATAACGGCTGTAATTTTCAATACCACTGCAATATCCAACTTCTTTCATCATCTCAATGTCATAACTCACTCTTTGCGCAATTCGCTCTGCTTCTATCGGCTTGTTTAATTGATTAAAATAGTTAATCTTTTCAACCCTATCCTTTTCGATTTCCTGCAACGCTTTTTGCATTTTTTCTCGTCCAACAGCATAGTGAGTTGCAGGATAAATCACAGCATAACTTAGTTCATTTATTATGTTTCCGGTAACAACTTCAAACTCACATATTCTGTCGATTTCATCTCCAAAAAATTCTACCCTGATTGCAAGTTCGGATTGAGAAGAAGGAAAAATATCAAGCCTGTCACCCTTGCTACGAAATGTAGACCTTTTAAAATCAACTTCATTTCTTTCGTACTGAATACTAACAAGCTTTTTTATTATTTCCTCTCTGCTTACTTGATCTCCTTTTCTTAAAGAAATATGAAGATTATAATATTCCTCTGGACTTCCAAGGCCATAAATACACGAAACCGAGGCAACAACAATTACATCTTTTCTTTCAAGCAGAGAGTTTGTTGCCGAGGCTCTTAGTTTGTCTATTTCGTCGTTTACAGACATATCCTTTTCGATATAGGTGTCAGTTGAGGCAATATAGCTTTCTGGTTGATAATAGTCATAATATGAAACAAAAAACTCAACTCTGTTATTTGGAAAAAGCTCTTTAAACTCATTACAAAGTTGCGCTGCCAAAATCTTATTATGAGCAATTACAAGCGTTGGTTTTCCAACTTTTTCAATTATATTCGCCATAGTAAAGGTTTTACCGCTTCCGGTAACTCCAAGTAAGACTTGAGATTTTAATCCATCATTAATGCCCTCGGCAAGTTTTTCTATTGCCTTGGGCTGATCTCCTGTCGGCTTATAAGCACTGATTAACTTAAATTCAGACATTTTTTCTCCCATATAAATAAATTATAGCACTAAACGACATATAAGTAAATTTGAATTAAAGTAAATTTACTTATATTTTTGCCAAATTTAGTGCCTTTTAAAAAAGAATTGCTTAAATTTTGTGCAATTCTTTTTTTTATTTATTGCCATTTCCAATTCCTTATTTCTGGCAAATCTTGACCATATTCCCTTATATATTCGTTATGCTTTAAAAGTAATTCTTCCATTTTTCTTATTATTTTCTTCTTTTCATCTTTTGAAATTTTCAAGTATTTAACGGCCAGCATAACCAAATTAAATCTGTCTATTTTGTTTTGAACCCTCATATCAAAAGGCGTTGTAATTGTCCCTTCTTCAACATATCCCCTGACGTGTAGATTTTGGTTTCTTCGGTTATATGTGAGTTGATGTATGAGTTGTGGATAGCCGTGGAAATTAAATACTATATGTTTGTCTTTTGTAAACAGCTTGTCATATTCTTCATCACTAAGTCCATGAGGGTGTGTTTTGTTAGAAACTAGCTTCATTAAATCTACAACATTAATAAATCTTATGTTTATATTAGGAAGAAGTTCCTTTAAAATTTTCACACTTGCCAATGCTTCTAAAGTTGGAGTATCACCTGCCGAAGCAATAACAATATCTGGGTTATCAGCATTTCCCACGCAAGCAAAATCCCAAACTCCAATACCTTTTTCACAATGCTGGGTTGCCTTTTCGATATTTAACCATTGAAAACTTGGGTGCTTTGAAGCAACTATGACATTGATATAATTTTTTGTTTTAATGCAATGGTCAACACAGCTAAGAAGACAGTTAGCGTCTGGTGGCAAATAAATTCTGACTATATTTGGCTTTTTGTTATTAACATGATCAAGAAGCCCAGGGTCCTGATGAGTGTAACCATTGTGATCTTGTTGCCAAACATTGCTTGTTAGCAAAAGATTAAGAGAGGCGATAGGTTTTCTCCAAGGAATTTCATTGCAAAGTTTTAGCCATTTTGCATGTTGACTGATCATACTGTCAACCACCCTAACAAAAGCTTCGTAACTGTGAAACAAACCATGTCTTCCCGTAAGTAAATATCCTTCAAGCCAGCCTTCGCACATATGCTCAGAAAGGAAAGAATCCATAATCCTGCCGTCATGAGCTAGTTTATCATCGGATTTATAGATGGTTGCATTAAAGTCACGGTTTTCCTTTTCAAAAACTTTGTAAAGTCGATTACTCATCGCCTCGTCTGGCCCAAAAATTCTAAAATTGTCATTGTTTAAATAGTACAAATCTCTAAGATATCCACCAAGTATAAACATATCCTGCTCTCTAACACTGCCCGGATTTTTAACCTTGACAGCATACTTTTTTAAGTCAGGGCAATTTATCTCTTTAAGCAATATTCCACCATTAGCATGCAAGTTTGAGCTTATTCTTTGCGCTCCTTTTGGCAAAATCTCAGCAATTTCTTTCTTTAATTTATAGTCTTCAAAAAGTTCTTGGGGGTTATAACTTTTAAGCCACTTTTCAAGTAATTCTATATGCTCCGGCTTATTCATTCCAATTGGCACTTGATGAGCCTTAAAACTTCCCTCTATTTTTTCGCCATCAACAAATTTCGGTCCAGTCCAGCCCTTAGGAGTTTTTAGAATTATCATAGGCCAAACAGGTCTTTTTGTCTTTCCACCTTCCCTTGTATATCTCCATATTTTCAGTATTTTTTCAATACATTTATCCATTGCCTTTGCCATCGACTTATGCATTGTCTTAGGATTATCTCCCTCGACAAAAATTGGAGAGTAACCATAACCCTTAAACAAGGCAATTAACTCTCTTTTATTTATTCTTGCCAAAATTGTTGGATTGCTGATTTTATATCCATTTAAATGCAAGATTGGCAAAACAGCCCCATCTTTTTGAGGATTGATAAATTTGTTGCTGTGCCATGAGGTTGCCAACGGCCCAGTTTCAGCCTCTCCATCACCCACAATTGTTGTTACGATTAAATTCTTGTTGTCAAAGGCTGAACCAAATGCATGAGCTAAGCTATATCCAAGCTCTCCCCCCTCATTAATGCTTCCCGGAACTTCGGGTGCAACATGACTGCTTATTCCTCCCGGAAAAGAAAACTGCTTAAATAGTTTTATCATTCCTTCCCGCGATTGTGAAACATCTGGATAGAACTCTGAATAAGATCCTTCTAGATAGGAATTAGCGACAAAAAAATTCCCACCATGCCCTGGCCCAGAAACAAGCATCATATCAAGATTATATTTCTTAATAACTCTGTTGCAGTGAGTGTAAACAAAATTTTGTCCAGGAACTGTTCCCCAGTGGCCAACAATCTTTTTTTTAATGTGTTTTGACGTTAATTTTTCCTCAAGCAAAGGATTATCAAGTAAATATAGTTGTCCAGCAGATATATAGTTCGACGCTCTAAAATACATATCAAGCTTTTCCAAATAATTTTTACTAAGATAATTGTTTTTCATAATCCCCCCTTATTAAGATTTTTTGATTTTTTTAGTTTAGTCTTTTATTTATCATCTTTGCAACAAAATGGCCACTGCTCCAAGCCCATTGCAAGTTGTATCCTCCGCATGGCCCATAAACATTACAACACTCTCCACAAACGTAAAGCCCTTCTACTTTTGTTTGCAAATTATCAAGACTTTTTAAATCAATTCCACCTGATAAAACTTGACAATCTTCATAGGTTTCGTTACAAATAAAATCTAATGACTTAACACTTTGTGAAAGCTTTTCAATTTCTTTAAGTGTCAAATTTATGACAGGCCTTTGCTGATTTTCTATTTTTGTTCTCGTCAATATATATTTTGCAATTTGTGGGTCTAATATCCCCACAAAAACATCTTTAACTAAAAGATTTTGGCAATTTTGGCTTCTGAAAATAAGTATTTTCATCAATTCATCTTTTGTAATACTAGGCAAAAGTTCTAACTCCACCCTAAAGTTTTGCGCATTATGTTTTTGAGCAAACGCTGAGAGGTTAAAAACTACTATTCCTGATATACCGTCTTTTTTAAACTGAACCTGCCCATTTTCACAAAATTTATTTCCATTAAAATTGGCTTTAACAACACAATTAACCCGTGTCCCAAAAAGATGACAATCATAGCCTTTGTTTACTTTAAAGCCCGTCAAAACTTTTTTTTGTCTTTCAAAGCTTAATTTAAATCCTTCCAAAATTTTTTCAAGATTATTATTTCCACAAGCCATTACAACATTTCTGGCAAAAACTTTTTCTCCCGACATAATCTTAATTTCAAAAACTTGATTTTTTGTCACCTTAATAACTTCATCGTTTAAATACTTAACATTTTCAATTCCAGCTAAAAGTCTTTCTTTGACATCTTTTGCCTTATCACTTAATGGATATCCCCTCCCTTCTTTATCAAAATAAATTTCTATGCCAAGCTTTTTAAAATATTGTATTGTTTTGAATTGGTCAAATGATTCAATCACCTCTTTGGTGAGGATTGTGTTGTATTTATCTATATCAATATTTTTGTTTGTTAAATTACATCTTCCATTTCCTGTGACAAGCAATTTTTTCCCGAGGCTACTTTTATCTATAATTATAATTTCATCAGAATTAAAACGCAGAGAATTAGCGCAAAACAATCCGCTTGCGCCTCCACCAATGATAGCTACTTCAAAAATTTTGTCCATAGAAATTCTCCTAAGCTTCTTTTATTTTAATCTGCTCGATAGTAACTGGAATTTCACTGCTAACATCTTCCTTAATTTCTTTGTTGGATTCATTTGCAATATTAAGCTCAGCTTGGTGTTCCTTTTTCCACCTTATATCCTGCGCAATAAGCTGTTTTTCAAGAACATACAATGTCGTTGCATACAGGATATATGCGAGTAAATTTACTCCCAAAACAATGTAAACCATTGTAACTTCGCTGACAGCTAAACTTATTAATAATAATAAATAACTGCTTCCCCTAGAAATGCCATATATTAAACTGTAAGTCGCATTATATTCAAGTGAGTGACTATGCATTGATAAAAGTCTTATCAGAACCGGTTTTCGCATATCTGTAATTGTTGTAATAAAAAGTCGGAAAAAGTAATATACCCCAAAGAAAATCAACACTGATGTTAAATTAATTGAAATAAAAACTGGAATTGACGATAGCAAAATCAGTCCCAACGAACCAAAAACAAACCATTTTGCTCTGTTTTTATGATAAAATTTCATAAATAGGAACATTGAAACAAGTTGTAGCGCGGTGAAAATTGTCTGAAAAAGTCCAATTTTAAAATCAGAGCCATTCGAAACAAAAAACAATAAAATGGTAAATATTGTGGCAATAAGATCAAAACAAAATCCTCTAAAAAATGCGCTTAGGAAAAGAGTTTTGATTGGCTTTGTTTCTTCTTTACCTTGCTTAACTATTCTCCAAAACTTAATTATATTAAAAGATTTTGGCGTAGTTTTTTTGTTTTTAACGAGAAAAGAAAAAACGAAAATAAAAATACAGATTAAGGCATTTAAGACGCACATTAATGCAAACGAGCCAAAATCAATAATTACCCCTAAAACAAGTGGAAAAACAGTTTTAATCATAAAAATTATAATATTTTTTACTGAAAAGTAAATCGTTTGGTGCTTGCTACTTATTGTGTCACTTAAAAGGTTATTAAAACCGGCATTATTTATCCCAGTTCCCAATCCACTTAAACAACCTAAAAGCCATATATAACTTACGATGTTATCGCCTAACATATAAACAAAAATAAATAATCCTGCTAAAAATAATGCTCCAATACTTACAGCAAGGCTTTTACTCATCTTTTTAAATAGCGGTGTAATCACAAAAGTTGAAAGGGAAATAATTACATAGTATAAGAAATTAAACAAAGATATGCCCGTATAATCTCCCGGTGTTAGTTTCATTAATTTTGAAACAAGGAAAGTATCAAGAAATATAATAATAATTGTAACTAAGCTTTCACAAACAATCAAAGATGAAGAGCTAAGTGTAAAAATCCCAGCCTTTGATTTTTTCATTTTTCCTCCGTAAAATGTTTACTTTTTTAGTATATAATTCTGGGAAAAATATGTCAACAAAGTAAAGTGCCTTTTCATAAAACTTAACTCTATAAATTTATGATTTAATTATTCATAATAAAAGATTAATAAAAAAAAGTGAGCATAAGCTCACTTTTTACTCTGCAACTGACTCTTCCTTCACAACAACAGGCATTACTTCTCTATATTTTGTAAGACCTGTTCCGGCAGGAATAAGTTTTCCAATAATTATGTTTTCTTTTAATCCCATAAGATTATCAACCTTTCCTTTTATAGCGGCTTCAGTCAAAACTCTTGATGTTTCTTGGAAGGAAGCAGCTGATAAGAACGAGGTTGTTGAAAGCGCAGCTTTTGTTATTCCCAACAAGATTCTTTTTGCTGTGGCAGGAACACCTCCGTTTTGGAAGACTTCCATGTTCTCTTCGTCATAAACACTTGCGTCAACAACTTCTCCTGGAAGGAGTTTTGTGTCACCAGACGACTCTATCCTAACTTTCTTAATCATCTGTCTTATTATAATTTCAACATGTTTGTCGTTAACAACAACATCTTGGCTTCTATAAACAGAAATAACTTGTGACAAAAGATAATCTTGCAAACCTTTTAACCCTTTTAATCTCAGCAAATCTGAAGGATTTATTGCTCCGGCAGTTAGTTGAGATCCAGGCTCAACACTCTCTCCGTTTTTAACTGTAAGAACAACAGGTTTTTTAACTTCGTATTCAGTATCACCATCACGATTTGTGATTGTAATTGTGTAGTATTTTGCATCTTCTTTTATTTTAACCTTTCCAGCAACTTCTGACAATTGTGCCTCACCTTTTGGTCTTCTCGCCTCAAAGATTTCTTCAACACGAGGCAAACCTTGTGTAATGTCGGCAGCAGCGGCAGATCCTCCGGTATGGAAAGTTCTCATTGTAAGCTGAGTTCCAGGTTCTCCGATAGACTGAGCAGCAATTGTTCCAACAGCCTCTCCAACATGGACCATATCTTTTCCAGAAAGATTTCTTCCATAACATTTTGCACAAACTCCATGCTTGCATTTACATGTTAATAAGGATCTAATCTGAACCTTTTTAATTCCAGCTTTTGTTATTTTTTCTGCCTGTTCTTTTGAAATCATTTCGTTTGATTTAACGATAATTTCTCCGGTTTTTGGATCTTCAACATCGCTTACAGCAACACGGCCATAAATTCTTTCTTCAAGAGTCTCTTGAACATTTCCATCAACAATAAGATCGCTCACCCAAATTCCTTTAACATTTTCGTCAAGATCAGCAAAGCAATCTTCGGTTGTAACAACAACATCTTGCGACACATCAACAAGTCTTCTTGTAAGATAACCAGAATCGGCTGTCTTCATCGCTGTATCCATAAGACCTTTACGGCTACCACGCGCAGAAAGGAAGTACTCAATAGGTGAAAGCCCTGATGTAAAGTTAGACTTAATAGGGCTGTCAACTTTTTGTCCAGACGCATTTGACTTTAATCCAACCATACCACAAACTGAGTTTAACTGAATGTTATTTCCTCTCGCCCCAGATGTAATCATAATTCTGAATGGGTTAAATTCGTCTAAGCCATTAATAACTGCATCACTACACTTTGCGTGAACATCTCCCCAGATTTTTATGTTTTCGGTAAGCTTTTCATCTAATGTGATAAGCCCACGCTTAAACATTTTTTCATTTTCATTAACTTTTGCTTCTGCCTCTGCAATAAGTGTTTCTTTCTCCTTTGGAGTTTTTGCGTCATAAACATTAACTGTAATTGAGGCAAGAGTTGAAAACTTGTATCCCATATCCTTAATTCTGTCAACAAGCTTTGAACACTCACTTGTTCCAAGAACATCATAAGCATTTGCAATTATCTTCTTTAACTGCTTTTTCATTACTGGATAGTTTACTTGAAGCTCGGCAAAATTCTCTTCCTTGCTTCTGTCTATCAAACCAATATCATAAGGAAGTGCATCATTAAATATCAACCTTCCAACAGAAGTTGTAATTCTTTTTGTATATTCTTTATCATCAATTACAACTGTGTTTCTCACTTGAATTTCTGCTTGAATGTGAACGCGATTAGCAAGATAAGCCATTATTGCTTCTTCTTTTGAAGCAAAAATAGCTCCCTCTCCTTTTGCTCCTTTTTTGATAAGAGTCAAATAGCAACAGCCCAAAATAACGTCCTGAGCTGGGGTAACGACAGGCTCTCCGTCAGACAATTTCAAAATGTTGTTCGAAGCAAGCATCAAAGTTCTTGCTTCTGTCCTTGCCTCCAATGAAAGAGGAACATGAACAGACATTTGATCTCCGTCGAAGTCGGCGTTAAAAGCTGCACAAACAGATGGGTGAAGCTTAATTGCTCTTCCATCAATCAAAACTGGCTCGAATGCTTGAACTGAAAGTCTGTGAAGTGTTGGTGCACGGTTTAAGAAAACTGGGTGATCTTTAATAACTTCTGCTAAGATATCCCAAACAACAGGTTTTTCCCTTTCAATCATTCTTTTTGCACTCTTAATATTGTTAGACTTATTTAACTCAATCAATTTGTTAATTATGAAAGGTTTAAAAAGCTCTAATGCCATTTCTTTTGGAAGGCCACATTGATACATCTTAAGCTCTGGCCCAACAACAATAACAGATCGACCTGAATAATCAACTCTCTTACCAAGCAAGTTTTGTCTGAAACGACCTTGTTTACCACCAAGGATAGTTGTGAGCGATTTTAAATCTCTTTGTTTTGAACCTTGAACAGCTTTCCCTCTTTTACCATTGTCAATTAAGTTGTCAACAGCCTCTTGAAGCATTCTCTTTTCGTTTCTAATGATTACCTCAGGAGCTCCAAGATCCATAAGTTTTTTCAAACGATTATTTCTGTTTATTACTCTTCTGTAAAGGTCGTTTAAGTCAGAAGTTGCATATCTTCCACCATCTAGTGGTACCATTGGACGAAGCTCTGGTGGAAGGACAGGAATCACATCCATAACCATCCAAGTTGGATCATTACCACTCTTTAAGAATGCGTCAATAACTTCAAGCTTCTTAATTGCTTTAATTCCACGCTGACCTTTCATTGTTGGCAATGCTTCTTTTAACTGCTGACTTTCTTTTTTGATGTCAATTTGTGATAAAAGCTTTTTTATTGCCCCTGCTCCCATTTCAGCTTCGAAACTGCCATAACCATATTTTTCAACAGCATCTCGATATTCCTTGTCAGTTATAACTTGTTTATAAACAAAATCTGTCTGCTTTGGATCGATAACAATGTAATTTACATAATAAACTACCTGTTCAAGAGCTTTTGGAGTTAAGTCCAGAAGAGTTCCAATTCTGCTTGGAACACTTCGGAAATACCAAAGATGAGTTACTGGGGAAGCAAGTTCAATATGTCCCATTCTTTCTCTACGAACTTTTGATCTTGTTACTTCTACCCCACACTTATCGCAAACAACACCCTTGTATCTTATTCTTTTATATTTACCACAGTGACATTCCCAATCTTTACAAGGCCCGAATATTTTTTCGCAAAAAAGTCCGTCCTTTTCAGGTTTTTGAGTCCTATAATTAATTGTTTCTGGCTTTGTCACCTCTCCATGAGACCATTCTCTTATCTTTTCTGGTGATGCAAGACCAATTCTAATTGAATCAAAGTTATTAAGTTCAAACATAACTTTTTCCCCTTTTGCTAATTAATTTTTCCCTAACTCTTTTATGAGTGAATCAATTTATTTTTTTTATTTTAATCGTCAAAATCTCCAAAATCATCGAATAATTCAAGTCCATCAATAACTTTTGTATCTTCTTCGATTGATTCCTTTACTTCATCTTTCTCAGATGCGACATCTCCAACAAGCTCGTCAAAGTCAAGTGATAACTCATCAAAATTATGCTCAGCTTCAACTGTTGGTGTGCTGTGATCTTGTTCGTCCATAGAAAGTTCTGCAATAGAGATTTCTTGTTCGTTTTCTGTGAAGATTTTTATATCAAGAGCAAGAGCTTGAAGTTCCTTAACCAACACTTTAAATGACTCAGGAATTCCTGGCTCTGCTATTGGTTGCCCCTTAACAATGGCTTCGAAAGTCTTAACTCTTCCAACCACATCGTCTGACTTAACAGTAAGCATTTCTTGTAAAACATGACTTGCTCCATATGCTTCAAGCGCCCAAACTTCCATTTCACCAAATCTCTGTCCACCAAACAATGATTTTCCTCCAAGTGGTTGCTGTGTGATAAGAGAGTATGGTCCGATAGAACGAGCGTGGATTTTTGAATCAACCATATGTTCAAGTTTAAGCATATATTTCATTCCGATAGTAGTTAAACTATCAAAAGGCTCTCCTGTTCTTCCGTCGTAAAGCTGAACCTTTCCGTCAGCAGGGAAATTATTGCTAACAAGAAGTTCTTTTATTTCTTCGGCATTTGTTCCATCAAACACAGGGGTTGCAACCTTCCAGCCAAGACTACCAGCAACAAGTCCCAAGTGAACTTCCAAAACCTGCCCTATATTCATACGAGAAGGAATTCCAAGTGGATTTAAAACAATGTCAAGTGGCTTTCCATTTGCCATAAATGGCATATCAGCCTGTGGAACAACAATCGAAACAACACCTTTGTTACCATGACGTCCTGCCATCTTATCTCCGACTGAAAGTTTTCTCTTTTGAGCTATTGTAACTCTAACAACTTCCAAAACTCCAGGTTCAAGTTCGTCCTTATTTTTCTTTGAGAACACTTGGACATCAACTACAACACCACCTTTACCGTGTTTAACTCTTAAAGATGTATCCCTAACTTCTCTTGCCTTGTCACCGAAAATTGCTCTTAATAATCTTTCCTCAGGAGTTAGCTCTGTTTCACCTTTTGGAGTAACTTTACCTACTAAAATATCCCCCGGTCTAACTTCAGCCCCAATTCTTATTATTCCGTTTTCATCCAGATTTTTAAGAGCTTCATCTCCAAGGTTTGGAATATCTCTGGTTATAACTTCATCACCAAGCTTTGTTGTTCTGCAAGAAATTTCTTCTTCCTTTAAAATAATAGTTGTGTAAACATCTTCTTTGACAAGTCTGTCGCTTATTATAATAGCGTCTTCGTAGTTGTATCCTTCCCAGTTCATATAACCAACAAGCACATTTTTGCCAAGAGCAAGCTCTCCATTTTGTGTTGAGTAACCATCGTAAATCACATCACCAGCCTTAACCTTTTCGCCTTTCTTTACGCAAGGTTTTTGATTGTTACAGGTTTCCCCGTTTGTCCTTTCGAATTTTGTCAAAGTGTAGGTGTCAACTTGTCCATTTTCTTGCAAAATTCTGATTTCACTTGCACTTACATAATCAACAACACCTGCATTTTTTGCAATTCCAACATGACCACTGTCAACAGCAACCTTGTATTCCATTCCCGTTCCAACAATAGGTGATTCTGGTCTTAAAACAGGAACTGCTTGTCTTTGCATGTTTGCTCCCATAAGAGCTCTGTTTGTTTCGTCAGAGTTTACAAATGGAATTAATGCAGTAGCAACAGATATGAATTGTTTTGGCGAAACGTCCATAAAGTCAACTTTACTTGCAGGAACAGTAACAACAGAGGAATTATGACGACAAATAATTTGTCTGTTAATAAACCTTCCTTCCTCATCAAGAGGTTCACTAGCCTGAGCAATAAAAGCCCAATCTTCGACATCTGCCATATAGTACTCGTATTGCTTTGAAACAACACCTGTTTCTTTGTCCACTTTTCTATAAGGTGTTTCCAAGAATCCATATTCATTTACTTTTACATAACCAGCAAGTGAGTCAATAAGACCAATGTTTTGTCCTTCAGGTGTTTCAATAGCACAAATTCTTCCATAGTGTGTGTAATGAATATCACGAACCCCAACATCGGCTCTTTCTTTTTTAACTCCTCCAGGTCCAACAGCAGATGTTCTCCTCTTTTGAGAAAGTCCAGCAAGTGGATTGTTTTGATCCATAAGCTGAGAAAGTTGATGCTGAGCCACAAAATCTCTTAGAGCTTTGTTAACAGATTTTGGATTTATTATTTGAGATGGCGTTACATCAGAAAGCTCTTTTCCTTGCAATGTTTCCTTAATGTTGGCAGTAAGTTTTTGAACACCACTTCTAAAAGCTTTTCCAAAAAGGTCTCCAACAGCGCAAAGTTTTTTGTTTGAAAGGTGGTCAACTTGATCAACACCAGCAATGCCTTCCAGAACATCAAGGTAACAACTTATTGTAGCTAAAATATCGTCCATAGTTAAGGTGGTTATAATAAGATTCTTTGCAGACTCTTTTATTGCCTCCATTCTCTTTTCTTTTCCCTTAACAGTCTTAAAAATCTGACTTAGTGTTGGATAATAAACTTCTTCGGTTATTCCAAGTTCTCTTTCATCGCATGGGAAAACATTAGAAAGCTTAACTCTTGCATTTCCTCTCATCAAATGTTTTTTTCCATTCACTTGCACCCAAACTTCGTTTATTCCGGCATCTTGAACTTTTCTTGCACTTTCAGCCGTGAATATTTCACCAGCTTTAACAATTACTTCATCATCAGCAATAACATTATCAAACGCAACAAGTCCTGGAAGACGATTTGCAAGAGCAAGTTTTTTGTTAAATTTATATCTACCAACTCTTGATAGGTTATAATAAGCATCTGTAAAGAAGAATCTGTTTATATAATTTCTTGTAGATTCGATTGATGGAACATCACTAGGTCTAGTTTTTTTCGAAAATTCAAGTAATGCTTCATCTTGAGTTTTTTGTGGCTCTCTTTCAAGTGCCATCTTAATATATTTGTTATTTCCAAATAAATTTAAAATTTCTTGTTCTGTCAAGCCAAAGCATTTCAAGAAAACACCGATAGACATTTTGCTTGAACGGTCATAAACAAGCTTTAAAGCCTCATTGGCACCTTGTTCAATTTCAAGCCAAAATCCTCTTTCTGGAATCATCTGAGCGCGAAGTGTGCTGTTGTCTTCTTTTTCTCTTGTCAAATAAACACTTGGAGCACGAAGAACTTGGTTAATCACAACCCTTTCAATTCCATTGCAAATAAAAGACCCATTGTCTGTCATGAGTGGAATATCACCAAAAAATACCTCTTGCTCACTTGCCTCTCCTGTTTCTTCAATGACAAACCTTGCCTTTACCTTTAAAGGAACAGAATATGTCGCATTTCTACGCTTACACTCTTTGATTGAATATTTGCTTTTTTCTCCCAAATTAATGTCTAGGAAATAAAGCTTAGATTTTTCACTATAATCCACAACAGGAGAAAACTCATCAAGAACTTCTCTTATACCTTCTTTAAGAAACTTTTCGTATGATTTTTTCTGAATGCCAAGTAAGTCAGGCATTTCGACAATTTCATCATGCTTAGCAAAAGAATATCTTTCTGCTCTTCCATATTTTTCTTTTTTGATATTAAGTGCCATATAATTTCTCCTTAAATTTAGTATTACAGCAGTATTTTGTGGTTTAGACAAAAAAAAGGGCGGGCGACATAACTAAAGTGTCGCCAAAACGCCCTTTTTATTAAATTATATTTTTACACACTTCACCACTATACTTGTTCAACAAGCTTATTTTACAAACATTTTATCTTTTTGTCAAGTATTTCTCTAATTTTTTCACAAAATTATTTTTTTATACCCATATCCTCTTAATTTATACTAATCCTGCCCTGTTTTTTAAAGAAGCTTCAAACATTAGGTATGAAAGTGCATTTGGGTTGTTGCTAGTGTCAACCGGATTTACCCAAAGAGTTGAATCTTCTTCTCCAATTTTTTCACTTGACATTAATCCATACATAAGCGTTTCTCTAGGAAGCAAATTATCTCCTTGCATTGCCATTGCTATACTTCTTCCTTGTTCGTTTTGGTTAAGACTCATTGTAAGAGGGCCTTCTGTTCTTGCTTTAAAAGTCGTTGTAACGTTTAAGATATTTTGATAGCTTTCGTTTACTGTTCCAAGGAAATTGTAAACATGATAATTATTTATTTCTTCGCTCTCCTTTTCATATTTAAGAGAATAGTTAAGACCACTCGGACTTTGATTTTCATTCCCTATTACAGGTTTAAAAATTACATCTCCACTTACATCACTCACGACCTCTCCGTCACCGTTGCAAGGTTTGAATGTCACCACTCCTGCCTCTTTTGAAACACTCTTGTTTTCAAGTGTAACGTCATAAGCTGTCATTGTGTATATATTTTCAAGATTCAAGACATTATTTTCTCTTGCAACAATTGCACTCACATCAACAGAGATCGTATTGTTAGGAACATGGTTATGAACCTTGATATTTGCCAAAGAGTATGAGTTTCTTATGGTTAGTCTTTTATCTGACTGTGCAACAAACCCTGCAACAGCTGTTGATGGATTTTCTCCACTCACAGATAAAATTCCTTTATATATAGCGATTTCACTCATCTCAGTAATGGATTTTGAATAACCAACTATTCCTCCAAGCATATCCCTTGCACCGATACTTGCATCAAGAATGACTTTTGAAATGGTTGAAGTCTTGTTTTTGGACAGATCATCAATATAACCAACAATTCCACCAACATAATTAATTGTGTTTGTTGGATGAACATATTTAATTTCAAAAGATTGTCCCATATAAGCATTTTCAATCTTTCCACCTATCATATGTCCGGTTATTCCCCCAACTGCATCTGCGATAACATTGTCACAAGAGAAGATATTAATTAAATTCTTCGAGCCTTTAACAATAACATCTATAAGCGATCCATCACTTTCACCAACAACAAGCCCTCCATAGTGATAAGCTTTTATTATCATACCTTCATCAATGTTAACGTTAATATTCTTTGCTGTAACATTATTTGAAATTCCACCAAACACAAGACCTGCCCTTGAACCAAGAGCATATGTTCCTTTTCCAAGAACCTTAACATCTTTAACTAAAACCATGTTTGCCGAATTTGCATAAACATAGCCTATCACTCCACCGGAGTAAGAATATAAACTTAAATCCTGTTTTGAAGGAGAATAAATCATATCCCACGATGCCGAACTGCCCGAAGATGATGGAATATAATTAGCCTTACTACCAACATAGCTAATTAAATTTTTTATGCTAGCATTCTTGCTAACTAAACCTATGATTCCCCCGACAATATTTTTT
Source organism: uncultured Clostridia bacterium (assembly GCA_944345365.1). GTDB lineage: Bacteria > Bacillota > Clostridia > Christensenellales > UBA1242 > Caccovivens. The sequence goes on along the minus strand of CALVMJ010000003.1, from coordinate 62,417 downwards.
CCTGAAACAGTAACAGATTCTCCATCTTGCTCTTCATCAGAAATGATATTACTGTAAACCACAATGTTTTGTATGTTGGCTTGCTCGACGCTTCCAACCAGCGCTCCAACCACATTTGCATTTGGGAAGTTTACGACCCTAGGAATAAGGCCCAAATTCATAATAGCCGAAGGTCTGTTTAAAGAGCCTTTTATGCTTGCAATCCAACCGGCATGTTTAAGGGCTTCGTTTGAGGTGATTTGAATGTTTTTAACTATCATTCCGTTGCCCTCTAAAATGCCATAGAAATTTACATTGTGAGTTTTAATAACTTCATTACTTTCAAGATAATTAATGTCGCTGACAAATCGGAAGTTGTCATCATTTTCTCTTGAATTTCCATTTGATGTCATATATCTTTCAAAAGTATCAACCGAGCCAATTACATAAGGATTTAGTATTGTTCCATATTGATTTCCTGCATAATTATAGAAATATGTTGTGTTTCCGTTCTCAGTTTCTGTCCTGTTTTCATCAAGTTCCCTAAATGAACTTGCAAGGATGTTTGCTGAAACAAGTTCAAGTCTACCACTTGGGAATGTTTGGGCAATATATGATATTCCTGCAAACTTTCCTGTTACGGTTTTGTTTATCACACTTTCCCTAAACACTTCGTTTGAAACACTTTCCGTGTCAGAAATAAACATCCAAACATTGTTATGATCATTTGATGTATTTCCGTAAGAAAAACTTTCAAAGTTTTGAAGATTCTTAAAGCCTTCAACATCAAGCTCATTGACATTTTTAACTGTCGAAGAAGCAAGAGATTTATTTATACCTGTAATTTCCCCAGTATATTGATATTTTGCATTATCATCACTTAAATAGAAACAATCCTCAAAATTCCCATTGTCACTTGCAATGTTGTTTCTTGCAACAAAGTAGTGATTGCTTTGATTATAATCATTTAAAATAATTGAGGTTGAAAAACAATTCTTAATATTACCGGCATTTTCATACATAAAACCAGAACTACTTGAAGTGGTTGCAATTGGAATGTTTGAATAGCAATTTTCCACTCTTCCAAGATTTGAAAACACTGCCCCAGCAACCTGCACGCTCGAACTTATATTGGAAGCTTTTGCGTCATAACAGTAAATTCCTTGACCAACAAGTCCAGCCGAGTAAGATGTCAGTAAAACTCCATTTTCGCTGTTGCTCACAATTAATCCCGCCGTATAGAACTTGGTGTTTTCACTTGAAGTATTTTGAAGTGTTCCTCCTCGGTAGTAACTGCTTGCTACTTTTCCGCTGTTGGTTCCAACAAGCCCTCCCAAAGAAACATTTGTAGTGATTGAAAGCAATACTCTTGAATTTGTAATGTTCCCAGCGTTGTTTGCAACTAAACCTGCAACATAGCACCCAGAAGCAGGCGATTGGTTAGGAGAAGTGAATCTGACTTCAAAAACAGAATTTCCAAAAATTTTTGCATTAGTAATTGATCCACTGTTTCTTGCACTCAATGGAGCAATTAGAACTGGCTCAGTTTTGTTTGTTTCAAAAATTACCTTATTGTAGCTAGACTTTGAAAACTGAATTGTAATATTTTTAAGCAAAGTGTCTTGTGAAACATCAGAGAACAATCCCACATCTAAATAGCTTGAAACATCATAGCTTCCTTCTTCAAATATAATATTAAATGTGTTTCCGTCAAGCGAAGCAATATTTGTGCTTATTGGAGCAAAAGTATCAGGAGTTATAACTATGTCACTTGTTAAAATGTGGTGTCTTCCCGGCAACATTTTCTTTAAGTCTTCGTAACTCTTAACCGGAATAGGAGATTCCTCCGATCCTCTTATATAGGATAGAACACTAAATTCAGAATAAAGCTCAACTGCATCGCTCTTTGCACTAGTAGAATAATCATAAGTTCCATTTTTATTAGGCTCAAAATAACCCTCATAAGTGAAAACATAATGCTTTGCTAGGTTTGGATCGTGCTCGGCATTGCTTGTAAACTCAAATCCATACATAGAGAAATACCTGTTTTCAAAATTTGATGATGTAGTAATTGTTTGAGGAGAATATTTTTCTTTTTCTGCATCAGATAAATCCTCCAAATATGCTGGTAAAGTTTGATTTGTGTTAAAGTCGTTGTAAACTTTCCAAATTCCTTGGCTTGTTAAAATTTCAAAAAAGTTTGCTATTTTTTCAAGAACTTGTTGACTTAAATCGTAATATTCTAAATAGTTTTTAAGGTCAACTTCAAATTTTTCTGTCGCTCCCATTGGGACAATTAAATTTCCATTTTCCATTCCGTGAATTATGTCGTATGCCCTGTTGTCACCAGAGCGATTATAGTTAATGACAAATTCCATTATTTGACAAGCATATGTTTCTTCACTTTCTTCCTTTTTGCCATCTACATTAGTTCTTGACGCAGTCGCAATTAAATTAAAGCTTGATTCATTTGTTGTGTAGTCAATTTCTCTGCTTACAATGTCAAGATAATAATTTCCGTCTTCCTTTCTTACTGTTGCAACCGAAGAATTGCTTGTTGTGATTTTTATGCTGTCGCTGTCATAACCGTTGTTTTCAATGTTAAGCTTATAGGAAAGGCCTCTTGCTAAATAATATCCTTCGCCTTCGTCATATTCCTTGTTCTCAATAGTTACACCGAAATAATACTTTTTGTAGATCCTGTAATTAAGTGTCTGTTCATGTAAAACTGTACCCGACTTATCTTTAAAAGTCACACTAAATCCCGCATTAGCACCATCTAGAACACTTGCACTATTTCCAAAGTAATATTTAACATAGAACTGACCATCATAGCCTGGATTATCCTCTTTATTTAATTCATTAAGGATTGCCTCCTTGGTTATTGAAACGCCCTCACTAGAATAAACTGCACCCGGAATTGTTTTAAATTCACTGTCAGTTCCATGAACCAAATAACCAACAACTAAGCCAGCCTTTGATGACCCTGCCTGTGAATTTGTCGGTAAATTTGATATGTTAAAGGAATAGAAGTCTGCATCTGCTGGGTTAATCGTAATTGACAAAAGTCCATCTTGGGCTGGAATAACAAAGTTTGAAGCTATTGCCATGTTATCAACTTCTGAATAATTTTCAATTACAACATTGTCAATATATTCATCACTTAAATATAGTGGAATCTCCTTGACAATTTTATTTGGATTTTCCATTTCGCTAGTTGCAAAGAAAACAACCCTATATTCACCAAAAATTGGATCTTCAAACCTGTTTTTGTATTCCTCGGAATTTTTGTTAACACTTATTTTAACTTCGCTTAACACACCATCGGTAGTTGTAGACCTAGACAATACTACATCTCCAAACAAATTTGTCTCTATGTCAAAGAAAGATGTCTCTTGGTTTTTCTTATAAATCTTATAAGATAATGTTTCGCTTTTGTCATCGGTTAAAATCTTAACTCGGTCATTAATTTCTCCGCTTGTATTTAAAACATAGGAATCATAGTCAGAAATAATTCCCGTCATACCTTCGTAGTAACTTATCTTAACATTAAGCGCCTTGAATTCGTCCTCATTTGTCTTATATGTCTTGCCGTTGACAACAGTTTCTAGGGCATAATTAAATATAATATCGTCAGTATGATTTGGCTCAATCATTGTTGCCTTTTTGTTAAGAACGATCAAATCATCAAATATTTGATAAGAAGCATTATCTTCAAATCCACTTTCACCAGCATTTATACTTGCAACAATGTCTTTACTGCTGGCAAGTTTTATGTTGGTGTTTTCGATCATAACATAGCCATCTTCGCCTATGCCGATGGTGCTACTAAAAATTTCTTTTTCATAAACCGGGCTTATATAGATATTTGTGCTTTTTCTTGAATACAACGAAATTGAAGCCGTGCCAAAAAGCCTTAGATCATTTATCATAAAAGGACTTTCCCCACTTTCCCCTTTATGAGCCGAAAAATTAAAATAATTGATTATGTTAATGTAGATTTTTTGAGACTCTCTTGCATTAAGAGTGCTTATAATTTCAAGCTCTGCAACACCTGTTCCCTTAACCTTAAAAGTGTTGTTTGCATCAACAGACAACAAGTTGCTGTTTGACTTAATCCTAAATTCTCCACCTGATATATTAATTGGCATCAATTCACTGTCAAAAGGCACAGTATTAAAGTTTCTGTCAAGAATATTTTGAACATTTTGCAAATTGCTTGTAGAATAGTTTCCTCTTTCGTCAATATATCCCTCTGCCTCAAAATAGAACATAGTAAACATTCTTGGAGCAGTTGTATCTCCTTCCACACTCATCTCGACGAAATTGTCATCTAATTCTATATTTATTGCACCTGAGGAGTCCGATGTAAATTTATATTGCGCTAAAATATCCGAAGCAAGCAAAGAATTTTCCGGATTGACAAGTTTGCATTCAACAAAATCTCCAAAGAAAACATCTGTGCTCTCGGTAAAACTTGCATCAGGAATTTCACCATATTCCCTTGTCACATAAGATTTTAATGTGGCATTTGCATCTTGGCCTATATTTTCAATATTATTTGTCAATATATATGATTTCTTTTGAAATTCATTGTAAGTATTAAAAGATGAGGACTCTCCTTTTGTGTATTTGACAAGCATAGACGCTTCCTCATTTACGCTTACTCCGTTATCAGTAGCTTCAATTAAGAGGTTATTTATTTGAGCTCCACTATTCACATTGCCAGCTACAAGACCTGCATTAAACCCACTTACATTTGTCCTTATGACAACTTGACTTGCTTGTCCACCTTCATCAATTCCAATTCTTCCACCTTCGACCAAGCCACTTATTCCACCTATGTAATCGCCCTCATTTCTACTGTAAACTCTTCCACCCGACAATGTTCCATAAATATAACCCGAAGAACTTCCAGAAATTGCACCAACATTAGTTTGTTTGCTTTCATTTTTAATGTCAATAAGGGTATATGCCATATAACCAAGATAGCCAACAACTGACTTATTTTGTGTTAAATCTTTTATTTCTCCTTCATTCTTTCCAGTTATACCACCAACATAAGCGATCCCAGAAGATGCGCTGTTAAATGTTAAAACATCATTCATAACGATTGTTGGCATTGGATAGCAACCATAGTATATCAAACTACTGTCGGTGTAATCCTTGTCATCTTTTATAACATTGCCTTGGTTAAATCCAATCACTCCACCAACATAAATGCTCTGTCCACCAAGGTTGATATTTGACTTATTTAATATCGCTGAAACATTAATTAATTCACCTAAATTTATACCAGCGACAAGGCCGACATAGTCCGTTTCTGATGTGTTAATCGAATTAGAAATGTCAAAAGAGCCTTCAAATGAAACATTTTCAATCAATGCTGCTTCGCCAAGTTTGGCAAACAATCCATAGTAATTGCCTTCACTAAATTCTTTTCCGGAAATGATGTTTATTCCTGTGATTTTTGCGTTATTTTTTCCGATAATTGTTCCGTTAAAAGTAAAGTTTCCTTCGCTTCCAAGTGGGAGTCTGTCTGAATATGCAGACATGTCTATTGTTGAAGAGATTATGTAATGACTACTCATACTCCTTTCACCCAGACCGATTGAAAGAATGTCTTCTGCGTCTTGCAATATGAATGGATTTTCTGCACTTCCATCTTGATATGAAAGATTTATTTTTAAAACCGAAAATTCTTTTCCTTGCTCAATTTGCCCACCTGATGTTATCCAATCGTTTGGCGCAATTATTAAAGTAGCCCCAACTGCCTGACCAACAGAGCTTAAAACTTCTGGGTTAAGTTTTAAGGTAACAAGCCACGACCCTTTTTGTAAGGCTTGCAAAACAACCCCATCTACAGCAAGAAGTTTTAATTCATTGCTGTCCTCAATAAAATATTTTAATGTTAAATCTGTTGCATTATTAGGAATAAGAGTTACATTAAAAGATTTTTCTTGGTTTTGGTTTTGTTGATCAAATACTAGTGATAATCCACTTCCAAAATCATTATTTATGTTTGTTGATATTTTGTTGACGGAATCATAGCTTAATGTCTTAACATTAATTGCAAAAGACCTCGAAAGACCATATTGCAATATATTTGCATAAAGGACAAAACTCTTATCTGGGCTTAAAGCCGTGAGTGTCATTGTACTTGTGTCAAAAACGGCATAATTTCCGATTAAATAAGATTCTCCATAAACCATTTTATCCACTTCTACGCCAGTAAGCTCCTCTCTTATTGTAATGTTAGAAGTCCAATAAACAAACTCATCAGAGAAATAAGAAGCAACATAATTCCCGCCTACACTGGTAAACTTATAAAAGTTAAACGATGTGCTACTTTCAACCTCTGCTCTAAACTTTTCAGATTTTACACTAGCAGGTGCTTTTTCATCTGCATATAAACTCACAGTATTTGCTAGGTTGTCGTTTGAGTTATAAATTACAATTCTTGAAGAAGGATTATATGATGTCAAATTAATAGAAATTGATTTCTCTATTTCTTTGATCTTAAAGTTTTCTATCTTGTTTCCTTTAACTGTAAAAATTATTTCTGCACTTCCTGGGTTTTTGGTTTTAAAAGTGTAAACACCTTTTTGCCCTTCAATCAAATCAAAAATAGATTGTTGCTCCTCTAAGTAAAATTCACTTTCAATGCTTTTAATTACATCAATCCCATTATTTGAATCAATTTGAATTGTTACAGATTTTCCATATTTGTCATCTCCATCATCAACAGAATTTCTTATGACAAAATTCATTCCAGTGTCGCTTCCATCTACCTGAGGTAGTTTTTGGCTTTCTTGAATGCCATTATTATCTCCATCAAGTTTTTGATTCACAAAAACATTCTCAAATACATCTACAATCTTAAAGGTGGCTGATATTGATCTCCCATTATCAAGGTAAATAACTGCCGTTTCGGCACCTGCTTTTAAAGGAGTTATTTTCAACTTTAATAAATATCTTGTAACTCCTTCATCGTCGACACTTTCTTCTTTTCCAATATAATCAATTTTGCAAATTTCATTTAATGCTGTAATACTTGCATTATAAAAATTCTTGTCTGAGTAAATTCCCAAAAACTCAACATAGTCGACACTGCTTGAAATGTAAATACCATAATTTTGATTTTCGATTGAGTATCTGTATTCTTCATCTGTAAAATCAAGTTTTGAAGCGCCTTGAACAAGAGAATATTTAACCTCATAACTAACAGGTGTTTGGCCCTGAGAATAAACATCACTTATTAATGTAAGTGTAATGCTTCCATCTCCTTCTTCTCCTGCATTCCTACCTCTCACAAACAAAGGAGCATTTAAATTTGTTATTATGTCCCCATTAGACAAGTTAAATTCTTGGTGTTTAACCTCGATTTTTGTTTGATCAAACTGCAATTTGACCCCACTGTATGAAGAATCCTCAGCATATACCGAAATTTTAAATTCTTGCCAACCAAAATCCCCAACATTATTATTGTAGAAATAATATTGGTTTCTTTCGTCATTTTCTTTAAGTTCGTTAACCATTATTTCTTTTGGCATAACCAAAATAGAAACCGGTATTTGTTTGGTAACAGAAACAGCAACATCATCAACCTTCGAAAATCCCTTGTAAGAAAGATTAACATTTATTACTGCCTCAGTTTTATAAGCTACCTTGCTTGATATTTTAAAGCTATGTATTTCCTTATTATTTTCATTGTCAATTGTAACCGTTTTAGTTATTGACACTTTCCTTAAATCTTCTTCATTTAGGGAGTAGTTAAGCTCCAAAATTCCTTCGCTATAAAATGGAAATTCAACCTTAAATTCCTTGCTCGCCTCCTCAGTTGCGTAAGTGATTAATTTGATGTCATTTAAAACAGAATTACTTAAATCTAAAATATTAAAAGAGTTTTCATCAATTCCAAAGAAAACCTTAAAAGGAGCCATCACATAATAACTTTCATTTGCCGTAATATTTTCATATTCTGCAATAAAGTAACCGGTCTGAGTATCATAAACTTCTTCTTCAAATTTCAGATTGTTGCCTTGCTGATCCTTTGAAGACTGAGTAAATATCAATTTTTCACTTTGCTTGTCAAGCTCGGTTGATATAAATTCCTTTGCCTTTAAAAGCTTTTCGCTGTCGGCTTGTGAAAATCTATAAACTCCTTGGTCGTCAACTCCTTCAAATGTTAATTTTGAATTAGTGATATCCTCATCATTAATTATATAGTAGTAATTTAATTTGCGTTCCGTAGATTGATTTGAAAATGAAAAGTCAGCAGCTGATGGGATTAATTTTGTTAATGATGAAACAAACATATTTTGGTTTTTTAAGGTCAAAATATTGCTATATTCTTTTACTTTTACAGAAATTGAGCAAGTAACATTCTCCCCTTCTTTTGTAGTTGCAAATAATGTTGCCGTTCCTCCACTAACACCTGTTATAACCACATCTGTTATTCCATTTCCTTTATATGTTGTATTAAAAGTAATATGTTCACTTGAAGAATCCTCGCCAGAAATCCCACTATCAAAGGCGGTAATAAAGATTCCACCGTCAGACTTAAAGTTCTCCACTTTAAACGAAACCAAAACTTCTTCTTCAACTCCCACTTCAACTTCATTAACGCTAGGTGTAATTAAAATTTGAGGTTCTTGCTTACCACAAGAGGTAATAAAAACACCAGCAATGCCAAAGATCATTGCACATAAAACAGTAAGTAAAATGTTTTTAATTTTTCTCATATGTTTTATTACCTCTTTGCTTTTATTTTTCCCCAATTACATGCTTTATATAATCAAGCGCTACAATATTAACCATCGTTCTGTTTGATGGGCCTGTGATGAAGAAGGCCTGACCTCTTCCAGCTGTAACAATAGCGTTTTGCTCTTCTTGGTTAATTCCTCCTGACTTTTTGTAAAGTTCAACCAAGTCATTAATATCATTTGGTGCAAGAGCAAAAATCATTGAATATTGACAAGCATTGATAACTGCGCTCGACTGCCTTTTAATTTCCTCAGATCCCACAAAGTCTGCAATGTTTTGTGTAATTACGATTTGCATTCCACCATACTTTCTGATTCGCTTAGCCATCTGAGCCATAAAGTCAAGTGCGATAGAATATTTTGGATTAATAAAGATGTGCGCTTCGTCAACCACAATGATTATCTTTCTTGTATTCTTGCCATCTTTGTGATATTTAAGGTTAAAATCCTTATTGTTGATTATTTCATTATTTAGATATCTAAACACTAAAAGCATTTGGGCATTTGTTAGCAGATTATTGTTATTTGCGACCAATGATTGAAAATTGAAGCACACAAGATTTTCGTTCGTCTCAATAGATGTTGGTCCGTTCCAAAGTTTACTGTTTCTTCCACCCGTAGCAAACTTTTTGATATATGTTTCTATTGTCATTAAATTTCTTATCATAAAGTCGTCTTTTGCAGTCTTTAACCTTTCCAAAATTAAGTTGTATAAATCATCAAAGATTGGATAGTCATTTGGCTCTTTATCTCCAAGATAAGTTGTTGAATCTATTCCTTTCAATTTATAAGTATCAACGATAAGCGAGTTCAAAACTTCAAAAGCATCACTACTTATTCCTTCAAGGATTGTCCTAAAAAACTGTTCCAAAAACTGTAAGTGCTGTGAAAACGAATCGTCGACCTTCCTTTCCTTTTTCTTTTTAGGCTTTTGTTCAGCAAAGAATTCATCGCTTTCTTTTTCTTCGTCCTCTTCTTCATCTGAGTCATCTAATGAGGTGATGACGTGAAAAGGATTTAATATCCCTTGAGCAGAAGAGCCAACGTCAATATATTTTCCTCCAAGATTTTCTATCAGAGGCAAGTACTCTTTTTCTGGGTCACAAATAAATATTTTAGTATTACCAGCAGCCAAATTGGCAAGAAGAGCTTTTGTCGCATAACTTTTACCTGAACCCGATTTTCCAATCACCATCATATTTGAGTTAACCCTAACATAATCTCTTTGAAAAAAGTCAACAAAAACTGGATACTCGTTATCTCCAAGATAGATTCCGTTTTCGTCTTGTAAGGCACTTGAAATAAATGGGAAAACTGCCGCAAGAGTTGATGTTGGAATTCCTCTTTTTGTTGATGCAACATTATCTCTTCTGGAAATATTAGCACTTATAAATGCGTCAATTTGCCTTGCAAACATCTCACTAAACTTAAATCCACTTTGTTTGAGCATAGCTTTAACATCTCTTCTTGCTGCATCTTCACAAGTTATGTATGTGTTTACTTCGAAAAGTTGTTGATTGTTGTTTTTAAGTTGAATAAGAAGATCTCTTAGTGTTTGAATATGCGTTTGAAGCTCGATTTGACTACTGCTTCGTCCTGATCTATATAACTTTGACTCCATATCCATTATTGCTTTATCAATGTTTCTTTCCGAACTATGTTTAGGGAGTAAGGCAAATTTCATAACAACTTTTGTTCTGTCAAGCAAAAATATGTCAGCTCCCCAAGCATTACCAACATTAAGAGGATAATCGTTTATTAAAAATGTTCTAAAAGCCTTGTCATCATCAAGCACATATTTTGCAGATTTAAATTTTATTTTTTTAGGTTTTGCCCAGCTAATATGTTCTGACATCGGAATACTTTCTATTTCTCTTTCATCAAACTCTCTGCCATAATTCGCTTTTAAATAGACTACAAGTTCTGATCCATAAAGCCTTTTTGTTGACATAGGAGCAAGGGAACTTGCCATTGACGAAATCATTCCATTTACTGTTGCGTCCAGTAATGATTTATCCTTATCGTATACAGTTATGTAGAAATGATCCTGATATACTTTATCCCTTCTGTTTAAGTTCTCCATAAATGAAACTCTTTCTTCAAACACCGGCGCTCTTGAATCAACTTCTTCGTCTGTAACTAAGTTTTCATATTGCATTTCTAAAAGCTGTTCATATTTTTTGTTCTCGTTATAAATGTAATTATCCAAAACCATCGCTTTATTAAGTTTAGTAATAGAACATGTTTGATCAGCCGTAAGCCTTCTCAAAGCATTAGCAAAACTTTCAATCACATTGTCTTGTGTGTATTCATTCAAAAGCCCAAAGAGCATTGGTCTTACTTCAATAACAGCTCCATAGTAACCCTCAAAATTTATAAACCTATCTTCAGCTATATCAGTAAAAGGAATCATTTCATCAATGTCTGACTTTTTCTTTTTTCCTCCCTCAATGGAGAATTTTTTCTTTTGCACCAAAAATCTTAAAAGATATGTCATAGTAACATAAAATCTTTCTTCATCTGCCACCTTAAAAAACAAGGAGCAACCCACTATACTCCACACAAGACCAATCCAAATATGGTTTGAAAAATTAGAAGCAAATAAAATAACGGCCACCGCAGCCACAATTACGGCAATAATTAAATCAAAGCCTGTAACTCCTTTTACAAACTCTAATTTAACTCTTGTTTTTCTTGGAATAATTCGTTGCATATTTTTTCTCCCTATAATAAAAATTATAGAATAAATATTCTACAATTATAATACTACGAAAAGTGACAAAAATACAAACGATTATCGTTATTTTTTTATTTTATATTAGGATAATATATTATTTTTATTTTTAAAACATTATTTGCTGTTGAAAAAAAGATGATTAATTTTATTGTGGCTTTTTGCTTTTTTAATTATTTTTTCATTTATTATTTCATTTTTTCTTCCAATTAATTCGTTATTTAAACCAAAAACATCATTAATTAAAATTCTGCCTAATAAGTTATTTGTTAATATTCTTGATTTAAAAGGGATCTGAACACTGTTTAAATTCTCTTTCTTTTCTAAAATAAAAGATTGAATTTCCACTTTTTGCAAATCTTGTTTGTTAAGATTTTTAAAATTAAATTCTTTTTTTATTGGCTTTTTTTTGCTTTGAGAGAAAATAAGAAAATCTCCATTAAAATCAATAATATGCTTAGGATTTATTTCGCATTTTTTTGAAATTAATTTTAAGATTTTTCCATTTTTCACTTCAAAATCAATTATCCTACCCAAACTAAATCCATTTTCGTCTAATACCTCTTTACCTATTGGATTTTTTGGCTCAACAAGATCACCAAATTCAAGCATATTAATGTTTTTTATAATTATATAATCATTATTTGCCAGCATGTTTTTTGTGCTTAAAAAATTTATAACTTCATTGCTTTCATCACAAACAAGATAACCTTCTACCATCTTTTTACTTGTGTCAACACACACATCTAAAACATAACCAACACAAAGGCTCTCTTCGATTGAAACAACTTTTTTTGATATGATATTTGAAATTCTTTCCATACTCATATGGTATTTTTTTTATTATGGCGTTATTCCACTATTACAAAAAACGACATTATTTTTATTGACTTTTTTCGGGAAATAAACTATTATATCCTTGATAGGAGAAATTATGAAGAAAGAGATAACAAAGGATATGACAATAGAAGAAATATTAATGACAGACGAAAGCCTGGGTGAAGTTTTGTTGGGATTTGGGATGCATTGCATTTATTGCCCGATGGGAAGAATGGAATCGCTAGAAGAAGCATGCCATACCCATAATGTTGATCTAGATTTTATGCTAAAAAAGCTTAATGAAGTATTAAACTTTTCTGTTAAAGGGGCCATTAAATCAGAAAAAAAAGTCAAAAAAGCAAAGCTAAACTAATTTAATAAGCCCTAAAATCAACTACATTTAATTCAATTAAAAAACTAACCTTCAAGGTCATATAAAACTCGGGGTTAGTTTTTCTTTTTATTCTTCAAACAATTCTTCTACAATCATTTTCTTTAATTCTTCTAAGCCTTCTTTTTTTCTCGCTGAGACAAAAATTTCGTTTTTTGTAATTTCAAATCTCTCTTTAAGCAAGTCGGCTTTATTATAAACTACTATTCTTTTTTCCGTTGCTTTTATATCATTTAATACCTTGTTAGTAACTTCTATATTTTTTTCGAAATAGCTTTCTCCATTTTTGCCTTTTTGGTTTGGATCAACAACATGCAAAATTAAGTCGGCATCTTTTGCCTCTTCCAAAGTAGATGAAAAAGCATCAACAAGTTCGTGAGGCAAATCAGTTATAAAACCAACAGTGTCAGTTATGACTGCGCTTCTCCCCTCTCCCAAAAACACCTTCCTGCTGGTAGTGTCCAAAGTTGCAAAATATTTGTCCTCGGCGTAGATATTTTCTCTCGTCAGAGCATTTATCAATGTGCTTTTCCCAGCGTTTGTATAGCCAACAATAGCAATCCTTTTTACTCCTGTTTTTTCTCTTTCTCGACGGGTTACCTCTCTTCTTTTTTTAACAGAGGCAATTTCTTTGCGCAATATTTCCATCTCTTTTTCAAGTTTTCTTCTGTCAAGTTCCAGTTTTGTTTCACCAGGACCTCTCATTCCAACGCCAGCTCCACCGTACCTTCCACTTGATCCTTTAATATCTGCAAGTCTTGGCAAAAGGTACCTATTTTGAGCATACTTAACCTGTAATTTTGCTTCAGCTGATTGTGCCCTTAGTGCAAAAATATCAATGATTAATCCGACCCTATCAATAACTCTAACTCCAAGCGCCTGTGAAATATTCTTCATTTGAGAGCCGGTTAACATATAGTCAACAACAACAATATCGATTTCCTCTTCGCAATTTTCAATATATTCAGCAATTTCTTCAAGCTTACCTTTTCCAATAACTGTCGCTTTATTAAATTCCCTTATATTTTGTGAAAAAACACAAGCTACCTCCAAATCAGTTGATTCTGCGAGCCTACATATTTCATCTATTTTCCTTTCCTTGTCATCGCTAATCTTATCACAGACAACAACGATAACGCACTTATCTTTTTCTTTCTTATTTAGTTCATGCATTTTTCTCATAATAATATTTTAGCACAAAACTTAATTTTTTCAAACTAATTCCTCACAACAATTTCTCCTGTCATAACACTTATCACACAAGAATAAGTTGTTTTATTTTCTGCAAAAATATAAAAATACCAAAAAATATTCTCAAAGTTATCCTCCGCCCTGTCAAGAACTCTTAGATAACATTCTCCCAAAAACTCATTTTGGCTTACAAGTTTTTTAATTTCCTCATTAAATTCATTTATCCCTAATTCGAGTGCCTTTTCACTGCCAATAATAAATTCATTAGATCTACAAACCAAATCGACTTGGATATTTTTATATTTAACAGAAACTTTGTCATCAGCCCTAACTATTTTTTCTAATTCAGCAATATATCTTCCGGTAATGATATTTAAGGAAAGAATTTGTTTTAAAACTTCTTCGTTAACAATAATTTCCACCTCAATTTCACTAAATTGTGATGACACGCTCATTTCAATTACAGAAAACTCTTGTAAATTACCTTTTTTTCCATCATATTTATAGGGATCTTCTCTTTTTCCTGAGCTTATGCTTACATTAAAATCTCCGGTTCCACAAAAATATGTATCAACAATTTCTGAAATATTTTTCCTTGCTAAAACAGAGGCATCGACTGAGCAACCTACAAACATCAAAATCCCCAAAAATGAAAATATTCCAATTAGTACAAGAACAATTCTATTATTTAAGCTCATAACATATCTCCTGTAAACATTTTAATTTAATATGCTTTTTTTGCTTAAAAGAATTATAGTATACTTTTGTTGAATAAGTGAGAATAATGAAGAAGTTTAGTTTCCTACTATTTAGGAATGATTAAAGACATATAAAAAAACTTAACTATCAAATTTATTTAGTTAAGCTTTTTATACAAATTTCTAAAAATGATTATGCTCTTTCTGTTAACAAAATATTAGCTGTTTTTTCTTGGCTTTCTCTTACGAATTTTACACTAATTGTCTCGCCTATGTTTTTCTTAAATATGCAGGCACGAAAATCAAGCATATCTTTTATTTTTTCTCCATCTACCTCTGTTATAATATCCCCTTTTATTATACCTGCTTCCTTTGCTTTACCTAATGTTGAAACTACATAAACTCCCTTTTCTTCAAGTGTTTCACCATACACCCTTGCCAAATCGGAATCAAAAGCAAAGATTCCAAGATATGGAGTTTTATAGGAATTGTCCTTTGCAATTTTTTCTACTACAATTTTACCTATCTCAATAGGAATCGCAAAAGCAATACCCTCTCCCTCACTTGCTTTTAAAGTGTTAAGGCCAATTACTTGCCCCAGTGAATTTATAAGTGGCCCTCCACTATTTCCGGGATTTATGCTTGCATCATGTTGAACCAAGCTTTGAAGATAACTGCTACCATAAGCACTTTGAGTTTCTAGTGTTCTGTCAAGGGCACTAACAATTCCCTTTGTCACAGTGTGCTTAAATTCCAAAGTCAAAGGCGTTCCAATTGCATAAACATCTTCTCCAACAACAACCTCATCAAGTATCGCAGTGGAAAGATATGGGATTTCTCTCGAAGATTTTAAGACAGCCATATCCATACCTGAATCTGCCCACAAAACGCTTGCGCTTCCAGTGGTTTTATCGGCATAATAAAGCGTTATCGAACTTCCTCCCTCAACAACATGGAAATTTGTCAAGATATATCCTCCAGCACTTATCGCCACACCACTTCCAACAGCATAGCCGTTATCTAGCTCAACCGAAATCCCAACAACAGCACTTTTTGCTTCATTTAGAATTTTATAAATGTCCCCAGTGTTCGTTGGAACTATTTCCCTTACGCTCATATCAACATTCGGATCAGCATAGCCATCATATTTGCCACTTGAACACCCTGTTAAAAGTGAAAAAGCAATCATTAAAAAAATCAAACTTTTGTTTTTCATAACCCTCCCTTTATGAAGACAAATCGTTTGACTTAAACTAATTTAAAAATAACCCCCGGCAAATTTGTAGCAACATCAATTCTCACATGAACCCCCTCAACAATGCCAAGTTTCTTTAACTCTCTCACAACAGTATCAAAGGCTGTTTTTGGAGAATTGTTTTCTCTGCTTAAATGTGAAAGAATAACTTGCCTTGTTCCTCCATAAACAAGGTTGGCAATAGCACACGCTGAGTCTTCATTTGAAAGATGCCCGTTTTTCCCAGCAATTCTTCGCTTCAAAATCAACGGATACTTTTCGTTTTTCCCCAACATCTCTTTGTCATAATTTGCCTCTATGTAAACGACCTGACTTCCCTGAACACATTCAAGTATTCTGTTATTAGTATGCCCCAAATCTGTTAAAATACTAACCTTTTTTAAATTATTTTCAAAAGCAAACCCAAAACAAGGGACATCGTGAGGCAAACTAAAAGGAATAATAGTTAAGTCTTTTAGCAAAAAACTTTCGTACTCAAACATTTTTTTATTACTGTCAGGGATCTTTTTCAATTTCTCATCAAGTCCTTTCCAAACTTCGTAATGAGCATAAATTGGCTTATTATATCTACTGCAAAAAACATCAGCGCCCTTAATATGATCAGAGTGCTCGTGCGAAACTAAAACTGCGTCAATTTGCTCCGGACAAACATTTAATAATGCCAGTCTTTTAACAACTTCTGAGCAACACAGACCAATATCAACCAAAAGTTTGATATTGTCAGTTTCTAAATATGTTAAATTCCCATCAGAACCAGATGCTAAGTTAATAATTCTCATACCAAAGAATTTTAGCATTAAATCCCCAAAAAGTCAATCTGTTTTAAGTAAATATCGCCTTTAAGACAAGGCCAAAAACAAAGCTTATAACAGCCAAAAACAGTGTTCGTAAAATTAAAATAACAAAATCTTTTTTTTGGTTTTTTAACTCTGCCTCAAAGGTTTGTCCTTTCTTTTTTAATGTAACACAATAAAAATAATCATTTTTGCTTTCTGAAACGATAAAATCAACGTAATTCAAATTGGAAAGAGTTGCCATGATTTCATCTAACTCAGAAATTGACAAAACAAAATATTTCGAAAGATTTTTTGCAATGTCATGAGGAGAAATAAGGTATGTTCTTTTTTTTGTGCATACCTTGCATAAATATCTTAAAACATACTTTTCCTTCCTCCCCAAAAAACAACCTCAATGAAATTATTTCCAAGAAAGAAAAGGAATATTCCATTAAAAAAAGCAGAGCATTAAGTTGCAAGACTTGCAACTTTGGAAATTGCTTGCAATTTCCGCCCTTTTAAAAAGGGCAATGCTCTGCCCGTAAAAATTACTCTTTAACCCTATCGTTGCCAATAAGGACGTTCACTATTGTCTTCAATTTCTTCTCTTCGTTTCTCTCCATAAATTCTTTTTTCTTCCTCATATTTATGTTTTCTTTCTTCAAGAGCTTTATCAACTTCATCAAAAAATTTGTCAAGCCTTAACATATCCCCATATACAAGATCTGAAATCTCTATATTTTTTATTTGTTCAACAATATTGTTTAAATATTTTTCATCTACAAATTTTTTCTCCATTTTATTTCCTCCTTTGTATGTTTTTATTATATACCAATTATCAAAAAATTACAATACCAAAAAACAAAAAAGATTAAAAAAATAAAAATAACAAATACTATTTCTATGTTAGACTTAAAATCAAATTTGATTTTAAAAATATTAAAAAAAGAATGTAAAAACGGTGGATATAAAATCATCGACAAAAGCGATGTCATATCTTCTTTGCCGGGAAAATATAGGTGCGAATTTGAAGAACTTGACCATATCACTTCCTACCTCGAAAGACAAGACTACATTTCAATAAAATATGACGACGAAAATGTCTATTGCCTTTGCATTTTGCCAAGGGCTAATGAAGAAAACGAAACAAAGAAAATCAAAAAAAGCAAACTTCCCATAATAATCCCAATACTCTCTCTTCTAATGGGGTTTATAGGTGCTCTGATAGGGAGCATTATTCAAAAATTTATCTAAAAATTTCTTAAAAATTCGTCTTTCTTAATGCTGTAAATCCCGTCTTTTCCAACGATAATATGATCAACAAATTTAACTCCCAAATACTCAACTAAGTTAGACAAGCTGTTATTAGAATTAACATCTTGTGTCGAAGCCTTTGCACTTCCACCAGGGTGATTATGTGCAAAAAGAACAAATGCCGGATTGGAACTTGAAATAAAGTTTGCGATCGACATAGGACTTATTCCCACATCTCTTGCCGATCCTTTCGCCAAAACTTTTTTATGTGTTAAATTAAAAGAGGAGTCAAGCGCCACAACAACAAAAATTTCGGTGTTGCAAAACCTCAACATCTCATCAAAATAATCGGTTATCGCTTGATAATTCTTTAAAACAATTTTCTTGGATAACTTATTTTGAGTGTAATAGAAAAACATCTCACCAAGCATTTTAAGTGAGCAAGCCGATCTCTCTCCCATTCCCTTTATTTCTTTTAAGGAATTAACATCTGCTTCCAAAACATTGGCAACGCTCCCAAACTCGTGCAATAGCCTGTGTGCAAGAGGATTTACATCTCCCCTTGGAAAAATGTAAAAAAGAATGAACTCCATCGCTTGAACTTCACTGACATTAGAAAAACCTGCCTCCATAACCGTCTTTAAAAGTCTTTGCCTATGCCCCTCGTGTATGCGAGATTCATCAATAGGTTTCTTCTTCTTTTCCTCACTCATATTCACAAAAATTTTAGCATAATTCGACAAATTTAACAAATAATTTTGATAGTTTTAATAAAAGGATAGAAAAATATCTTTTGTTACCACCAAATTTTATATACAAGCTGTCTTTGATATCTTAATCTAACTAAAACAAAAATTAAATTCTAATCAATTAAAAATTATTTTCCTTCCTTTTTCAGTCAAAAACACAGCAACCAAAATAACAAAACAAAAAACCTAAAAGAAAATAATTGTCAACAAAAAATTAACTATTAACAACAAAAAAACACACGAAGATTAAGGCCCCCAAAACCTTATCCTCGTGTGCTTTTTTTAACAATTTCTCATAACTCAATTTGCTTAGATAATTTAGCTTAATTAAAATTTAAATAACTTTGCTTAGTCTATTCACTTTGTCAATAAATATAATAATTAGCAAATCTTAATTTGTCGAAGTTTTATTCAACCTAAGCCTAAACTAGGAAGCATTGGCAACTTGCTCGCCAACAGAAGCGCTTATAGCTGAGGCATCTGGTACTAGGATGTAATATTGTATTTTTATATGTCCAAGTCCACCGTCTGTAGTACACCCTCTAGCATAGTAACTATTTTTATTTATTTTTTTCCAGCTTGACCAATTCTCTTTGAGGGATGCCTTTCTTTTGTAAACATATAAAACATCTTTATCTTCCTCACCTATTGGTCTTGTAATCCATTTACTCTGGGGTTTACTGCTTCTGTCTAAATCATTATACAATATATTATCTTTTGTATAATAAGCGGAGTATTTTAATGTATGGGGGTTATTAATTTCAGCACCTGGCCTACTCTTATCTTCATATTTTTCCTCAATCATCCCTTTAATCCAAACTCCCCCGTGACCGGTGTTTCCATCGTAGCCTTTTGCACCTGGGTTTGCGACCAAAGTTTTCCCATTGTAAACATCTTTAACACCTGAAACTTCTCCCGCTTTTCCTCCAGTTCCACCTGCGCCACCGGCAGTGCCTTTGGTTGGGCTTGTGTTGGTTGTGGTGTCTTGACTAATATATCCGTCACCACCTCGGCCTCCGTTTCCACCGTTACCGGCTTTGATAATGCCGTAATTTGTGATGTTTGTAAGATCAAATGATTGACCATCAGCACCTCGATAGTCATTAGAGGAATCATGTATACATCCAAAAGTTGTCAATGCAATACCACCAGAGGTTGAAATTTTAATTTCAAACCTACGATTATTTATAGGCATAATGGCTCCATCCGAAGTTCTTGTATAAATATCTTTACCCGTTTCTTTAATGTAAATATATATTTTTCCATCTTGTTTTGATATATAATACTCAAAAGTCTTGCCGTTAACGTTAATTATGCTATCCTCTCTGCCATCATCACCTTCATAAACTTTACTTACTGAAGAATATGTTGATTCATTAACCCCATCTTTTCCATCAAAACCAATTATAACGCCATAATTCTTGTTTATGCCGGTAAAGCTACAAACATATCCTTTCTTATGAGTGCTACCAAAAAGATTATTGCCATAATACTCATCATTAAACGCGCTGTAATTGACATAGCTTGATGTATTTGAGACTTTCGATGTGACAGAAGTTAACAGATACTCTGTTTGATTTACATTGCTTTGACTTGCAACGACTGAAATTGAACCAAACCCTGCAATGTTTTTAATGGTTGGAGTTCCTCCACTTCCAATTGCAAAAGCGTGGGAGCCAGATTTTTTCACAAGCAAATTGCCGGCAAAGTTGACATCTTTGATAAACTTATTGGTCGATTCATCAAAACACATAAAACTTCCGTCTTGCTTAAAGTAATTCAAGAAATATCCGTTTCCTGAAAGGCTTAAACCCTTTAGTTCTATTAGGTTTGCTTCTGTTTTTATTCCAAAATTGATATCTCCGGCTAAGATTACCCCTGCTGGTGAAGCCTCAGGTTCAAACGTGGTCTCGCCTGTTAGTTTTATATCTACTAAGAGCATTTTTAATGAGTTTTCTTCAGAATTAAATTCCCATAAATAAGATTTATCTCCTAAAACTATCAAGTTTGTTGATTGCTCTATATCATTAAATGTAAGTTTTCCCTCAGCGTAAGACCAATTATATTTATTTTCATTAAGTGTCGCTTCTCCTGTCACAATTTCCTTGTCATCGTCAGTTGCTTTTGTTCCAACAAAAACCATCGCTTCATTTTTGCCATTATATTCATTATACCCAAACACCACATCATAAGAAACATCTCTTTCGCCCGCGGTGAACACCAAATTATCACCTTCTCTTTTCACCGTTGGATTGATTGTTGTATCAGAGTCAAGTTTGGTAGAAGTATCGGTTTTAATATCTTCTTCGCCAATCTTAATTGAGTTAACAAAATCATTATTTGGAATTGCTTGCGTTGTGTTGACAATTACAGCTGTTACTGTTGTTTGCTTTCCCTTAAGTCCGGTTATCTCTGCCTCGATGGAGTAAGGAAGATAACTGCAAGTTGGAGTGTAGACAATTATCTTAATGTAGTCCCCACTTGTATCAACGGCGTAATAGCCATTAGTCGTATCTTCGCTTGTTCCAATTGGCGTTCTGTTTTGCGCTGTTGAAACAAGGTATGTTTTTCCGCCTAGGGTAACCGTTGTCATTCCTGTTGTTTCGTCGGTAAAAGGTTCTGTTAAAACTCCGTCTTTTTCAAAAACAGCCCTTTCGTTTAAAGTTTGGTAGTTATATGTACTTTCTTCAATCGAGATCTTCCCCTTTGACCCTGTTGCAACAACCCTGAACATCATCAAGTCTTTTGTGGCAGATTCTGTATTATAAGAGTAATCGTACTCATTCCCATCAATGTTTAATTTCCCGTCTGATTCAGTGATTGGTGAACCTTCAAATGTTAGAGTGATACCAGTTGCCTCGTCGTAAGAATAGGAATATGTTTTTGTTCCAATCGTAATACTTCCATTTTGACCTGAGTAAAATTCGTTAAGCTCAACATAGTCTTCAATCAAGGTTACATTAAACTCAGTTTGACCAACTACATATTCTGATTTTGGAATTGTTGTTGTGTAAGTGATTGTTTTTTGACTGTCTATAAGACCTTTCCCCGTTTCGTAAGTTATGCTTGGAGTTGTCTGCATATTCTGAGCATCATGTTTAAGTTTATACTCTGTCTTTTTGAAGGTTATAACCAAAGGATTATCGTTTGTAATAATATTTTCATTATAAATGTATTGATATTTTATACCTCCAATTGTGATTGTTGCTAGTGGATTTCCATATTTATCAGTCTCTTCCCCCACTTCTCCGCTAACAGGGGCGCCTCCACCTGTTAGTGTTAATATTCCTTCTTCATCGACGGAATATTCATAAGTAGTTCCATTAATGATGATTTTATTCTTTTCGCCAATTATTGTTTCACTATCATTTTCTAAGACTAATTTTGAATAGTTGAAATTATAATTAACAACGCAACTTTTATTAGTTGAGTTATCAGTTTGAACGACATAGTTACCATAATTATCGCTTATTTCATAAACAGCAAATGAATCTTTCTCCTTTGTAAATGTGTGAGTAGTGTTTATTTTATCCATTCTGTACCATTTAGAATAGGTGACAGATAATGCGCCGTTGTAAAAATATTCTGTACCTAAATATGTAATACCGTCTTTTTGATATACTCCATAACTATTTCCAGTTCCATCACTTCCATAAACAGGATTATTTTTTAAAGAATGGGTTTGATTATCACCCACAAAGGTTTTGGTATATGCTCCTGGGTCGAAAGTATATTCGATTTTTAACCCCCCCTTAATACCAATATTTACAATATATTCATCATCCCAATATCCCCCTATCAGAAGTTCATACCTATCTGATTCAGGGAAAAGAAATAAATTAAAGTTTCTTTTTCCCCCATATTGATCATATAAAGGTATATCTTTAAAAGAATAATAATCTCTTCCAAAAATAGGATCAACCCAATTATCTTCACTGACTGTAATTGTGGTGAGATCACTATTATATCCAATACTAATAGTTTCAAGAGCATCAGAAACAAATGCCCCGATATATTTACCTTTATCAAAATTATCTATTTCTAAAGATCCATCTTCACTTCTGACATTAAGCAGGAATGTTCTACCATAAGTTTCCTGTCCAGGTTCATAACTTTTGGTTAGAACTAAATAATCCGAACCACTAGTGTAATATTCTTCTATTTCCTCTATGATGTTAGTGAAATTACTGTTACTTTCTTCACTAACCTCTTCCACATAATATGATGAACTTGAAACGACAACGTCTGTTTTGAGGTAGGTGTAGGTTATGCTGGTTCCTTCTGAAACCTTAATCTTGTTGTCCGGTTCAATTTCAAGGAATTTGCCAGCTGACTTATAAGTTCCTGCGTAGGTGTTTTCACCAATTTTAACATCATAACTTTCTCCCTCGTTCATATAGTCAGAAGGGTAAATTGTTTTTTCATCTTCCGTAACTGTGTCATCACCAACATAAAGCCAATAAATATAATCTATTGTTCCATTTTCAAGGCTTACACTCTTATCAAACCAGTTGTTCGCACCCACTGTTACAGTGATTGTTTCTTCTGCTTTGGTTGCTGTGACGCTGTAATTAAAGGTTATTCCTGCAACATCTTCCGTTGAATTGCAAACATATCCAACCGTCAAAGTACTCTTTCCTTCGCTGTCTGGCTCAGATAAGTAGGCGCTTTGAACTGTTACATTTGTCTTGTTTGACGAAACGGTCGCAAGGTCAACACTGAACTTATAGCCTGCTTTTGATAGAGCACCGTAATTACTAAATACTTTAGTTAAATAAACATCAAACCCAGCTTCCCTGTAATTTCCCTTAACTGCATTTTCGAAAGAGTTTTTGTCGGTCACAATTTGATATTTTTCTCCACTAATAGTAACACCTTGTGGCTTGTCACCACTTTCGTCTGCTTTGTTCATAAGGGTTTGAATTCCTTCTGGAATTTCATTTTCTGTGCTTCCCTCAATCTTTGATTGATGATAATAAGTGTCAATTCTTATAGTCTCTGAAATTATTGTTTGTCCTGAAACGATGGGAACACTTCCAACACTAATCGTCCTTGACGCAGTGACACAAACGCTTGTTGGGTATCCAAGGTCGTCATAGCCAGTTATGTTTGCTTTATAATTATTTGTTTCGACTGTTGCGCCATTATATGTGCCACTTCTTTTTACATTATTCCACCACACTGATAAATCTCTTGAGTTAGCATTATAGACACCATTTCTTATTATTGTTCCGTGGTTAGTTCCTGAAACTTCTGTATTCCCTGCAATTGCTCCGGCATAAACATTTACACCATTTGTGGTCAAAATTGTTACTTGGTTTCCGTCTGTGCTTGCAGTTGCTGTCCACGGTCCATTCATTCCAAGTGCTTCGATCACGCCTGAGTTGTAGAATTCACCAGTTAAACTACCTGAAGAACGTCCAACAATTCCACCGGCATAAGAAGGCGATGTTGAGTTTTTGTTTCCGGCTTTAACCATTGCAGTGTTATAGCAATTCCTTATTTCTCCATTACTTTGTCTTCCAACAATTCCACCGGCGTAATAGCTAACATTTTCTGTTGTTGTGTAGCCAGCAAGCACCGAGTTTGTGTTGCCACAATTTGAAATTGTTCCACTAGACATATAACCTGCAATTCCTCCGGCGTAAGATGTGCTTATTGAAGTGCAGTTGATTGGGCCATAGTTGACACAATTTGAAATTTTTCCTCCTGTAATAGTTGCAACAATTCCTCCAACTCTAGTCGCTGATGTGTCGATCTTTGCATAGTTTTTGCAATTTGAAATTTCTCCTCCTGAAAGCAATCCAACAATTCCACCAAATCGTCCTCTTCCACTCAATGCTCCTTTCACGATGACATTATCTATTTTTCCAGATGAAGATCCTGCAAGAATTCCAGTGTTGTTATTAGATGTAATATTAAAATCAGTTAACCTTAAATTCTTAACCTCTCCGCTAATAGAACTAAACAGGGTTTTTGTTCCGTTTGAAATTGTGTGTTCTTGCCCGTCAAATATTCCTCCACTTGCTATTGTCCCTAAACTGAGCGATGTCGATCCAGCCTTATTAAGATCGATGTCATACCACAAAACATATCTATTGCTTGTTGAGGTTGTTGTTGGGGTTGTTACTTGACTAAGTTTTGTTGCGTTTGGAATGATAATGTAGTTAGCAGTTCCATAACTAGAACTATTCCAAGCAAGTCGAGTGTAGGTTGTTTTTGTTGTAGATTTTCCAGAATCGCTTCCCCCGGTCGTTGTAGATTTTTCTGAATCGCTTCCCCCAGTTGTTGTGGTCCCATTTAACTTTGCATAAGACGATTGTTTTAAGTAGCCAAACTTTCTTGTTGGATAGCCATAGTTGAAATTGTCTGATGTTGTCCAGCCGGTAGCTTCTTCAGGTTGCGAGGTTTCATCATCCTCATCTTCCTCCACCTCTGTCGCTTGAAGATCGTACCAGCAATTTGTTTTGCTTGCTTTTCCAAACACACCCAGTGTTCCGGTGCCTTGGGCTGTGCTTGTGTGATCGTTCCAATCAACTTGTGAGATTGTGTAGCAATTATTAAGAGTCAAGCCAGAACCGTTTTTGAAAGTTCCATTAGCAAAAGCATAGATTTTTGCGTCGATATATGATGAAACTCTTCCGGTTGAATATGAGTTTCTTATATATTTATTAGTTCCCCCAGAAGTCGTTGCAAACCCCGACACTGTTCCTAATTTTCCTTCTTTATCTTCTTCTGGCTCTTTTAGTCCAGCACGATAAATCACATCGACTGAGGAGTTAGACTCGTCGATAAGTCCTGCCGACATATTCCCAACCATTGCTCCAACATTTAGCACACCAGTTCCACCGATTGAAACATTTCCCGAAAGTGCAACGGCATAAATTGTTCCACCCGTCATTGTTGCAACCAATCCGCCCGTGTCTGCACTAGAATCAAAATTTACATCAACATTAACATTCATTCCGGAGATGATTTCGTTTTGTGAAAGACTTGATAGCAAAGATTTTGAGATTGAAACATACTTAATCACTCTTGCATTGCCAATTATGGCAAGTTTTAAATCATGATTATCTATTGAGTCAACTTTTGAAGATATATCGTTAGTTTCATCATTTCCAAAGTAGTAATATATCACTCCGTTTAACCCATACTCGCTTGGTGTTTCTGATCCACCTTCGCCGGTTGATGTCGTTTCGGGAGTCTCACTTGAAAGATTAATTGGATTTAGTTTGTGTCCACTAGGGAATGTTGTTGTAACAGACTCATCATTAATAGACTCAATTTTATTCTTTATAACCTCAGCCAAAATGGCGTAATTGACACTTCCGTTATAACCCCTTGCTGTGTCCGAAGCTTCGTAGGCTGTCATATAGCCAACATCATCTCCATTTTCGTCAGTTGAAAGGGTCACGGTGTGAGAATACAAGTTGTCAGAACCTGCTTTGGTGTTTGCCCTACTTGATGTCGCAGTCACCGAAGATCCATTGATTGCCCCACGAGAGTCAGTGCCTGAAATTTTGTCGTTGTTTGGAGTTGTCAAGGAGTAATTTCCACTAACAGTTGCTCCGTCGTTTTGTCCGACAATTCCTCCAAAAATGTAAGTGGAGATTGAGGAGAAGTTTGTGCTATAAGTCACGATGTCATCACCAAATGAGGCATTGTTACCTATTTTTGTTTTACTATAAGCAATTCCAACAATTCCTCCAAAGGTGTGGGTTGATTTGTTTTCCGTTCCATAGCTCTTAACAGCCCCGCCATAGACAGCGTTGTAAATTCCTCCACTGCCCAAACTTCCAACAATTCCTCCGGCAACAACATTTTTTGCGTCAACAAAGAAGTTTGATGTCACATAAGCCGAAACAGTGTTTCCTGTCGATGTTCCAATCTCAGCAGAACCCGAATTAACTTGCCCAACTACACCACCAAAGTAGGTTGTGTCGCTTCCCGTGTTCGTCAATGCAAAGAGGCCTTCGTTTGTAAATAATTTTTGTCCAAGTGTTACTGCCCCTGAGGTAAAGCCAATGGCTCCACCGATTGATGTTGCATTACTTGTGCTTAATTCCACTCTTGAAGCGCTGTTAATGTCGACCTTAAATATAGTTGCATTTGAAGTGTTGTAGCCAATAACTCCACCAACATTTGCACTTTTTGCTTTAAAGGAATTAAATGAATAAGAATTATCGATTTTTGAGTTTGTTATGTCGTCATTAAATTCACTTGATGCTCCAATCTCTAGGTCGATTGAAATCGAGGAATTTTTGTCTTTATCTTCAGCTGTTCTTATAGTTCCAAAGTTTGCTCCAACAATTCCCCCAAGGTTTGCATCTTTGCTTGTTCCACCATAAATTCCACCAGTGACATTAAGACCTCCGCCAGAATTGCCAACTATGAAGGGATCTCTACCATTTTCTTTTTTACCAAACATTAGACCTGCATTTAGGCTTATTTTATTTGTGGTTGATGTGCCCGCAATTGTGTTTATAACTGAGCTAATTTTGTCGGCATTAAGGCTAAACCCATCAGTTGATATATAACCCGCAATGCCACCAATATTTGTCTCGGCACTTCCAGCCTCATTGTAGGTGATGTTGCTTGTTAAGTCGTTGTTATCTGTGTCATCTGTTGAAGGATTTGTAAGAGTAAGTTCCAACGATGAAGTGTTGTCAATATATCCAAAAATTCCACCAAGATTTGCATTTCCTGAAATTGTTGATTCTTTAAATGGGCTTATTGTTGTGTTAATAAAGGCACCATTTACTGAGATTGTTGAAAATGCGCTTTCAAATCTTCCAAAAAGTCCACCAAGGTAAGCCTCTTCTTGATTATTATAGCTTATCGTTGTGGTTATGCTTTCAAGTGCTCCAATCCCTGTTGTCACCCCTGCATTGATGCTTGCGTTACCAATAAATCCACCAACATAACTCTTGCATGCCCCTAGAATAGTAATTGCTAAATTAATAGCTTGGTCGTTATTCATTGTGGCTTTTGTGGCAAAGGCCTCTCCAAAATATCCACCTGCGTAAATTTCTTCTGCATTGCTAGAAACATTCATTTGTAATGATTCGGTTGATGAGATGTTTCCAAGAGCAAGATTGATGCTTGCGTTTCCTGTTCCATTTGACCAAATCTTCCCTGCGTACAATCCTGCGTATATTTTATTATATTTTGGTGTTGATCCAATTTCCGAACTAGATATACTTAGGAATATATCGCTTTCTCCCGCTTTTGAAGAAATATTTACATTCGAGATATTAAGTGTTTGATATTTGTTTTCTTGAACGATTTCCCCGGCAAGAAGTCCCACAAAGACATCTGTGCTTTCTCCAGCGCCTGTGTTAATTTTAACTTGAATTACTTTTTCGCCAAAGTTTAATTTAATGTCTTCAAACGAAGTGCTTATTGCCTTATCTGCAATAAGTCCGACATGAACTTGATTATTATTAACAGCCGTTGTGTTAAGAATAATGTTGCCCCCTACTTCACTGTAATCAAACTGAATATTCTTAAAGGAAGTGTCATTAACATCTCCATCAATGAATTGAGCCGATTGTGTAAATTTAATCTTTAAATCTTCAAACACACAACCTTGATAAAGGTCTTCAAATAAAGTTTTTGGTAATATTAATGTTATTTTTGGCTCATTGTTTTCAAGTTTTTCGCCATCTTTATCCCAAGCACCGATAAACCTTCCACCAAAGCCTGCGATTGGTAGGTAATCTTGCACTAAGTCAGAATATTCTCTTAAATCTATATCTTCTAATGTTGTTCCGTCCTCAGAAAGTCCACGAACTCTGATTTCCTTGCTTCCATTCTTCATTTGTATAAATGCATTTTCGATGCTTTCTCTGTAATTGTCCATATAAACGACATCGGAATCATTCATAAATTTTAGGCTTGGATAAGGATTTTCCTTTAAGTGTTGCCAATTCAGGTCGCTCCAATTTCCAGATTTAAGGAAAGCACCACTCATTTCATTGTAACCCGTTTCAGATGAATTGATGTTAACAAGCGCATTTAGCTTTTTAAAATTATTACCTGACTCAACATACCCTTCGAAAGGAAGAACTTTGATAGGTGTAGGTGTAGGTGTATTTGGAGTGATGATTTCTGGTATGTAACCAAGGTTTACATCAGTTGCGCCCATCAATGTTGGTTTTGAATAGTTTATTACTGCACCATTAGTCTTTCCAACAAAAGCATAGATTCCAATTTGAGATAATCGGTATCCGTCGGAGACTTTTAGATCAGCTTCACGATAGTTTAGTGCTCCGAAATAATTAACTGCATTGACAGAAGTCAGTGTAAGTCTAGCATTTGGATCAAGTTCACCAATAATGCCACCTGCATTAAGTTTTGTAATACCATCATTAGTTACCTTTCCTGCAACATCACCGCTTGCGTAAACTTCTTCTAGATATAGGGTTGTTGAAATGCCAGTGGAATCCACATTCGCTTTAACTGTAAAAGCATCACCAGGGTTTGGCTTTCCAACCTTACCAATTACCCCACCGCTAATTGCTCCTTCAACTGTGCTGATAACATTGAGTTTACTGTAAGACGACATAAGCCTTCCAACTCTTGCGTATCCAATAAGCCCACCGATATACCTTGGACTGTAATCATGCTTAACACTTTCGTCCCAAGAGGTTGTGTTTTCAAAAACATCTAAAATGCCTCTTTCAACACCCTCATTACCTTCATAATATTTTGAGTAATTATCTTCAATAACATCTTGGATTTTTTTGTCGTGCTCTGCAAAAAGATGTTTGAGAGTGCCAGAGCTGTAACCAACAATACCTCCAACATAGGAATTGTATGATAAAATATTAGAGGTTATTTTATCTCTATTTAATATTATACCTGCGTCTTTTATGCTTGAATGTGTTCCAGAATATCCAACCAGTCCACCGACAACTTCTCCACGAATATTAGCAGTGTTAAAGGCTCTTAGATTATTGATTTTATAGTCAAGATCGTTTAATCCCGAACTTGTGTAAACATTTTCGTTTACTTGTTGGGTGTTGTAAATATCAATATAGCCAACCAAACCTCCTGCATAGGAAGTGTTTGAAAGATAATAGTTTTGGCTATGTTTCGTTAAGTTTTTAAGAGCAGTTTGACTGAATGTTTTTGTATTGTCATTTTTGTTTGCTTCAACAGCTCCTCTAATTGATTTTTGGTCTGCATATTTATCGTTTGAAACATAGAAATCATTGTTATAATGATCTTTGTCATAAAAAGTTGCTTGAACGATAGGATCTGTTATAGCAAGGTGAGAAAGTTTAGAATCTCCAAAAACAGCGCCAGCCACCCCTCCAACCACATTTGCGCCTTGAACACCAAATGCAGTTGTATCAGTATTTTCGCCCGGCATTGTTTGAGTTATATCGATGTTAATTAGATTGCCGTTATAAACCAGACCGGCAAGTCCTCCAACAAACCCAGATGTTGTAGCAGTTATGCTGACAATATTGAGTTTAAGGTTAACCACACTTGCCTCGTAAATCTGAGAGAATAATCCCAGAGAATGATCTTCATGCCCCGCACCGATACTAATGTTTTTAATTTCAAATCCATTTCCATCAAGAATGCCAGCAAACGAATTCTTAGTCGAAGAAACAACAGCAACTCCTTCAAGTGAATTAAGTTCTGCAAAATTTATGTCAGCAACAATTCTATAAGAACCAGTGATCACACCCCCTTGACAGAATTTTCCAATATTTGTTGATTTATCTGCTCCTCCCATTGCCTGCTTAAATTCTTCGGCAGTTCTTATTATAATAGGGTTATTTCTTCCACCATATTCATGGCTTTTTGGATCAGTCTGAATGTCAGTGTTTATTTTTGCGTAAGGGAAGACATAGGGAGTGCCATCTCCTTGACAAGCCCTGTGAGAAAATGATATTTGATTTGGAGCAGTAAGCGTAAGAACACCTTCATCAAATGCCCAAATTCCGTCATTTGCACCAACCTCGCTTGCAAAGGTAAATCCATAGAATTGTGTAGGTGAACTTAAACTTTGAGCCATAACAACCCCTGTGTTAAGGGTATCCTCAATTCCACCAGAAGTAACCCCGCTTGTTTTTCCGTTATAATAAGAAAGCTCAATTAGTCCAGTGTTTAGACTATCACCATTTATATCTACCCCCGAGAAATTTGATTGAGAAATGTTGGAAGACTCTATCCTACAACCAGAATAGCAAGTTTTTATTACCCCGGCATTTGAGTAAACAAAACCTGCACTAAAATAACTCGCGCCTGTGTTACCTTTGCCTTGCAACAAAATGTTTGAATAAGCGTCGCTAATTGTGCCAGAATTAGTAGAAACAAACCCTGCAATATACCCGGCAGAAGAAATCGATGTTCCGTCAAAACACCCTGTTTTAGAAGTATTCTTGTTTGTAGAATCATTTACCTTTCCTTGAACGAAAGATGTTGAAATTCTTCCTGAGTTGCTTCCAACAAAACCAGATGTATAAAGGTTAATGTTGGTTGCATTATTCTGTATTTCCACCTGTTTTGCAAAAGAAGCTGTGATATCTCCGGAGTTTTGTAAAACAAATCCCGCAATGGTTCCTTGCCCAATAACAGAGAAGACATCAAGTTCTCTTGTTGTTGCGCTAACGGTGGTGTCTGTTTCTCTAACATCCTCATCAAGTTCCAAAATTTCTTCTCCACCGACCCTTGAATTTGTGATTGAGCCAGTGTTTGAAATAACAAAGCCTGAGATCTGACAATCATAATTTCCACTTAATGTGTAGTCTTGGTCAAAGCTCTTTAAGTTGACTATCAACCCCTCCTTTTCACCATTCCCCTTTGTTGGAAGTGCCACTGATGGTGTGTAAGGGAAAGAAACAACTTCGCAGTTGTATATAATACCAGAGTTGTTTATTGCAAGTCCGGCAACCTTAACCGAGCTAAATCCTCTTTGACTTACATCGACATCAAGATTTCCACCATAATAGTAGTTAACCCTAATATTTTTAAGGGTTGTGATTGGTGAAACATTTGTAAACAGTGCCCTTTCTAACGCACCATTCCCACTTAAATTAAAGCTTGTAATGTTAATAGAATATCCGTTTCCGTCAAGGCTAGCTATTTTTGATGTGTCCATTGGAACATAGTTAACAAGCTCAATATCGTCCATCAAAATATAGTCTTCTGCCGTGTCATTTTTTTTAATATCAATAAAATCCTTGGCTGTTCTTATAACACTCATCTGATCTTCGTCTGTATATAATTCAACATTCACATCATAGTAATAATCAATTTGATAATAAGAACTTGGCTTGTTTTTGTCTAAATAAATCTTGTTTTCAAGCCTTAACCTAACAGGACTTGCCGTTGTGGACAAACCTCTTATTTTTAACCCATCGCTTGTTGATTCAAGCTCAAATGAACCACAATCTGCAATGCCATCAGAGTTAAACACAACTTTTGTGGAATTATATCCATTTTCTATATATAATCTGTCGGTTATTTCAAATGTGTTATTTACT
Organism: uncultured Clostridia bacterium; assembly: GCA_944345365.1. Classification (GTDB taxonomy): domain Bacteria; phylum Bacillota; class Clostridia; order Christensenellales; family UBA1242; genus Caccovivens. The sequence goes on along the minus strand of CALVMJ010000003.1, from coordinate 30,304 downwards.
CCGTTTTCTCTATAAGCATTTATACTAAAATTTTCGTCTTCATTTATGTAATAACCTTGGCTTTTAAATATATCTCTCTTTCTTTTTAATTGTCCAACGATTGTTGAATCTTCATGCTCTGCATATGTTTCTGGTTCAAAAACATAGCCAAGATCAAAGTTATCTTGCACCCCAACACGGGCATTTATTGTGCTTGTGTTTTCCTTTAATGCAAATTCAGCCAAGGTCATTGTGTAATAAGTTTTTTCAACCTCGGTAACACCATTGATAACCCTCGAAACCTGTCCAATGATTTGGAATTTACCAAGTCCGGTTGTTGTTTGGGCATTAACACCTGCATTAAGAGTTGCTGTGTAGTATCTTGACAAATCCTCTCTTTCAAAAGGACCCGAAAGGTTGTTAATATAAATTCCTTGACTAATTGAAGCCAGCGACAAAGAGTCAAGCACTTGATTTTGCTCAACATTTACGACAATATCTGCCTTGCCACCCTTTGCAATAAGGGAATTTTTGTTTTCATTGACAATGATTTCTGCCGGTCTTTGATAAGAAATTACTATGTTATATTTTTGATTCGGCAAATCATTCCCATTATTTCCAAAGAAAGAAATTTCAAAAGGAACAACTGTGTTTTGCCTTATGCTCGTTGATGCATAAACTTTGAAAATATATTGCTCTTCCCTTTCGTCAGGCACCACTTTAAGGCCGTTTGGCTCGTAGGATACCAAAGACTCTCTGTCTGTAACATAGCCCAAATTTCCATCTTCATCTAAATCAGCCTTCATTTTTGTTACATTAAGTCTCACTCCCTCGTCATTGCTTGCCTTCACAACAAAGTAGTCATAGTATGCAAATGTTGGATCAACCCCAACAATCATAAAAGATGTATTCCCTGGAGAAATTGTGCTTGTCATTTCATTTTTCTTAAACAAAACACCACCGTTTGAATGGCTATATAAATAGTTTGCCATATCGATGTGATAAATTTCTTGGCTTTGAAGTTTAAGAGAAACACTCACGCCTTCGTTGCTTGCAGTTCCACTTTCAGATTTTATCTTCAAAACATAGCCTTCCTCAGAAGCAATTTGTTGACGGTAATCATCAGCAACAGTGATAGCTAAAACATAATTCTTTTCGCCAGCAAATGGATCAATCTCATTTGTAGATTTTTTGATTACAATTTTGTCTGTTCCAGCGTCTTTAAAGGTAAATTCATTACCCCCGACAACACCACTTTCCAATTTTTCACCATTTGACTTGTAAATTTCCACAATTATATCATCATCGTCGTCACCTGTTATCAAATCAACCGAAAGATTTGAAACCATTGATGGATAGATTGTCAAACTTTCATTTTCCACCCCAATAAAGGTAGAACCCTTAAAGACATTTAGGTTAATTGTGTCCGTAAATTTATTTATAACGGCTGTTCCAAAATCTGCCTTTTCACCTTCATTAAATCTGTCAACAACAAGCCCAGTTTTAAGGATATAACTTCCCTCTCCACCTTCAAAAGCATTGATTTCTCCAACAAAACCACTAACTTGGAAGTTTACTTTGTTCTCATTTTCTGGCTCAACAGATTCTATTATTGTGTAAGCATCTTTTTCAAGATCATATTCTTTTGACCCAAGGAAAACAGTGTCGGTTATTGAATAGTTGACAACTTTTGAAAAACCTTCCTGAACCGAAATTGAATTGTTTCTTGTGTCATTTGTGAAGTTAGAAATTGTTTGTATTACTTCAACCTCAATTATTTTAAATTTGCTGTAATCTTTTTTGCTGTAAACAGCCAAAGCCCCGCTTCCCGTGCCTTTTATGACAACCGAGTTGCTTGTTGTCGAAATGATATTTGTGTTTTCTGAGATCACAACAACTTCGTTTCTGCCAATTCCAAACAGCTCCTCGAAAGAAACTGTGTTGAGTTGATCTAGGTCGTTTTTCTCGTTTTGAGAAAGAGTTAACTCCGAAACTGTTAATTCATGAAGCATTAAAATGCCTTTTGCATTTTCATCTTCATCTGTTGAGCTAACATTTAAAACCTTTCCATCTTTATCGTTAAACTTTAATGCCGAAACATCTTTAATAGGCGATTGATAGAACTTTAAGTGCTTCTTCCCACCATTCACATAATTAAGGATATCTTCTCCCGTAACCCAATATGATGGATTTATGCTGTCATCAGCAGGAAGGGTGTTTTGGTAAGAAATCTCACCTGCACCTTCTTCTTCCAAAGCATAATAGCCAAGATAGTAGTCAGAGGCCGATATAGTCCCAGTCCCTGCAAGTTGTTGTTGATTTGCAACTGCAAAGGAATTGAAAATTGAACTTTCGCCTTCTGCTAAGCCAACAAAAGCACCTGCGCTCGATGGAGCACCATCATTTCCATTTATGTTGCTTTCGATTGATTCTGTCGAAAGTGAATAGTCATAAACATAACTGCCACTGATGCTACCACCAGACATTTTTCCAACAAGTCCACCGGCATATTGGGTTGCAATTATTTTATTTACAATTTGCTCCCCTTCACTTTCTAAGCTGTTAAATTTGTAAAACTCGAAATATGAATTGCTAATGTTACCACTATTTTGTCCAGCAATTCCACCAGCATAATCTCCTCCGATGAATGCTCCAAGAACTGCAACCCTGTCAATAGTTTTGTTGTTTGTTGATGCTATTGCCCCGACAAAACCATCTCCTGTAACAGAACTTGGCTTTACCTCAAGGCTAGTTTCTGCCAAGCTTAAATTGACATCAATTGTTATGTTGTGAATATTTCCGCTGTTTGTTTTTGCAACAAAAGCATCATAAACACTTCCTACAAAGTTTAGGTCTCTGATTTTTCCACTTTCTGAAATTGATGAAACAAAAGAATTTCCTTCGATTGTTATCACAACATTTGACCTTGAACCTTTGATGTCCAAGTTTTTGTCACTCTCAGGTATATATCCCCTTATTGAGCCACTGATTTCCCCTAAACTGTTCCAGTCATTAAGAGTTAAATCAGTCATTATTTCATAATGTTTTGCTGGGTTAATTGCTTTTAACTGCTCTTCGTCGTAAATTCTTAAAGCGGTTTCTTCTGTCTGCCCGTCTGCAACAACAACCCTAACCTTTTTAATAATGTTTTCAAATGAAACATATTTTGGTTCGCCATTTTCAATTCCTGCAATAAACACACCGTTTTCCAAAATGTTTTGGTAGTTAGATGAAATTTCTGCAAGGCTAGCACTTTCCGGTGCATTATCGTTGTTTTTATTTAAATAAACAATGCTTCTAACTCCGTTTACAAGCTTTATTGCATCTTCCGGAAGAATGTAAATATAGCCAGTTCCACCCTTTAATTGTCCTTGCCTAATTGAAACCACACCCAACTCAGAAATTGAAACGAGATTTGAGTCTGTTCCGTCATCTGCAACAAACAAAAATTCAAGATTCTTGTTATATGCATCATTTGGAGAAATTTCGGTGACAAAGATAAAGGAATTTTCCTGAGCATCAAACGAATTAAAGTCAAGGTAAACAGCTTCCCTTTCGTTATTCCAGATAACTTCTTCCACTCTTTGGGCGTTTTCAACATTAATTCTTATTTCATTTCTTAAAATAGCGTTAAACTTTTGATATTTTATGCTTAAAGTGTCAACAAAACGATCAAAGCCGTTCGTAGAATTTGCAACCACCTCAAAAGACAAGATGTTGCCCTCAACCTTTGCATTTTGAACAATGTAGTTATAATTGCTTCCACTAAATTCAACAGCTCCGTTTTCAGCACTAGCCAAAGAAATGTAACCTCCACCATTAAGTGAAGAAGCAATTTCAAATAAATCAAGGTTTTGATATGTTGGAGTTAAACCATCTTTTCTTAATGGTATTGAAATAGTATAGGAAGAAAGTCCCGCATCATCAGACGAAATTGAATCTTTTGCAATCAAGTCAACTTTTGTGGTGTTTGAGGCAATTGATGAAACAGGAATGTATGTTTCAAGTTTAATAATTTTCTCTATGATAGTTTCATCATGATAATCATTATAACCCTTGAATATCAACTTAATTGTATCATCTGTTTTTGCGATATCCCTTCTTGCATTAATCGTATTTGTTTCCCTATTAAAGAGTCCTTCTTCTCCTTCGTAGCTCAGGCTAAGATATTCACCCGTAACAGCAAAGTCAAGATTAACAGACGACGCAATGGCTAAAATTAAACCTGTAAGACTACCTTCCTCGTATTCATAGCCAGCAAGTCCAAATGAAGATGTGTCATCAATTAAAATATCAACATCTCTTAAAGGAACAAATGTAGTTAATGTAATTTTGTTTTCGGCTTCCCTGCCATTTTTGTGTTTTACTGTAAATTGTATTGTCTTGCTAAAATTGTTTTCTGTGTTAGAAACCGAAAATCTTATTTGCCCATATTGATATGTAATTCCAGAAACACTAATAGGCAATGTTTTGTCATATTCCAAATAAAGCCCATCTGCAGAATCAACTCCATAAATATCCAAAGCAAATTCTGATGTGTTTATGCTGTCTGTTGCTAAAAACTTGTTAACGCCCTCTTCAACACCAAAATCGTTTCCCGGAGCTTTTTTGCTATTGAACACAAAATCAGCCCTAACAGTTTCAGCTTGCGTTGAAACAAAGGAACACTCAAACACAACATTTTCTTCGCAAGCCCTATCGGTAGCTTTAACAAAAATATCCGTGTTATCAGTAAAGCCAATATTGTTGTTTAAATCAAGATACGCCTCAAATAAGTCACTGCCACCAACCTTTCTAAATGAAATTGCCGTATTTTCAAAAGAAAACAGAATGTAGTCGTCTAACTGATCTGCCTCAACATTTTGGTTTAATTTAAGCTGTATTTTATATGTATCAAGTCCAACAAGCACTGTTTCAGGTTTAAGTTGAATGTTAAACCATTTTCCCCTTTCATCAAGATAATTTGTGTAGATATTAAATTCGCTTCCACTTGGAGAAACGCCTTCCTCCGTGTTAACAACTATTTTTTCTACAACATCTGAGATTGCAACCTTAACCCCATCAGTTTTAACACTTTTTTCATATTCCACATAGTCAACCTTAAAAGACAAGTAAACAGTTGAAGGGTTAATCGCCGACTTTATCCCCTTTACCTTAAACACGAATTCATTTTCTTCAAGACCAGCAACATTTTCTTTTGTTACCGTTAAATACTCACTTGTTTCGTTTAATCCATCTTTGTCAAAAGAAACAATCGGAGTTATTTCATAGGCATAATCACAGTTGACACTTAACTTAACATAAAATTCACTTTGAATAATTGCGTCATTGTTTCTAACCACAGAGACAGATAACTCTCCGTTTTCGTCCTCACTTGCGATCCCTTCCAATTCACCAAACAGGTCATAAGTCCTGCCATATTGACTTAAAATATCTTCCTTTGAAATTTTTTCCAAAACAACAAGCTCAACATTTGCAAATAATTCGGTGTAAACTGATTTCGCAACAAGCTCAATATTATCAAGATTATATTCGTCATTCACAAGCAAAACACTATTGTTACTAATGCTTGCAACTTCTGTCAGTTGACCGTCAACATTTTTTGACAAAATTATTTTATTATCAATTTTGCTTTGAATAAAATTTTCTTCGCCATCAGAAAGATAAAACTCCCATTCAACATCTTTTCTGTTACTCTCCCCTCTTGGACGAGAAGTGATATTTAAAAATCTTTTTGAATCTAACTCCAACCCAACATTTTTTTCAACAAATTGAGTTTTCTTTGCCCCTTCTTTTTCAGTTACTTGCTCTAATCCCAAAATGTCACTATAAACAAAAACCTTAACCTTCACAGGCTCTGCCGATCCAGTAAAACTGTTAAAGACAATCTCGGCATTTCCCTCACTCAATCCTTCGACTAATATAACACTTTCATCTTTGCTGGCATTATAACTCACATTTGTCATAACAATATCTTCGTAGTCGTTTGAAACTTTTATCCTTCCGTCATTAACATTTTTTACCTTGCCAATGATAGTCGCCGTCCTTTCATCGCCCTCATTTAAACTAATGTTAATTTGATAATCATCAGCTGGTTGAACAAAATAATCAGACGACAAAGTTATTTCGCCCTTTACTTCCCCCTTACAAGCAGTAAATGCAACCCCTCCTAACAAAAGGAAGATGCTAAAAATAGAAAAAAATATCTTTTTCATTTTACCTCTTAGTTTAGTATTTTTATTTTGCGAAATATTAGTCATATATTCACCATTTTTAACCTTTTTCTTGATGATTTAAATTCTAATTTATTTTAGTATATTTTGTCTATTGTTGTCAAATAATTGGGGCTGTTAAATAATAAAATAATATTTTATTTATTTATTCTCTGTCTTTGAGAAAATATTTTGGCATTAAAAAAATAAATAAAAAAATTCCTCTGACTAAAAAAATTGATTTGAAATTAAATTACAAAAATTAAAAACCACTTTTTCTTGATTTTTTTTAAGTTTTAGTTTAAAGTATAAAATTATGAGAAAGATATTAAGTTTAGTAACAAAAATCTGCAAAGAACAAAATTTAATTGAAGACGGGGATAAAATTGCCGTTGGAGTTTCTGGTGGAAAAGATAGCCTAGTTTTGCTTACTGCATTAAAAAATTTGCAGGTTTTTTATGACAAAAAATTTGAAATAGTTGCCATTTCTATCGACCTTTCAAACGGTCAAATGAATTTTAGCGAAGTAGAAAATTATTGTAAAGAGCGTTCAATTCCCTTTTATATGAAAAAAACGAATATATTTGAAGTTATTTTTGATATTAGGAAAGAAAAAAATCCCTGCAGTTTATGTGCAAATCTAAGAAGAGGCGTGCTCAATTCCTATGCTCGTGAACTGGGTTGCAACAAGGTGGCGCTCGGTCACCACTTAGATGATTTAATCGAGACTTTTATAATATCATTATTTTTCGAAGGCAGACTTTCGACTTTTCTTCCTTCCACTTATCTATCAAGAACAAACATTACAGTTATTCGACCTTTATTATTCGTTAGCGAGAATGAAATAAGCAAATATGCCGAGAATTTACCAATAGTAAAAAACATTTGCACTGCCGACAAAAACACACAAAGGGAAAAGGCAAAACAGATTTTGTCAATGCTTGACAAGAATTATTTAAACGCAAAGAAAAAATTATTTACTGCAATTACAAACCCCGAGAGATTTAATTTATGGAAAAATATCAAAAAAAACGATAACTAAGCATATTATCGTTTTTTTTATAATATTTAATAAATAATTTTTCATATTTTATATAAAAATAAAATTTTTCGTCTTTTTAGTTTTTTTATTATTTTATTAAATTTTTCCTTATTATTTTTTATATTTAAATCAACATTAAAATTATCTAGAATTACCCTTTTTTTAGCAAATACATTTTTCTTGTAGATTCTCCCCCTCTTATGTGTTTTTCTGCAAAATTCTCTTTTAAGATCTTGTTAACTTGATCATAAAGTTTAGGATTTATTTTTTTCAGTCGTTTAGAAACATCAAGATGTGCCGTACTTTTGCTAACTCCAAAAACACTGCCAGCATCTCTTATTGTACCATGAGTTGAATTGATATAAAGACCAATAAGGGTTGCTCTTTCTTGCAAATTGCCTTTCACATAAACCTCCTGTGCTATAATTTATTCACAGGCTTGTCAGTTTATGTCGATTTTTATCGTTTTTTAAATAAATATTTTATTGCTTTTAATAATTTCTAAACAAAAAAACAGGCGCTCAATTACTATTGAAAATTGTAACGCCTGTCTTTTTATTTATTTTCATCTACAAATTTAACAATATCAGATATAGTCTTTATTCCACTCACTTTCTCATCTGGAATAGATATACCAAATTCGTCCTCAAAAGTCATAATCATTTCTACCAAATCAATAGAATCAGCATTTAGGTCTTTAACGATGTCAGCGTCATCTGCAATGCTATCAACCGGAATGCACAAGTGATCGGCAACTAAATTTTTAACTTTTTGTAATGTTGTCATTTTGTCCTCCTAGATAATTTATATATTATCACAAAAGTAAAAATAAATCAACTTAATCACAAAAAAAATAGGCAAATTAATGCCTAATTTTATTTTTCCTGCAAGTCTAAATAATTATTTGGATCTATTTTTTCTCCGTCCTTTAAAAGGGTAAACTGCAAATGATTTCCATAAGCGCTTGAATTACCTGCTAGATTAGATGCTTCCCCTATTTTTTGACCCTTACTTACTTTATCTCCTGCTTTAACAGTTACACTTTCTGAAAGTGAACCATAAGTGCTGATAAATCCGTCAATATGCTCTATTTTTACAACATAACCTGTTAAATAGTCGTATTCTACTGAAATCACCTCTCCATCTAATACTGAGTAAACAGACAAGTCATCTGCTGTGAAATCGATGTACATATGAGCTTCCCATCTGTCAAGTGTTGGATTATACAAAAGCTTGGTGTTTGAATAATCTTGGATTATGCTTGCATTTATCATCGGCAAACCAAAGACTATTGGATCTGGGTTAACTACCTCGCCCGAATCTCCATCATCATCGCCGTCATCTTTATCGTCGTCGTCATCATCTTCATTATTATTATCATTATCATTATCTGAATTATCGTTACCATCTCCTCCGGTGTTGTCACCTTCATCACCATCTGTGTCATCATCTCCGGGCTTAACAACATCGACAACATCTTCCCTTTGATTTATGGCAACCATAACTCCAGCCGTAACCGAAATTGCAATCGCCAAAAATCCAGCAACTATATAGATCCAAAATTTCTTAATAAAACTGATAAACTTGTTTTCTTGTTTTACAATCATATCAACCTCCTATCAACTTATTTCCAAATTATTTTTTTTTAAACATTATTTTAAAATCCAGTTAAAATTAGTGGAAACCCTGCAATAATACTTTCATTTTCAATGCAAATTTGAACATTCACTTTTTTGTTATCAAGTCTAATTTCTTCTTTTAAAAGTGGACTAAATCCACAAATCACTTTTTTCCCTTCTATTTCTTCCTCACTAAACACAATCATTTTAAGTTGATTTTTTAAAGAATTAAAATCAATCCCTTCAAAATACACAACAATTCCTTCGGCCTCAATTTTTTCCCTTGCAATTTCAATTTGTGAAGGTGAAACATAAACATAATTATAACTCGCCGTTTCCACAACTTCTCCAATGTCCACATGTTTTTTTGTAATAAAACATGCCTTTGTTATTCCTTCCATCTTAGAAAGATTAAAAGAATTGTTATTCAAAAATAAAAGGCCAAATAACGGTAAAGTTAGCAAAATAAAAGCAATCAATTTTTTCATAGAAAACTTATTGACTGCTATTTGGAAATTTATACACAATTTATGAATAAGTATTATGCTAGATCAAATTTACTGGTAAAAATCCACTCCCCAAATTCCATTTACATCGAGCTTTGAGTTTAAAGCTTCTGTAACTATAATCACACTATATTTATAATTACCCAAGAAAACAAAATCGCTTGGCAAAACCACCTTGCTTGCTATTGAAATTGAAGCATTTTGTGGCAAAATCTTTTTATAATAATAGTTATTTTCAAATAATGTCCAATCAGAAAAGTTTTCAACTTGCAGGTTAATTTTTCCCTTATCGGGCGTAACAATATAAGCCTTCACCCTGATAAAAAGATCTTGATTTGAATTATTAAAAGCATTTAAATTTACCGGCAAAATCTCTCCCGGCAAAACAGCACCACTTACATCAAAAGATATTGCATTTGCCCCCGACTCAATTGGAAGAGTTATTTTTTCTCCAAGAGGGATACTCGCAACCTGATTTTTGCTAGTATTAAAAAATCCTAAAAAAGTAAGGCTGACAAAAATAATAAAAGCTATAACAAGTCCACAAATAACAAAAATATAAAAAATTCTTTCTTTACTTTTCATAAAGTATAGTTTTATCATTAAAGAAAATATTATACTAAAAAACACGGACTATTCCGCGTTTTTAAGTTCTTTTTTCCTTCTAGTTGCTCTTTCTTTTCTAAATTTTTGTATTTGTATTTGCTTGAATATTAAACTTTCCTCTTGTAATTGTCTTTCTTTCTTTGTCCACTTAAATTTTCTATCACCATAAGAAATGTCATAAGAAAGAACTATTATTCCAAGCAAAATATACGAGTAGTATGTCACCAATCTCCAAAAAATTATTGCCCAAAACAATCTTCCACCTGAAAAGAATGTGCCAAATAAAGCCCCGAAAGTCAATTCATTCATTCCTGTCCCACCAGGCAAAGGGAAAAAGCCTGATGAAAGGTCAATTAACACCCCACAAACAAAAAATTTAAAATACAAATCAATTGCTCCATCGTTGAAAAAACAAGAATATATTACAAATGGCATAGAATATATTACAATCATTCTTATTAATGATGTCCCAAACATAAATATAAAATCTTTTGCAGATTTCATATAATCACGCATTATCATTTGATAGTCTTCTACATACTTAGTTACCTTTAAATATTGCTTCTCATAGTTCTTTATAATCCTCATTCTTTGCAAAAGTTTCAAAACTTTTACCACAATCTTTTTGCCAAAATTTTTGCTCAGAGAAAGAAAAATAGTTATAAACATAACCGAAAACGACAAAACAAACCCAATTATTGACATAATGGAAGCAAAAGCACCAAAAGATTTGTCTAACGATGAAATTATTAATGCAATTACACTTAATAAAAACATTCCAAGCTGAAAGAACATTAATTTTGCAACAGGAATTGAAAGAGAAGCACTTGAAGAAACATCTCTTTTCTTTAAATAAGCAACCTGAAAAGGCTGGCCTCCAACAGCCATTGGAGTAATTGCATCATAGTATCTTCCGATTGTTGTTGATTTAAACCCGAGGCCTAGTTGCCATCTACCTGTATCTTTTCTGATTAAATATGCTGTGGAGATAGTGTCGAAACCGACTGCAAGAAAAAACATAAAAATAAGGAGTAATAACATTCCCACATTTAGGCCAAGCCCTGATAACGAAACAAAGGGCTCTTTGACAAGCTGATAGGCAAGAATCCCTGCAACAACCCCCATATTAAGAATGAAAACAAGAATATTTGTTATCTTTTTTTTCTTTGCGCTCTTTTTCGAAACCGTCTGCTCTGCCTCGTCTAGTTTACTTTTTTCTAGGTCTTTCTTTATTTTTTCCTCATTCCCTGTATTTTTTTCTGTTGTGGTTTTTATCTCTTTATCAATATCTTTTATAGTTTTGTTATCTATATCATTAATATTGTCTCTCTTTGCATTTTCAACGCTTTTATTATTCGCAGAAAAAATTAAAGAGTTTTCCTCTTTTTCTAATTTAGTGGTTTTAAGTCTGTCTTTTTCTTTTAGCATTGCATTTTAGTATAGCAAAAAAAACAAAACCTTGTCAATTATAACAAGGTTTAAATTTTAAAATGCTTTTGGATAATATGTTATGGCTTTTGTCGCTTCTTGTAACCTCTTTAAATCCAAGGATTGAAATACGGTTGAATCACTAGGAACCAACTCTTCATACATTAGATCAAAATAAGTTTTTTCAGTCCCTTGATTTAATCTTGAATTATAAAGCGTGATTATATCTTCTGTTTGAAGCTCAAAATTTGCATTTATTCCACTAAAAAGGTTTTTTGCCTCTCCGGCATACATCATAATATGAACACCATAGTCTGACCTTATTAAACCATTATAATCTCCACCTTCGTAAATAGTGCCAATGACACCATTTCCATTATCGTAAAGCTCCACTGCGGCATCATTAAATTCTTGCACCCAGTCAGAATAAACTGTATAATTTTTTACATTTCCATTTTCATCTTGTGAAGGAATTGTGTAATCTACTCCCACAATATAGTTATATTTGGCATTTAGCATTCCAGGATCTTCATTATACTCATAAATAAGATCAGTGAAGTTTTCTATTTTTTGTGTTGGCAATCCCGTGCCGACTTGTTTCTTTATATCCTCAAAAAGTTTGCTGACATTTGGGGCTGTAACACCTTGTTGCTCCTCCCAAACATTTTCGCTTGTTTCAACCCTTTTAATTCCTGCAAGATTATTATAAAGAGTTTCAATGCCTGCCTCAGCTTGACTCAAACTAATTTCGCTTTCTTTCCCCTCTTTGATTTTATCAATTTCTGCTTTGTAATAATCATATTGCTTTTGTTCGTTTTCATCAAACTTAACCAGAATATGAGTAACATAGAACCAATTAATTCCATCTTCAAAATAATAAATATCGCCTGACTTTTCCTTAACTGCATCTGCCTGCGCTTTTCCAAGCCCTGCGTAAGCAGAATAGTCGTTTCTTACTTTGCTTTCATATAGATCCAAGATATCTCGAATCACAGTGTTATTAGTCTTTTCTCCTCCAAGAAAATCCTCATATTTTCCCACCATGTAAGTATCATACATGATTCCATAAACTCTTTCGATTTCTCTAACAAAAATGCTTTTTACATCTTTTGATAAGTTAAAATTTTTCTCACTTTCTTTCAAGTCTGAAAGATATTGTTTGTAGGCATCTTTATAAGCCAAACTCCCATCAATATATTCAAGCATTAATTGATATATTTCTTCTTTGTCTTCTTGCCTTTGAGCATCTTTATTTGCTTCACTCCAAAACTTATGGCTTTCAAAGTCAGACTTCGCGCTTTCTGGCAAAATTACACTATATTCATTTTTTGCTTGATTGTAAACAAGCTCCACTTCTCTTTTAAAAATTTCTCTTGTAACAGCATCTTCATTTACTTCTTCTTCTGTTTCACCTTCAACATTAATATAACTCTTAATATTCTCAATCATTGATTCATAAGTTTTTTCCCACAGATAAGTCTTTTCTTTTGCTGTTAATATTGCATCATCTGGGTTGAGTTTTCTTGATTTATCTTCGGCATCTTTTATTGCAAGCTCTTTTGAAACAAGGTAGTCCAAAGCTTTTGTGTATGCTTCTTCCTGCGAAAGCCCATTTTGAACATATTGATCAAATCCATAACTAGCATAAGCAATCCTTAGATCCTTTTTTGTGATTTCCGCCTTAGACCCGTCATTAAATTCTATTGTGCAAGCCACTGCCCCGTAATATTTTTCATAATTTGTCGTAACAAGAGAACAACCGGTGATTACCGATCCTCCTAAGATCAAACCCATACACAAAATTGCAACAGATTTTTTCATCGATTTTTCTTTCATCAAAACTCCTTTTATACAAGTAGGTTAATTATACAATAAAAATAAGTTATTTTCAAGTGATTTAAATACCTTTTAGCTTAATTTGCCAAATAAATTATGGATTACTAATTGCAGATACTAATCTTTCACAAGCAGTTTTTAGTGAATCTTCAATGAAATCATTTGTCATTTTTGACAGCACATATTTTGCCAAATCACCATCTTCTCTGCCTATACCAATTTTCACCCTTTCAAAATCTTCACCAATATAACTGACAATGCTTCTAAGTCCGTTATGAGTTCCTGCACTTCCTTTTTTTCTGTATCTAATACTGCCCTTGGGTAGGTCAATGTCATCTGCCACAACAATAATCCTTGCCTCTTTAAACTTATTTTTCAACAAAGTAACAGCCTCACCTGAATTATTCATATAAGTTTGAGGCTTAGCAAGAAGTATTTTCTCCCCGTTATATTTACCTTCTCCATACAAGCATTTTAACCCTTTTTTCGATAATTTAATATCAAAAATTTTTGATAATTTTTCAATTACCAAAAATCCCAAGTTATGATAAGTTTTTTGATAGATTTCGCCCGGATTTCCAAGCCCAACAATTATGACCATTAAATACTTTCTCCATTCATTTTGGCAAATGGGCCTATATGCTTATTCTTTTGTATTTTTGAATTGTAAATTTTGCTTGATTTTATGACACAGTTGTCCTCTATTACAGAATCTTCAATTATATTTCCACTTTCCAAAACAACATTTCTGCCCAGATATGTTTGTCCTAGCAGTATATTGTTTGGATATATTATTACTCCACTCTCTATTTCAACATCTGCATCAATTTGTATGGTTTGCTCGGAAAAAAGAACCACTCCATTTGAAATGTGATATGCTTTAATTCTTTGACTTAAATGTTCATTTAATTCCATCAAAAGCTTTGAATTATCGACAGTTTGAAAATCTCTCTTCCCAAAAGATTTTTTAACTAACGCCCCAAACTCTTCTGCAAGTTGCAAGTATTCACTCCTAAAAACATACCCCCTTGGCAGAGCCATTGCATTAAGTCCCTTTCTACAAAAATAATCCATTACTTCACAAAAGGTTCTCTTCTCTAAAAAAGGGGTGTCAGAATAAGCTACGAAGACATATTTCGCCTTTAAAGAAAACAGTTTAAGTTCTTGCAAAAGTTTTTCATCAGATGCGTTATCAATGACTTCCTGCTTTGGACCACTTGTAGCAATTAAGACCCAATCAAGCATCGACTTTCCGCAAATTTTGATTTGTGATAAGTCATGAGACATTTCGCTTTTCTCGACTTTAATTACAACAACAATAGTTTCATTATTTATCCATTCATAATTTTTAGGCGAAACAAGAACTTGAGAAAGGATTGATTCTTCTTCCTCAACTTCAACTTCTTTTTCAATTAAAACGTTATCTATTTCCATATTCTATATTATATAGTCAGGTTAAATTTTTGTCAACAAAATCACCATTCCTTAAAACTTTATGGTGTTTTTTAATTTTGATGTAATTTTGTTTTTATTTTTTTTTATTTTGTGGTATCATTTACTCATAAAAAAGGAGCATAGTTATGAAATTTAAAAATAACAATAAAATTAAAGCTGTGTTACTCGGATGTGCAGGTATTTCCTTATCGCTTTTTTTGTCTGCAAGTCCAATTACATCAACAAATCTATTAGTAGCAGAAAGCGGAAGCTTTATTAATGATGCTAGTAGCAATATCTCGGTAAGAATGTACGACAAAAACAACACATTAGTAACAAGTGATAAAAAAAGCGTTTCAATTGATACTAATAACTACTCATATTACTCAATTAAATGGCAAGATGTTTCATATTTTGATATAGTATATTCTGGCCCAATCGCAGAAGGAGAAAAAATTAATTATCAATTTAGCGTTACGTGGTCACCTGCAAATGTTAAAGATGGAAAACTTGAACTTGTTACAGACAGAACCGAAAAAAGAGAGATTATTGACACTTCAGCTTCAAATGAAGAAGATGTAGTAAAACAAATCAGATTTTATGTTGACGATCAAACAAACAATTCAATTTCAAATTCTTTTAATGGAAATTCAGTTTTAGGTGAAAGTTACATCGACAATGGGGGCTGGGGAATTTATCAATTTAATTTTATTTGCAATGGAATAGCATATAATAGTGATTTATTTGAAGTCACACCAACAAAAATAAGCGATATTTCACCAGAAACAAGTTTAAGCATTAAATCAGAAGCAGTTAGAAGTCAATACTCTATTAACAATGCCTACATCTTGTCTATAACATCACCTGAATACAAGTATATTGAAAGAAATAACATTGTTTGGAAAGTTTCGGGAGAAGGCTCTGATGGAAAAAAATATGTCCTTTTGCCATCTGATATTGAAGAAGACGACAAGGAAACAAAATCCATTTTAAGCGATGATGCCTTTGATAGAACAGGCGAAACTTTTAAATTTGATTTCGATATTTCAGGAAATTGGGAAATAACTTGTGAAATAACTAATCCAGAAAACAACGAAGATGTTAGGGTATCTAATGTCATTAAGGTTTCGACAGTAAAAATAATTCCTAAAAATCTAATCATTTGGATTGTTGTAGGCTCGGTTGCCCTAGCAGGAATAATCCTTACAGTTATAATTATTTTAGCAAAGAAAAAAGAAAAAATTTGGTAAAAACTCAGCAAATGCTGAGTTTTTTTTAAAATATATTGTGAAAATTTGCACCCATAAAATGCAAATAGCTTTCCGAGTAGAATTTTATCGCTTCAAGGCTTGCCTTGAATTCTTTTATATCATTTTCGCCTAAATAATTTTTCATTTTCGCTATCTCTGCGCCTATCTCTTGAATGCTTTTATGGTTTACTAGATAACACATCTTACTTTCATTTTTTAGCCAATCATATTCCATATTGTCGACTATTAATATAAATTCGCTTTTCCTGATATCTTCAAGGCCTTCAACCTTTTCTTCAAGTATAAAACAAATATTATGAACTTGACTAAGAGCGTTGCTAGTTACAACCTCCTCAAAAACACTTATAAATATAAGAAAAAGAAAAATTAATATCAGCATCACTTTTGAAAATATTTTCATAATGAATCCCTCACATTTTCAAAAACCTTTGATTCACCTTTCCGCATTTGAATTATAACTTTTCCACTCTTATCAATTGTCATAACTAAAACATCTTTTAATTTATTATTATTTGCTTGATTTTTTAAAAAATCAAGTACAAATTTTTCATCAACCTTGGCAATTTCGAGATTGTCTTTTAGAATTTTACCCTCACTTATTAAATTTACCGGTAAGCTTGTTTCATCTGCTTTATTATTAATGTCTCCATTAGTAACCGGAGAAAATTTGGATTTAGGCAAAATACTTACTTTTCCATTCGTTTCCATTATTGCATATTGAATTTGATCTAGACTAAAATAACCAACTCCCCTCATTGCTTCAAACAAATCATCAATAGATAAATTAAGCGCTTTTAAGGCCTTACAATCTATGCCTTTTGGATTGATAATTATAACAGGTTTTCCACTTATGAAATATCCAAATCTAGAGCTTATTTTTGATAAAATAGTTAAAAGGAAATGCAGTAACACAAGAGTAAATAAAGGGATTATTCCGTGCAAGACCGGAACAGAAATTTCTGCCATTGGAATTGTGGCCAAATCTGCAATTATCAAAGTCAAGACAAGCTCAAATGGTTGCATTTGTCCGAGTTGCCTTTTCCCCATTATTCTGAAAACAAACAGCACAACTAAATAAATTATTATGCTTCTTATAATTATTGTTAGCATATATTTAGTATGATGTTTTTTTTAAATTTTACGCATCTTTAATAACGGCTTTTGATTTTTTTCTAATAAACAACCTTCTTTTTAAAACGTTAAAGCAGTTAACATCTAAAATTCCAAAAATCATTGAAAGCAAAACAAAGAACACGGCTCCCAAAGAACAAGAAAGGGCTAAAACAAAGAAGTCAGGGAAAATGTAGCTAAGAAGAGCACCTGAAAAAGCCGTTATACCTGCACAAGGAAAAGCTATTAAAGAAAAAATGATTAAAGGTTTAACTATTTTAATCTTAACCTTTGCTTTTCTTTTTAGCATATAAATATTTAAAACAGAGGTTATAGATGTGCTAATACCCATGCCAACAGCAAAAGCATTAATCCCCATTACACTCGGCAGAAACCAAATCGAAAGAAAAAGCGCTATTGCACCAAAAAAATAATTAACGCAAGATTTAATTTCCATTCCTAAAGAATTTAAAATTGATGAAGTTATGTTTGTTAAACCCATTGGAATCATTATCCACGCAGAAACTTGAAGAAGTGTTCCACTTATCATATTGTCATACAAAAATCTTCCCATAATATCGCCCACACCAAGAAACAAAGGAACAAAAAAGCTTGAAATAAATAAAGTAAATTTTACAGCCGTTTTAATTCTGTTTTCAATATTTTTAGTTTTTCTTTCGCTTAGTGAGGAAGAAATTTCAGGAACCAAAGCTGTTGAAAGAGAGCCTATAAGCATTCCAGGAATAAATAAAAGAGGAAATGTCATTCCAACTGCTATTCCAAACAAGGAAAGTGCCTGAGCATTAGTATAGCCAATTGAAACCAATCGCATCGGAATAATCAATGCGATTAAAGGCTGAATTAGGCTACCTGCCACCCTAACACCTGTTATAGGCGTGGATTCTTTTAACACTTTTTTGTAGACTCTGCCCGGCCTTGATAATGTCCCTCCATAGTAAAAATATAAAAGAACAACAAAAACAGCTGAAACCAAACAGGATATAGTAAGAGACCAAGCCACTGAAACCGCATTATGAATCACAGACATAGTTGAGCCAAGTAGTAACACGCAAATAAAGATTCTTAAAACCTGCTCGAAAAGTTCACTAACACAAAGAGCAAAATAGTTGTTTTCCCCCCACAATGCTCCACGAAAAACACTGTAAACCGAAGAAAAGACAACAGCCGGCAGAAGAACAATTAATATTTCAATACAACTTCTCTCAGTAAAAATTTTTGCAAAGAGATTTTTAAATAACAAAATTACAACGCACAGAACAATGCTTATAACTGCTGACAAAATCAAGGAAGAGGATATTAATTGTCCTTTTGCCTTTTTGTCGCTGTTGTTTGAATATTTAGCCGTTATCCTTGAAATAATAAAGGGAAGACCACTTGAAACAATAGTAAGTAGCACTATAAAAACTGAAAAAGCCACTTGATATAAACCAAGTGCTTCTGCTCCAATCGTTCTTGATAAGTAAATTCGAAATATAAACCCAGCTATTCTTGTTAAAACTGAGAATAAGGTTATTAATGCTACTGCTTTAAACAGAGATTTCATAAACACCTCTCTGTTTATTTTATTTATAATTGGTTGTCAATATGCTAATTTAAAATTGATGGCATTTTTTTAAGAAAGACAAAATATAATATTGTATGAAATTAGAAAATCTAGAAATTTACAAAATAAAAAAGGGCGACACTTTAAATAGTATCGCAAGCAGATATAATGTCAATCCGACCCAAATTCTAATAGAAAATGCAATAACACCAAAACAAATTAGAGAAGGATTTATTATTGAGATAAAGAAAATTCAAAAATAATTTTTACTCCTTACGAATCAATTATTGCCCCTATATAGTCCAATATTTTTTCCTTCCCCAGACTTGTTTCACTGCTATGGGCAATAATCATTTCATTTCTAATGTTAAGCTCTTTTGCAATATCTCCAATGTTTTTATGAATGGCTGATCTAGAAAGCTTATCCGATTTTGTTGCAATTATTGTAAAAGGAATTTCTTTTTTTATTAAAAAATCAATCATCATCTTATCAAGCTGGCTTGGCAAATGCCTTATATCAAGCAAAACAAACACCATTTTTAAGGAGTAAGATAAGGTTAAATAATCTCCCATTAAACTTGCCCATATGTTTAGTTGATTTTTTCCAATTTTAGCAAACCCATAACCCGGCAAATCCACAAACCTTAATATCCCATTATTTATATTAAAATAATTCACCATTTTTGTAAGTCCAGGAGTGGAAGAGGTTTTTGCAAGCTTTTTTATTCCAGCTAAGTTGTTTATAAGACTTGATTTTCCAACATTACTCCTCCCCACAAAACAAATCTCTGGGATTTCATCAATAATTAATTTATCTCTTGTGACTGCACTTGTTAAATATTTAGCAGAAGTAATTTTCACTTATTTCCCCTTGTATTTTTCTTTTAAATTTTGTTGCTTCATCCAAGTCGACATAACCAGCTTTGTTGGTAAAAGCTTAACAAGTCTAACTTGGCTTCTTGCTATAAAGCCGTAAATTGACATTTCCTTTCTCTTCTTTGCATCTTTAATTGCCTTTTTAATAACCTTTTCCGGTTGATACATAACGATATAATTTGTAACAACTTGATTTGAAGTTTTGGAATCAATTTTCTTCGCCCTATCAAAAAAAGCAGTTTTAGTCCAGAACGGACAAACACAAGTAACGCTGATTTTTCTCGACTTTAATTCTACGTTTAACGCCCTAGAATAGCTAACAACAAACGCCTTTGTAGCTCCGTAAACGGCTATATATGGTATAGGCTGAAAACCTGCCACCGATGCTATCTGAACAATTCTCGCTCCCTCACTCATGTATGGAAGGGTTGTTTCGGTAATATAAACAAGAGCTTTACAATTAAGATCAATCATATTAGTATTGTTTTCCACACCAATTTCATCGTACCTGCCAAACTTGCCAAAACCACTTGCATTCACAAGCCATTTTACATTTGGCTTTGCCTCGTCGAGAGTATTTTTATAAATTTGCAAATTTTTATCAACGGTTAAGTCCATATCAAAATATCTAAACTTTGTTCTTAAATTTGCTTTGACTTCTTCCATTTTTTCTTTTCCAAGGCCAATTCCCCAAATTTCATCAAATCCTTCTGTGTCTAATTGTTCGCAAAACTGTCTGCCCATTCCAGATGAAGCACCTGTTATAACTGCTATGTTCATAAATTTAATCTCCTTATTAAATATTATTTTACAATTTTTTAAAAAAAACACCAAATATTTTGCTTAAAAATTATTTTTTTTCTATTAATAACAATAACTTCACTTGATTTTTATTAAAATTTTCCATATAATAAAGAAAATAAGATATAAAGGAGTTGTTATGAAAAAAAATAACGCAATACAGACAGAAGAAAAATCTGTAGAAACTCAAGAAATCAACCAAGAGAACTCAAGCGCGCCATCATCTGCTCCAAATGTTAAAATTGAAATTAATCAAAATGAGCCATCTCAAATTCCTCAGCTTGGACAAATAGTTTACGATAAAGACGGCAATCCGATTTTTATTCCGAAACCAACAACTTATCAGCCAAAGCCAGAGAAAAAAATAGGGGCTTTTGTCGCATCAATAATTACACTAATACTTTCGGTCATAACAACTATATTTGCGATTATACTATCAATACAGTTCGTCCGAACAACCGGTTCAGATGCTGCGGATATCGTATTATTTATAATTTATATTTTCTCCGGAATTGGTCTCTTGGTTTTTTTGCCCGGATTTGGATTTTCAATCGCGGCAATTTCTTGCTCGGCAGTTGCTTGTAAATCAGCAAATAAAGCCATAAAAGCTTTTGCAATTATTAACACTATCTTATCTGTAATATGTTTAATATCAATAATTATTGTCCCATTTCTATTAACAACACTACTAAGAAATTAGAATTGTAATAAAAAAATCTTGTACTTGACAAAAGTACAAGATTTTTTTCAATTATTTTATGTTAATTCTACTTTCCTTTTCAACTCTTACTTGTTTAATGATGATTTAAGTAACATTGCAATAATTTTTATAATTATTCTTATAAAAGCAAGAATTGATACTATAAAATCTGCAACATAGGCAAGTTCATAGGCTGTGAATATTTTTCTTACCAATACTAATTCTTGTGGCTGTAAAAAGTTCGTTTTTTCCATTATTGCAAGGGCTCTTTGATTTGCTCTTTTTTCAACCTTCATGATAACAAAAGTCATAATAACTGCAAACAAGAAAATTGAAATCGCAATAATCGAAGCAATTATCGTGCCTACAAAAGTCTGAGTATTTTTTAATATTAAGTCAAAAATTACTCCGATTAAGATGATAGGAAAGAACATAATTGGAGCAAATGGAAGGAACGGTTGAAGGGCCGTTCTAAGCTTTGTCCCTTTATCCCCTTCTTTATGTTGAATTACAAGTGCTACTTTTTGCAGAGCAAGCGCGACAGCTGTAACCGATGCCTTATTCATAATATTTTTTCTTAAATAAATTGTTTTCTTCCGGGAAGAATAGCTGTTTCCATAAAAGAGCATTCTCCAAAAACCACATTTTTTTACCTCAACATCATTAAGTCCGTTTAAATCTAAAAATGCTCTTGCTGCTTGGTATCCAGTATAACCAATTGCAACTTGCTGTTTATTTCCTTTCCTGTAACGATGAAAAACAAGAACCCTTGCCACGAAAGCAAATATCTCTGCTCCCAATAAAACCGATCCAACACAAATTAATATTATAACTATTGAATATATAGCTGTTGGAATATCTAATGCTAATAAATTGCTCATTTGACTCTCCTTATTAATAATATATCACAAGAAATTAATTAATGTCAATTAAATTCTTAACATTTAGGCTTTTCTATTCATATAAAAAGATGTGTAAAGGAGATTATATGAGAAGATTTTTTAATATTTTACAAGACAACAATATGCTCAACGACATGGATTTTAGAACAATTCAAAATGTAAGAGAAGATATCATTGGAGAATTTGAAGCAATAATACAATACTCTTATCACCTTAGACAAACAGACAATCTTTCCGCACAAATAACAACAAGAGATATTATGCAAGAAGAAGAAGTGCATATTGGCGAGCTTATGGCCCTTCTTTTTAAACTCGACCCTGGTTTTAAAAAGCGTTTTGATGAAGGCGTTGCAGAATTTAATGAAAACCTAGCAAAAAAATCATAAAACATTGGTTTAGTCAAGAAAAAAACGCATATATGCGTTTTTTTATTTTAACTGATCTTTACTATCTGATCTGTTCATCTTCATATCAATTCTTCCCATACTGTAAATTGCGTAGAATATTAGCCATAAACTTGCAAGGAACACAAGAATATAGATTATTCTGGCACCAACAGTAAGTCCAACGCCAAAAATTGCTGTCACTAAGTTCCAATCAAAGATTCCAATCAAGCCCCAGTTTAAAGCTCCGATTAAAACTAAGATAAAAGCAATAATGTTTACTATAATCATTTTTTACCTCCTAACCATATTTTTTGTTTATTTTGATTTATTATTCAAAATTTTTAATAAAGACTTGACTAATGCAAAGAAATTTATTAAAATAGTCGTATTGATAAAAAAAATGCGGATGTGGCGAAATTGGCAGACGCGCTGGACTTAGGATCCAGTGGGAAACCGTGGGGGTTCAAGTCCCTTCATCCGCACCAAAACAAAAAAGTGGCTGACAATTTCGCCACCTATCAGGTCTCCCAAAAATGTTTATATTTTTGGGAAAAAGGAAGAAACAAGACAATTCATGCTTTCCCCGTTTAGGGGAAAGTTTTTTGTCGCTGTTTCTGACGCCTTGGCAGACGCGCTGGACTTAGTGTTTTACCTACAAAAAATTGCTTGAAAATGATTGTATAAGTAATTTTTATAGTTAAAATGAATTATGGTATAATAATCTTTAATAACCTATCTTTTATTAACTTGAAAAACTTGTCAATCTTTGTTATAATGTTAATATAGTTATGGAGAATAGTTATGAACATAGGAATAGATATAGATAATGTAATATCGAATTTTAATGAGGCTTTGTTAAAAGAATTTTTAATTCATGATAAGAAATTAAGAAACAAAGGAATTGTCAATGAAAATGCTGATTATATAACAAGAGGTATGTTTGACTGGTCTAAAAATGAGGTGAAAGATTTTTATAAAAATAATATTGAAAGAATCGCCCAAAATTTAGATGTTATAGATGGCGCAAAGAAATATATTGACAAATTAAAAAAAGATGGGCACACTATTATAATCATATCTGCTAGGGATAATGGAGAATATTCTGACCCATATAATTTAACAAAGGCTTGGCTAAGTAAATTTGACATTTATTACGATAAACTTGTTTTGACTAACAACCCAAAAAATGATAAGAGTGCAAAGACCAGGGTTTGCTTAGAAAACAATGTAATTTTTATGATAGATGATTCTAAAACTAATTGTAAAGATTGCATTGAAAATGGGATAAACGCTCTTTTAATGGACACTCCTTTTAATCGTTGCGAACAGATGAAAAGGGTTTACAGTTGGAAAGAAATATACCAAATTATTTCAAAACACAAGCAAGAAAAAATAAATGTTATTTTAGACACCGATACATATAATGAATGCGATGACCAATTTGCACTTGCCTACACCCTAAAATCACAGGATGTTTTTAATATTGAAGCAATAACAGTGGCTCCATTTTCTCACAAAAGGAAAAATGTTAGCATCGAAGATGGTCAAGAGCTAAGTTATAAAGAAATCTTGAAAATATGCAAGTGGTTAAAGTTTGATACAAAAAGCAAAGTTTTTAAAGGTTCAATGGGCTATATTCAAGACGGTTACAACGAAGATAATGACGCTGTAAATAAAATAATTGAAGTGGCTTTAAAAAACGAAAAAACATATGTTATGGCGATCGGGGCTTTAACTAACATTGCCCTTGCCATAAGAAAAGAGCCTAAAATTATGAATAAAATAGAAATAGTTTGGCTTGGTGGTAACAGCTTGCTACAAGAGGACAACAAAGAATTTAATTTTAGGCAAGATATCCAAGCTGTAAGAGATGTTTTTAGTTGCAAAGCTAAATTAACCGTAATTCCTTGCAAAAATGTTGCATCTAACCTGGTAACCTCAATATATGAATTAAAACATCTTTTACAAAAGAAAAACAAACTATGTGATTACCTCATAAAAAGATTTTATAATGACGGATACCACGGAATCCAAGAAAGACGGGTTATTTGGGACATCAGCGTTGTTGCATATTTGGTAAACAGGAGTTGGTTTGAAACAAAACAAATAAGGCGTCCGATTATAAACGACGATACTTCCTATTCTTTTTCAAATAAAAAGCAATTTATTACAATGGTAACATTTCTTTATGCCAACAATATTTACGCAGACCTATTCAAAAAATTGGGAGAAGAATGATATGAAGTTAACGAAAGATGAGGCGAAATTATTAATAAAATCTTATAGGGGTAAAACAAAAAATGATACTTGGATAGATCATTGTATTTGCGTTGGTGACACAGCAGGAAGAATTGCAAAAGCTTTAAACAAGAAAGGGCAATATGATTTATGCCCTGAAATTAAAGACAATCTATAAGTATAATTACATTGCTTTATCTTATTTAAGTAATGAATTATAAATTAAAGAAGGAGGAAGAACTATGAAAGTAAAAGAAAACGAAACTTTGGAAGAAGGCAAGGACCATTTTTATGTTTACACAGGTCTTCTTTACGAACACAAAAAAGAAGACGGAACAAAAGAAAGATTTAAGATGAAAAGGATTTATGATAAAAAAGGAAACAGATTTCATTCTTTGCATAAGACAAAAGAGGAGGCATTAAAAAAAATCGAAAGCCTAAAAGAAAATGGATATGATGCCGTTCTTGGCGTTGCTCCTGAAGACGCACTTGGAAACCCGTTGAAAGACAAATACTTTGCAGTTTTTTATAACGACAAAGAAAAAAGTTTATAACCATTAAAAAATTAAATCCTTAAATAAAAAACGCTAATATTTTTAGATTGAGTTTAAAACAACTCACACCTATTTTTGCATTTTTAAAAACATTATTTATAAAAAAAATACTAGACAATGCTAGTATTTTATTTTTTTATTGCAAAAAGTCTACACAAATTAAATCTTATTAATTGTATAACCTTCCTTTGAGTCCTTGACAGCAAAGCCAAGGTTTGTTATCTTTTGTCTTAAATCATCTGCTCTTGCCCAATCCTTTTCACTTTTTGCCTGCCATCTTAATTTTGCAAGCTCCAAAACTTCTTGTGGAATAGTTTCTTCATCAAAGTTAAATCCAAGAACTTTATTAAATTTCATTAAAAGCCCATAGGCATCTTTTGATTTTTTTCCTCTTAACATTTTCCAAACAACAGCTAATGCAAGAGGCATATTAAGATCGTCATTTATTGCATTTAAAAATTCATCTTCAAAGCCTTTTAATTCTTCTTCGCTTAACCTTGCATCTGAATTTTTATGCTCTGTTGCCAAATTCTTTAATGTTTTTAGCGAGTTTTTAGCACTTGTAAGTGCATCAAAGGTAAAGTTTTGTTGTTTGGAGTAATGAGCCATAAAATAGAAATATCTAAAATCCTCTCCTTCAAATCCTTTTTCCTTTAAATCTGCAAGTGTGTAGATATTATTCAAACTTTTGCTCATCTTTCCACCATCTACCTGCAAAAACTCAATATGCATCCAATTCTTTACTACCTGATGTCCCTCTAACGCATCAGACTGAGCAATTTCATTTTCGTGATGAATAGGCTTGTGGTCAACTCCACCTGTGTGAATATCTATTTCGTCTTTTAGGTACTTTTTTCCTATTGCAGAGCACTCTATGTGCCACCCAGGATATCCCATTCCCCAAGGGCTTTGCCACTGCATAATGTGCTCCTTTGGAGCTTTTATCCAAAGAGTAAAATCGGCTGGATTTCTTTTTTCCTCATCTACATCAATTCTTGCTCCGGCAAGTTTGTCTTCGAGGTTCATTCCACCAAGTTTGCCATAATCCTTAAATTTTGATATGTCAAAGTATATCCCCTTGCTTGTTTCATAGGCGTAGCCTTTTTTCAATAATTCGCTGACAAACTCTATTATTTCAGGTATAACTTCTGTTGCTGGACAAATGTGTTCAGGGAGATCAATGTTAAGTTTTTTAACATCTTTCATAAATACATCGGTATAAAACTTTGCAATTTCCCAAGGAGATTTTTTTTCTCTTTGAGAAGCAACAAGCATTTTATCCTCCCCCTCGTCCGCATCACTTGTCAAGTGACCAACATCAGTTATGTTCATAACACCATTTAACTCATAGCCGTTATATTTAAGCACTCTTCTTATGTTATCCATAAAAAGATACGCCCTCATATTGCCAATATGAGGATAATAATAAACCGTTGGGCCACATGTATACATTGCCACTTTCTCAGAATAAGGCTTAAATTCTTCTTTTTTTCTTGATAAGGAATTGTATAATTTTAACATTCTACACCTTCTTGTTTAGATATTTTAATAATATGTTTAAGGCATTGTCAAGGTCAATATCAATTTTATCAAATTCACTATCCAAACTTTCCAAATAGGAGTCGAGTTCCTCTTTGCCTTTTTGTGTTAATTTTAATGTCCTACACCTTTTGTCAATTTCGGCTTTATAAATATTTAAACACCCTTCTTTTTCAAGTTCTGCTGTTAAAAGAGCAAAGTTTGATTTTTTTATGCCGAGTTTTTCTATAATCATACTCACCGAAAGATTTTCGTATTGTGACACGAAATACAAAACTTTTAGCCTCAAAAGACCTGTGTTTGCTTTCTTTTTTGCCATATTTTCGCAAAGCGTTTCTACTTCCAAAATTTTTTGTGCTGTTTTCATAACTAAAATTAATTATATAGTTTTTTATGAGTATATGCAAGTGTTTTGCTTGTTTTTTTTTATATTTTAAGCTATCATTTATCTATGGTAATTGAAGGAACTCTTGAAGAAATTGTATATAGAAACGAGGAAAATGGTTATACTGTGGGCATTTTGGATTTTAAAGGAACAATGGTCACTGTTGTCGGCAAGCTTATAACTGCAAACGAAGGCGAAAATCTTTCGTTAGAGGGAGAATTCGTAAAAAACAAAAAATATGGCTATCAATTCGCTTTTTCGTCCTATCAAACCATTCTCCCGAAATCTTTGGCAGGCATTGAAAGATACCTTTCTTCCGGATTAATCAAAGGTGTTGGCCCTGTAACAGCAAAAAACATCGTTTCACAATTTAAAGAAGATACATTCTCGATAATCGAAATGGCTCCTTACAGACTTGCAGAAATTAAGGGGATAAGCAAAGAAAAAGCATTAGAAATTGGAAATAAATTTTCTGCGCTAAAAAACATTCAAAACACGGTTATGTTTTTGCAAGGCTACAATATAACCACAAATATGGCTCTAAAAATTTTTGAAGTCTACGGGGACAAAACTATGGAAATCGTCAAAAATAATCCTTATAAGCTTGTCGAAGATATTGATGGAATTGGATTTTTATCTGCAGACAAAATAGCAAAAAATTTGGGCATTGAAAATAATTCTGAGTTTAGAATAAGGGCCGGCATTGTTCACACTATAAACACTTCAACAGAAAAAAATGGCAATACCTACCTTCCCAAAAAACTTCTCTTATCACAAGCAAGCGAAGTTTTAGACCTTGACCATGACGAAAATTTATCTTTGTTTGAAACTGCACTTGAATGCCTTGTAAACGACAAAACTTGCATTACATTGTGGCAAGATGGAGTTGAAATAGTTATGCTGACCAAATATTATCGCTACGAAAATGGCATTGCCCAAAAAATTGCATTGCTAAACGGAGCAATAATCAAAACAAAACTAAATGTTGAAAGGGAAATTGATTTTTTTGAAAAAAGAAACAATCTTTCCTTCCACGAAGAACAAAGAAAGGCGATAGAAAACTCTATAAACTCGGGCGTTTCAGTAATTACGGGTGGCCCCGGCACTGGGAAAACTACAATAGTAAAATGTATTATTGAAATATTAAAACAAAATGGAATGCAAGTTATGCTTTTGGCTCCTACAGGTAGAGCGTCAAAAAGACTTTCTGATGCAACGGGAGAAGAGGCAAAAACAATTCACAGAGCCCTTGAAGTCAACCCATTAAATAACGGTGGAAGCAGGTTTGTGCATAATGAGAACTGTCCGTTAAAAACAAATGCCGTAATAATAGACGAAGTTTCAATGGTAGATGTTATGCTTATGTTTTCGCTCTTAAAAGCATTGCCTAGGGATTGCAAGCTTATTTTAGTTGGCGACAAAGATCAACTTCCAAGTGTTGGCGCGGGAAATGTTTTGGGAGACATTTTGGAAAGCAAATTAATTCAAACAACAATGCTAACAAAAATTTTCCGTCAAGCAGACAACAGCTTAATAATTTCAAACGCTCACCTTATTAATCAAGGAGTTATGCCCGTAATCGACAACTGTTCAAACGACTTTTTCTTTGAAGAAAAATTTGAATTAAGTGATATAAAAAATTCGGTTATTGATTTAATAACAAAAAGATTACCCAAATTTACAAACTTAAACAGCAATCAAATTCAAGTCCTCGCGCCTATGAAGGCCGGAGTTTGTGGAATAGACAACTTAAACAAATCACTTCAAGAAATAATCAATCCTCCTAATATAAATAAGCAAGAACTTAGTATCGGTCTAAACATTTTTAGAGTTGGAGATAAGGTTATGCAAACAACAAATAACTATAACCTTGTTTGGAAAAGAATGAATGGGTTTATTGAAGAGGAAGGTGAAGGGGTTTTTAACGGAGATATAGGATTTATTGAGATGATTGACTATCAAACAGGAGAAACTGTTGTCGTTTTTGAGGACGGAAGAAGATGTATTTATCCAAGAACAGATTTAGGAGATTTATCCCTTGCATATGCTATAACAATTCACAAAAGTCAAGGCTCAGAATTTGATGTGGTTGTAATCCCGGTGATAAGTGGAGCAAGCATCATATTAACCAGAAATTTAATCTACACCGCGGTTACAAGGGCAAAGAAAATGGTTGTGCTAGTTGGGGAAAAGAAAAATCTTAAAAGAATGGTTGCAAATGCCTACACCGTTAAAAGATTTACATTGCTTAAAGATTTAATCATCAAAAGCGTTGAAAAAATATCAAGTTTATTTGACTAAGGAGAACTATGAGATTTATTAATAAGTTATTAAATATATTTTTCCCAATAAAAATTAAGTGTATCTTTTGTGGGAGGGATATTCCTGATCTTGATAATGAGCCGTTTTGTAAAGAATGCAAAAAAGAGAGTTTTTTTAATAATTCAGTTAATAGGTGTAAAACTTGTGATATGCCTATCACAACCAAAACTGATTATTGTGAAAACTGCAAAAAAGAACGGCGTCACTTTGATAAAGTAACATCTCCTTTTATTTACACTGGAAATGTTAGGAAGCTTGTCATCAGATTAAAATCAAATAATGCAAAATATCTTGCTCTTCCAATGGCAAAATTAATCACTGAGAGAATTAAAGAAAACAGACTCGAATTTGATTTGATTATTCCCGTTCCATTATCAGAAAAATCTTATAAGAAAAGGAGATATAATCAAGCCGAATTATTAGCAAACGAAATTGGATCCATTCTAAACAAGCCGGTGAGGAATGACATTCTTTTTAAGGTGAAAGAGACTTCTCATCAAAAGGAATTGGGGTTTGAGGATCGCCAAAGAAATTTAAGGGGCGCTTATAATGTAAAGAATTGGAAGGAATTTGACAAGAAGAACATTTTGCTTGTCGACGATGTGGTGACAACCTGTGCAACAATAAACATTTGCTCTAAACTGCTTAAAAAACATGCAAAATCGGTTTTTGTTGCAAGCTTTGCAAGAACAAAAGGAAATAAAATGTTTAAATAAGAAAAAATTATTATTTTTAATTAAAAAACAGCAAATATGCTGTTTTTTTAATTATTTAAGGTAACTCCAACCCTCCACGATTTACTATCGTTATCAAATAATTCACACAATTTTTTATCGTTTCGAAAAAGCCACTGGCTCCGCGACTTCGCCTGTTCGATTCCCCTGATAAATATTACTATTTTAATTCCTCTCTACAACGCCCTTCTTATCAAAAAAGTTGCGACCAACTTGCATTTTTAATTGCAAGTTGCGTTTGGTCGCACAAAGAAAAAAAA
>CALVMJ010000002.1 GCA_944345365.1 uncultured Clostridia bacterium | reverse complement strand
AAGGTTTTTGATGAAATTAGAATAAATCAAAAAAATTTTTAACTTTTTTATGGTCCATAGTTGACAATGGCACCTGCGGCTATGGATACTATCTTGGCTCATTTTAAGGACACCAAGAGAAAACCGGCTGACTACGATTTAATTGCAACAGGAGATTTGGGAAAGCTTGGAAGTGATATATTGCTAGATTTACTTGAAGAAAAGGGGTTAAAACTTGGGACTAATTACACTGATTGTGGACATGTTTATTTTTCTCGTAAACAAGATACAATGTGTGGTGGCAGTGGTTGTGGTTGCAGTGCAACCTTTTTAAACTCCTATATAATGGGTAAACTCAATAAGGGGGAGTTAAAAAGGGTTTTGTTTGTGCCAACAGGGGCGTTGATGTCAACAACAGCTTCTGGGCAAGGTGAAACCATTCCGGGAATAAGTCACGCAATTGTAATTGAAAGTGAATA
Organism: uncultured Clostridia bacterium; assembly: GCA_944345365.1. Taxonomy (GTDB): domain Bacteria; phylum Bacillota; class Clostridia; order Christensenellales; family UBA1242; genus Caccovivens. Next base: position 134,747 of record CALVMJ010000002.1, on the reverse strand, counting down.
AGGAGATATTATGGATTATTTTTTAACTTATTTATGGGTTTTTTTGATAGGGGGATTAATATGTCTTCTAGGAGAGGTTTTGATAATAACTACTAAGATAACTTCTTCAAGAATACTGGTAATTTTCGTTTTAATAGGAGTGCTTTTAGAGGCCGTCGGTATTTTTGCGCCAATATCTTCATTTGCTAAGGCAGGGATAACAGTTCCTATTATAGGTTTTGGTGCTTCGCTTGCAAGGGGAGCCATAAGCGCTGTTAAATCTACTGGGCTAATAGGTGTTTTTACGGGAGGTTTGCAAGCGACAGCTGGAGGCATAGCGGCCGCAGTTGGATTTGCATTTTTGTTCGGATTATTATTCAAATCTAAAAGTAAATAACTAGATGTGGTATTTATTATGACATATAACATCCAATATATCGATGTTTAATAGTTTTGTGTTTTTTTTATTTTATCTTTCATATATTAGAATGTGGAAGAAAAAAAGAGTAAACTTAAAAAAATAAAAACAAAGTTTTTTATATCTTTGTTTTCGATTTTGTTTATTGTGGTTTTACTCTTTCTTTATATGGAACTTGTCGTCAATCCAATGGTTTTAAATATTGCTTACGCAAAAGTTGATTCCCTTGCAACAACTGCAATAAGTGATGCAATATTTAATGTTGTAAATCAAAGTGGAACAAATTATGATGATTTGGTAAATATAACATACGACAATGAAAATAATATTTCCTCCATAACTGCGAATATGGAGAAGATAAATTTTCTTGCAAGGGAGCTTTCAACTAAGGCTCAAATTTACTTAGATAACATTGGTCAGTGTGGTGTGGAGATTCCGTTAGGAGCTTTTACTGGGCTTGAAGCTCTTTCGCAAGTTGGTCCAGATATAAGTTTAAGAATGACCCCCATAGGTTCGGTTATCACAACTTTTAATACTACTTTTGATTCTGCGGGAATTAATCAAACAAGGCACAGCATTTTTGTTGATGTAAACACAGTTATTAGTGTTATTTTGCCAACTAGCAGTCAAAAAATTACCTTTGTGACATCTGCTCTTGTTTGTGAAAGCATAATAGTTGGTAAAGTCCCAGATGTTTACCTTCAAGGTGGAATGTTAAAGTAATTTGCTCTAATCTTCTATATTTAGTTGCTCAATTAATGCAATGAAGTCCTTTGGGTAGGTTGTTTCCAGCTCGATTTGTTTATTATTAAAGGGATGTAAGAAAGAGATTTTATTGCATATCAGCGCGGTGTGACTAATTAGATTTGACTTAACTCCATAAACATTATCTCCGATCAAAGGGTGGCCTATGCTTGAAAGATGAACTCTTATTTGATGTGTTCTGCCTTGTTCTAGTTTTATTTTTACGAGGCTTGCATTATTAAGAGGTTTTATAGGAGTAACAAAGGTTTTTGCTGACCTTCCATCGGCTGAAATAACTCTTTTAATTTCGTTAATTCCTTCATTGTTGATTGTTTTAATAGGCTTATCTATTACTAAATTTTTTTCAATTTTTCCGCTAACTATGGCGTGATAGGTTTTGTCTATATTATTAATTTTGCTATAAGTTATTAAATCTTTTGCAACAATTATCATTCCCGAAGTGTCTTTATCTAATCGGTTTATCATTCGTAAAACAAAGTTTGCATCTTTTTTATACATATAATTTACTATTGCGCCTGCTAGGTTTTCATCGTAGTGTGACTTTGAAGGGCTTGATGAAAGAAGAGAAGGTTTGTTGACTATTAGTAAAAATTCGTCTTCATAAACAATATCTAATTTTAAATTATTTGGCTTGATGATAGTTTTTTTTGTTGTTGTTAAAGCTAATTTTATTTTGTCACCTTTTTTTAATGGCGTTTTTGTGTTGGCTATTTCATTATTTTTAAAAATTAGGCCGGCTTGTTTCCTTAAAGATGAAATATACCTTTCCGAGAGCCCAAAGCTTTTTAGAAAGTAATATATATTTTCGTAATCCTTGTCTGCTGATAATTCTTTAAATTTCATAGCGTCATTTTATAATTATTTAAATATTTTGTCAATCTTTTGTTTGACTAATTTATGTTGATGTGATAAAATACAAAAGAAAATGCGATGATAAAAGAGTAGTAATCTAAGAAAGACTTTCAGAGAGGTTTCTGTTTGCTGAGATGAAACTAAGTAAATATTAGATGAATTCGCTTTTTAGCAGTCATTCTGAAGCCCTGGGTGTGTAGGTTTGATCGGGTTCTCCCGTTACAGAGAGCAATGAGTTATGCGTTTTTGCATAAGAAGTTAGGTGGTACCGCGAATATCTCTTTCGCCCTAATGTTTAGGGAGAAAGATTTTTTTTAATATTGAAAAGGAGATGGCAATGAAAGAAAAATTATTGCAGATAAAAGAAGAGGCATTAAAAGAGTTTTCGTCCTGTGACGATTTAAAAAGTTTAAACGATCTTAGGGTTAAATACTTTGGAAAACAGGGAGCTTTGACTGTAGTATTAAAAGGTATGCGTGATTTAACACCACAAGAAAGACCTATTATTGGAGCGCTTGTGAATGATGTAAGGCAAAATATTGAATCAAGTTTTGCTAAGAAAGAAGAAGAGATTGCAACCAAGGAACTAGCTAAGAAGTTAGAAAGTGAAAAAATCGATATAACAGAACCTTCAAAAGATTGCGAAAAAGGATCTTTTCATCCTATAACAAGAGTTATTGACAGGTTAAGTGATATTTGTGTTGAAATGGGTTTTGAGGTTGTGCAAGGGCCAGAGATAGAATCTGATTATTACAATTTTGAGGCTCTAAACATTCCGCAAAATCACCCAGCAAGAGATATGCAAGACTCTTTTTATATTACCGAAAAATTTTTAATGAGGACTCAAACATCTGCTGTGCAAGTTAGGGAAATGGAAAAGAGAAAACCTCCATTTAAGATTGTTAGCCCTGGAAGAACTTATAGGAACGACAGCGATTCGACGCATTCCCCAATGTTTCATCAATTTGAGGGATTGGTTATAGATGAAAATGTGTCAATGGCTGATTTAAAAATAATGCTAAATACAATGCTGACAAAACTCTTTGGAAAGGGTACTAAAACTAGATTTAGACCATCTTTCTTTCCTTTCACAGAGCCAAGTGTTGAAGTTGATGTAACTTGTCCAAATTGTGGAGGAGAAGGTTGCAGGCTTTGTAAAGGAACAGGTTGGCTTGAAATGCTTGGAGCTGGTGTTGTTAATCCAAAAGTTTTGGAAATGTCGGGTATTGACAGCAAAAAATACAAGGGTTTTGCTTTTGGCCCTGGGGTTGATAGGCTTGCTATGATTGAAAATGGTGTTACAGACTTAAAGTTAATGTTTAAGAATGATATAAGATTTTTAAATCAAATGAAATAAGGTATTATGTTATGTTTTTATAACATAATACTGGATTAAAAGGAGAAAAATTCTAAATGAAGGTTACTTTAAATTGGTTAAGAGATTTTGTTGATGTTAACATTCCTGCTGAGGATCTTGCAAAAAGACTTACGAATGCGGGTATGGAAGTTGAAGAGATAATTTATCAAAATGAACATCTCCATCATGTTGTTGTTGGAAAGATATTAAAAATTGACAGACATCCTCAGGCTGATAAGCTTGTTGTTTGTCAAGTTGATATTGGAGGTCAGATTACTCAAATTATAACAGCTGCTACTAATGTTTTTGAGGGGGCGACGGTACCTGTTTCCTTGCCTGGAGCAGATTTATGTAATGGGATAAAAATTGAAAAATCAAAACTTAGAGGGGTTGATTCTTACGGAATGTTCTGTTCTGGACAAGAGCTTGGCATTGATGAAAACTACTTTGAAGGCGCGGGTGTTGATGGCATTTTGATTTTGCCGGATAGTTTTAAAGCTGGGACACCAATCGATAAAGCATTAATGCTTAATGATGTTGTGTTTGACATTGGTATTACGCCTAACAGACCTGATTGTATGAGTGTTATTGGAATTGCTAGGGAGGTTTGTGCTGTTTTGGGTGAGAAAATGGCAGAAATAGATTATTCTTATAAAACTGACAAAGAAGATAATGTTGCAAATTATATTGATATTGATGTTAAAACTCCAAATTGTCCAAGATATATGGCAGGAGTTGTCAAGGATATCAAGTTAGAGAGGTCTCCTTTATGGTTAAGGAGCAGGTTGTTTGCAGTTGGTATTAAACCGATTAATACGATAGTTGATATTACAAATTATATACTAATTGAAATGGGACAGCCTTTGCATGCGTTTGATCAGAGTTTAATTGAAGGTAAAAAGATTATAGTCCGTCAAGCAAGTAATGGCGAAGAAATTTCTGTTTTAAATCATAATACTTATAAACTTAACGAAGAAGACATTGTTATTGCAGATGTAAATAAGCCTATGGTTATTGGTGGGGTAATAGGTGGAACGAATTCTTGTATTAACGAACATTCCAAAGTCGCAGTGCTAGAATCTGCCGTATTTAATTTGAAAAATATAAGAATGACAAGTAAGAAAATTGGTGTTAGAACAGATTCTTCTGCTAGATACTCTAAAGGTGTTAATTTGGCATCGGCTGAACTAGGATTAAAAAGAGCTCTTCACTTAATAGATAAGATAGAATGTGGAAAGGTAGTTGAGGGCTACCTTGATAAGGCTTTGGCAAAAAATGAGGCAAGAAATATTGTTTGTTCGGTTAAAGAAATAAATAAAATTCTTGGCGTAGAGATTCCTGTGGCAAAAATGGGAAAAATTCTTAATTGTTTGGGTATAAAAACTTTTATAGATGGAGACAAGATTCACGCTTTAATACCTCCTTACAGAGAGGACATTGAGGCAGATTGTGACCTAGCAGAAGAGATTATCAGGCTTTATGGTTATGATGTTTATGATGACCTTGATTATTCATTGTTTGAAAATGCAAAGGTTACAGTGGGAAAATATGATGAAAAATTATTACTAGTTAAAAATTTAAAACAAATCTTGATTAACAAAGGGTTCTATGAATCTGTAAACTTTTCGATGTGTCCAAGCGATGTTTGCCAAAAACTTTTAATTGAAGATGAGAGGACAAACCTTATACGCATTGCTAATCCATTAAGTGAAGATATTTCTTGTGTTAGAACATGTATGGCTCATGCTAGTTTAGTTAACATTGCATATAATCAAAGTGTTGGAAACAAAAACATAAAACTTTTTGAGAGTGGAAGGGTTTATCTAGCAAGGGAATTGCCTTTAAAAGAATATCCTGTTGAAAAAGAAATGCTTTCCTTTGTTGCTTCTTGTGAAGGTTATGATTTCTTCTATTTAAAAGGGGTTCTAGAAAATTTGTTAAGCGAAACTTCGCTAAAATATTCGCTCGTTCGTTCATCTGAGCCATATTTACATCCTGGTATTAGTGCAGATGTTGTTGGAGAAGATGGGGTAAAATATGCTTCATTTGGTCAAATTCATCCAAAGGTTGCTAAGAATTATTCGATTGCTGGAAAGGTTTTTTATGCTGAAATTAACATAGAAGAGCTAATTAAGCTTCCACCTAAAAAGCATAGGGTAAATCCTATTTCTAAATATCCTATTGTTGAAAGAGATTTGGCTGTGGTTGTAAATGAAGATATAGCAGTTGGGGATTTATCTGGTGCTATAAAATCGGCATGTGGCAAACTATATTTTTCTCATAGCATTTTTGATATTTACAGAAATCCTTCGATTGGTGAGGGAAAAAAGAGTGTGGCGTTTAATATAAGATTATCAGATGAGAGCAAAACATTAAACGAGGAAGATATTAATGCTGTTATTAAAAAAGTTATCAAGTCCTTGGCGTTTAGATTTGATGCTAAGATAAGGGAATAGTTATGTCGGTTATATATTTAGACAATGCTGCAACTACAAAAATGGACGAATCCTTATTAGAGGTTTATCGCACTTATTCGTGTGATAAGTTTTATAATGCCTCAGCTGGGTATGTTTGGGGAGTGGAGAATTATAAAGACCTTGAAAAAGCAAGAAAGGTTATATTGGAAAAGTTAGGTGCCAAAAAGGGAGATATTGTTTTTACTGGCTGTGCAACTGAGAGCAATAATATTGCTATTAAAGGTTGTTTAAGAGAGGGAAAATGGGAGTATGTTTTTTCAAAAGGAGAGCACCCAAGTGTTTTTAATGTCGCTAAGAGGTTGGAAGAGTCTGGGAAGACGGTAAAATATGTTGATTTAAAGAAAGATGGGCAAATTGATTATGAAAAATTGTCAGGTTTAATAAATGAGAAAACGAGACTTGTTTCTGTGATGTTTGTTAATAATGAAACGGGTGCAATTAATGACTTGCATAGAATATCAAAAATTGTTAAAGAAAAAAATCCCAAGGCGCTTCTTCACGTCGATGCTGTTCAAGGATTTTGCAAAATTCCTTTTTCGCTTTCGGAATTAAATATTGATTTTCTTACAATTAGTGCGCATAAATTTCACGGGCCAAAAGGCGTTGGTGCTTTATATGTAAAGAATAAAGATGGTTTTAAAAGTATTATGCTTGGAGGTGGGCAAGAATTTGGTCTTAGAGGTGGCACAGAAAACTTGGCTGGCATAATGGCTATGGCAAAGATTTGCGAAAAAATTAATGTAAGGGAAAATTATGGGAAAGTTGCGATTCTTAAAGAAAAAATGATAGAAACTTTAAATGACCCTAACATCAGATATATTAAAACCGATTCACCTTATATATGCAGTTTTTCATTTAAGGGGGTTAATGGAGAAACTCTTATGAGGGCGCTGGAAAATGAGGTTGTTGTTGGAACTGGAAGTGCTTGCTCTTCAAAAAAAGCTGGGAATAGAGTTTTGCAAGAAATGGGGTTTGACAATGATTATATTAAATCTAGTATAAGAATTAGTTTTAATTATAACCAATCTGTTAAAGAAATAGAAACAGCGGGTAGTTTGATATTAAAGAAATATTATGAGATATTGGAGAAAGTAAAATGAAGGTTGTGTTGTTGAGGTTTGGAGAGCTTTTCCTTAAAGGAGGAAACAGAAAAATTTTTGAAAATTGCTTAATTTCAAATATTAAAAATAAACTAAATGGTTTAAATTTTAAATTTAATGTTACGCATGGAAGGTATATCGTTTCAGAGTTTGATGATGAAATTGAAATATTATCAAGGCTAAAAACTGTTTTTGGTCTTTCTAGTTTAAGTCTTGCAGAAGAAGTTGTTGCTGATGTTAAATCAATATCAGATTATATTTCCTCAATAAAAATTGGAGATAAAAAATTTAAAGTAGATGTAAAAAGAGCTGATAAAACATTTCCTATTTCCTCAATGGAATTTGCAAAGGATCTTGGTGGCTTGGTGTTAAGAAACAATGAAAATGCAAAAGTTGATTTGTATAACCCCGAGATAGAAATTAATGTCGATATAAGGTTTAACAATAAGGCATATATTTATCATGAGACAGTGCAATGTCTTGGAGGGCTTCCTTTTGGATCATCTGGTAAAGCCTTATTACTGCTTTCAGGAGGTATAGATAGTCCTGTTGCAGGATTTATGATGGCAAAAAGAGGGCTTGCTATAGAGGGGCTTCATTTTCACAGCTATCCATATACAAGTTTGCAAGCCAAGGAGAAGGTTTTGTCACTTGCTAAGCAACTTTCAAATTATACTGGGGAAATGAGGCTTCATATAATTTCATTTACAAAAGTACAAGAAGAAATTCATAAACGATGTGCACCTGAATTTATGATAACTATTATGAGAAGAATAATGATGAGAGTGGCCGAAAGAATTTGTGAAAAATATAACCTTGGGGCAATAATAACAGGGGAGAGTTTGGGGCAAGTTGCCAGCCAGACAATGCAAAGCCTCACGGTAACTAATAGCGTTTTAAAAGAAAAAGTGGTTTTTAGGCCTTGTATTGGAATGGATAAGGAGGAAATTGTAAAAATATCTAAAAGCATTGATTGCTTTGAAACATCGATACTTCCTTATGAAGATTGTTGCACGGTGTTTCTTCCAAAAAACCCTGTAATAAAGCCTACCATAAGCCGTGCTGAAAGGGAAGAAGGGTTTTTAGATATAGACAACTTAGTTGAATTAGCTCTTAGTAGTGAAGAGTTAGTTGTAATCAAATAACTAATACATTAAAAAGAAAAGCCTTTTGTAAGGCTCTTTTTTTATTTTAACAAATGAATATTAAGGTATATTTATAAAAAGCATATTTATAAATTTTCAATTATCCAAATATTAATAAAATTTCTGTGAATAAATATTCAAAAAGCACTTGCATAATTATAAAAAATGATGTATAATCATTAAAAATGCATTTATAAATATGAATTTATAAATATGCAAAAAGGCTATATGCCCCATAAATACTGAAGAATAGCGATTGGAGGTTAATAATGGCAAGAAGTAGCAGGCAGTCAAAAATATTGGAAATTATTTCAGTTAAAGAAATCGAGACACAAGATGAACTTGCAAGAGAATTAAGAAATGCAAATTTTGATATAACCCAGGCTACTATCTCAAGAGATATAAAAGAACTTGGACTTACCAAAATTTTGGGCTCATCAGGAAGGTATAAATATGCCGTCGTTGGCTCTTATGAACAAGTTGTTTCTAATAAGTACATATCAATTTTTAGGGAGTCTGTTATCTCTGTTAAATCCGCCTTAAATCTTGTTGTCATAAAAACTCTTAAAGGAATGAGTGGGAGTATTTGTAGTTTCATAGATAAACTCAATCTGATTGAGCTTATGGGAGCCACTCACGGAGATGATACTGTTATGCTAATTTTCCCTTCTACATCACTAGCTATTGAAGCTGTTGATACATTAAATGATATGCTTAGCTAAAAGAGGTAAAATATGTTAGAGAGTTTATCAATAAAGAATTTGGCTTTAATTAAGGATCAAACAATCGAGTTTAAGAAAGGACTAAATGTTATATTAGGTGAAACTGGTAGTGGAAAAAGCTTGATTTTTGATGCAATTAATTTTGTTACTGGTTTAAAAACTGATAAAAGTTTGCTTCGAACTGGCGAAAGTATTATGAAAGTTGAGGCACTTTTTTCTGATCTTTCTTCTTTTACAAAGCAGTCTTTAAAGGATTACGATATTATTGGTGATGAAATACTACTTTCAAGAACCCTTAATGAAGAGGGTAAATCAAGTTTTAGAATAAACGGACAACCAGTTGTTGCTGGAATGGTTAAGGCAATCTCAAAAACTCTTCTTGATAGTTTACAACAGCATGAAGGAATGGAATTGTTGAAGTCAAAAAATCACCTTAATCTTTTGGATAAATTTGGTGGAGATGAAATTAATGATTTAAAGATTAATCTAACTCAAGCCTATACCTTAAAAATACAGATTGAAAAAAATATTTTATCTCTTGGTGGATCAGACGCAGAAAGAGACAGATTAAAAGAGCTTCTTGCTTTCCAAATTGGCGAAATAGAAAAGTGTGACTTACAGCCTGGTGAAGACGAAGAAATCAAAGCAAAACTCGAAATGATGTCAAGTGCTGAAAAAATTGTGGAAGTTACATCTTTGGCTGATAGAAATCTTTCATCAAGCAATTACTCAGTTCTAAACTTGATGAGTGAAGTTATTGATGCCTTGGCGTCCTTATCTAAAATTGATATTTTAAGTGAAAATTATGACAGGTTGACGAGTTTAAGATACGATATTGAAGACATAGCAGATTCATTGACAAAATTTTCTAGGTCTGTTAGTTTTGATGAAATCGAATTTAACAGATTAGATTCAAGATTAGATCAAATAAAGTTGCTTAAAAAGAAATACGGTGGCACTGTGGAAGAAGTATTATCTTATTGTGACAAATTAAAGCAAAGACTGGAAGAGTTAGAGGCAAGTCAGGAGAATATAGAAAGACTTCAAAAAGAGCTCTCTAAACAGGAAAAATCACTATATGAAATTGCAACAAAACTAACAAACAAAAGAAAGGAGGTTGCTTTATTAATAGAACAAAGGGTTTGTAAAGAGCTTTTTGACCTTGGAATGAAAAATACAATTTTTAAGGTTAAATTTGAGGAGAGAAAAATATCGCCAGAGGGAAAAGATGAGGTTGTGTTCGTTTTTTCGGCAAATAAGGGACAGGAATTAAAAAATCTCTCTCAAACAGCCTCCGGAGGTGAAGTAAGCAGAATAATGCTTGCTTTGAAAAATATTTTTACCTCTGTTGATGAAATAGGCGTGTTACTATTTGATGAGGTTGACTCTGGTATAAGTGGTGAAGTTGGAAATATGGTCGCAAAGAAATTATATAACATCTCAAAACAAACCCAAGTTTTGTGTGTAAGCCATCTTTCACAGGTTGCTGGTCTTGCGGACTCTTTCTTGTTAGTTAATAAAAAAGTGCTCAATGATGAAACCTTAACAGAAGTTATTAGTATTACAGAAGAAAAGGGAATAGAGCAAATTGCCAAGTTAATAGGGGGAGAAAATATAACTGATGTTGCTTTAAGCCATGCAAAAGAAATTAGAGCAAGGAAAGATGAATTAGAATAATTTTTCAAATAATCATAATAGTGTTTTAATTTATAAGTTGACAAAACAAAGGATTAATGTTAAAATAAAAATGTCAGTTAGCCATATGGTCGCAGTCTGCTTGTGATGAGCAGAGTGAGGAAAGTCCGAGCTCCCAGAGAACAAAATGCTAGTTAACGACTAGTGGAGGCGACTCTAAGGAAAGTGCAACAGAAATAAACCGCTTAAAATTAAGCAAGGGTGGAAAGGTAGGGTAAGAGCCTACCGAGAGGTTGGAGACAATCTCTGCTCTGTAAACCCCATTTGGAGCAAGGTTAAGTAAAGGCATATGCGTGTTCTCTCGCGCCTTTCAAAAATACCGCTTGAAGCTTTTGGCGACAAAAGTTCTAGATAGATGACCATAGAATACAGAACTCGGCTTACAGACTAACTGATAAATCAAAAAGGAGGTTATTTATGAAAAAGAAAAAAATAAGTATTGATGAACAAGGTAGAATATTTATACCAAAAAGTATAGATTTCGAATTAGATCCGACCTTGTTTAATTTATCTATCTCTAATAATGGGAAAAGTTTTGAAGTAGAGGAAGGCAATGAACTTTATTTTACCAGTAAAGATAAAAGATGTCTAATTTTAAAGAAAGATAAAGCAGTTGTTGGTTTTGCGGGTAAAGGATTAACAAAGTATGTTGTCCCAGATGAAGTAAACGCAATTAGAGCAGGAACATTTTGCCGTGCTAACATTGAAACACTTGTATTACCAAATAATGTAAAAAAATTTGATATTAATTCTATTTTATATTCTAAAACATTAAAACAAATAGTTGCGTATCCTTTACTTGCAGAAACAATAGATTATACTCTTTCTACTCATTTTTTGAAGTCATTATGGGAAGGAAGATATGTAATACCTGAAATAGTATCATATGACTTTGATAAGAAAAATTTAGAAAAATAAGGAATAATAAATTTATTAACAGGCAGATAGTTTTTATTTGTCTGTTATTTTTGTTATGTATAATAAAATATATCCCTCACAAAATAATATTTGGGAGGGGTAATGAGAAAAAATGCATTTAAATATTTAACAATCTTGACCTTTATGTTTTTCTTTGTTTTGATTTCAAATGTAAGCTTTCACGAAATTTATACATTGCCACAAAATATTGTAGCGACATATGATGAAATAAAACAGGTGAATATTAGTAAAAAATTTGGGGCATTAATTTCTACTAGTATAGAAAGATCATCTCAAAATGTTTCAAGTGGTTCCGAAAAAGAAGGGACGATGGTTTTCAAACTATTTGGACTTATTCCAATTAGGAAATTAACAGTTCAACTTCCTCCTGAGGAAGATTTTTATATCGGTGGAGTTCCGATAGGTTTGTCGCTGATTGCTGATGGAGCCATAGTAATTGATGAAGCTGAGGTGGAAGGCAAAGAGGGTGTTATCGTTACTGACAAAAGCGAGCAGTTTAAGAAGGGGGACTTTATTTATGAGATTGATGGACAAGAAATTAATGATTTGCAAGACATCATTTGCATCATGGAAAATTGTGAAAATGAAGAAGTTGAAGTGAAATTTATAAGGCAGAATAAAGAAATGAAATCTGTAATCAAATGTGTAAAAGATAAAAATGACAAATTAAAGCTTGGACTACTAGTAAAAGATGATATTTCAGGGATAGGAACGCTCACTTATATTAACACAAAAGATAATAGTTTCGGAGCTTTAGGTCATGCTATAACAGATGAAAAGAATTTTATTTCATCTTCTAGTGGAAATATTTACGACTGTAATCTTATAGGCATTGAAAAGGGTGAAAGAAATAATCCAGGACAATTAAGAGGCGTTTTTTTGCAAAGTGCAGGGAGTAAGGGGGTAATCAATAAAAACACAAAATTTGGAATTTTTGGTAGTATGGAGGATAATAAAGGCTTAATAGATGAAAATTTAACGGCAAGAATTGGAGGTAGATTAAGCGTAACACCAGGTAAAGCGTCTATAATATCAAGCGTTAGTGGAATTAGAGAAGAATATGAAATAGAAATTATAAAAGCAAATTATCAATCAAAAGCAGAAGAAAAAAGTCTTGTTTTCAGAGTTACTGATAAGCGATTATTAGAGTTAACAGGTGGGATTGTCCAAGGTATGAGTGGATCTCCAATTATGCAAAACGGAAAACTTGTAGGAGCTGTTACCCATGTTTTTATGTCTGATCCCACAAAGGGATACGGTGTTTATTCTGATTGGATGATAAATAATTAAATAAATCAAATCTTAGTTTGTTTGATAGAAATTAAGTTTAACCTCATATATTGCTCGTGCGTAATTGATAAAAAAACAAGAGGGTTAAAATAATCCTCTTGTTTTTTATGTGAAGCAATTCTCCTTCACAGTTATATTATGTGGCGTTTTTTCTAAAATATTCAAACTAGTTATTCGTCATTTAGTTGAACTTTGTCTGCAACATTTTTTCTCATATCTTCGGAAATTGCAGCATAATGTTTTCTTGTTGTGTTGACATCTTTATGACCAAGAACATCAGCCACTATGTATATATCTTTTGTTTCGCGATATAATGCTGTTCCATAGGTGCTTCGTAATTTATGAGGCGAAATTTTCTTTAAAGGAGAAGCCTCTTTGGCAAATTTGGAAACTAAATTTTCTATTGCTCTGATTCCTAATCTTCGATTTTGTAAACTTATGAACATTGCTTTTTCACTGTCATCTAAGCGCAAAGTTTTTCTGTGAATGAGCCATAATTTAAGGGCAGATGCGACCTCTTCTGAAAAATATAAAATAGATTGACTTCCTCCTTTTCTTGTAACTTTAAATGCATTTTGAGAAAAGTCAAAATCTTCAATATTTAGTCCAGCTAATTCGGATATTCTTATTCCAGTTCCAAGAAAAAGGGTTATGATAGCGTTATCCCTTGCAGTTGTGTTTTTATTATAATTTTTTTGACGTGCTGAAAAAGTTCTTGGATTTTCTATTGAGTTAATCATTTTAGAAACTTCTTCTTTTTCTAATCTTATAATATTTTTTAGATGAAGTTTTGGAGTTGGAATTTTGCTTGCAACATCTGAGGGAATTAAATCATGATTAAAAAGATATTTAAAAAGGCTTTTTATTGATGATAGCTTTCTCTTTTTTCCGCTTTCTTGATTTTTGTAAACTTTTCCATTAAATTCATAAAATGATAAATAAGACATAAATTGTTCTATTGTAGATGCCTTTATTTTGGAAACGTCGTCTAATGTAATATCACTAGAATTTTTCTTTAAAATTTGGGACAAGAAATCAAAAAAAACATTTAAATCCATTGCATAATTCATTCTGGTAAGAGCAGTTGTGGTGCTTTCTATTCCTATAAAAAAGTCATAACAAAATTCAGGAAGATTAATGCAATAATTACCAACCTTTTTGTTATTTATTAAGTCTCTTTTTTCGAAAAAAGATAATGTCCTCATAATTTTATTATAATTAAAAAGATTGATAATGTAAAGTAAAATTTATAGCAAAAAAATAATATTTTAATACAATATATTGTGTTTTCTGCGACATAATAACTACAATAAAGTTAAATTTATTTTTTATATTTCTATATTTTATTTGACATTAGATAAAAAAAAAGCTAGAATAAACTTAGGTTTTTGGAGGATGTAATGATAGACATTAATTTAATAAGGAATAACCCTGAGTTAGTAAAGGAAAATATAAAAAAGAAATTTCAGGATAACAAAATAGATTATGTTGATAAGGTAATAAAATTAGATGAAAAAATAAGGGTATTAAAAAAAGAGGGAGATGAACTTAGATCAAGTAGAAACTCACTAAGCTCACAAATCGGATTATTAATGCGTGAAAAAAATATCGAAGAAGCAAATAAAATTAAGCAAGTTGTTTCAAAAAATAATGTGAGGATATTGGAGATAGAGAAAGAGCAAGAGGACCTGTCCTTACAATTAAAAAAGCTTATGATGGCAATTCCAAACATAATTTCAAAAGATGTCCCAATCGGAAAAGATGATTCTGAAAATGTTGAAATTGAAAGGTTCTTAGAGGCGAAAGAGAAGCCTTTTGATGTTCCTTATCACACAGAAATCTTAGAAAAATTGGGTGGATTGGATTTAGATAGTGCAAGAAGGACAAGTGGACAAGGATTTTATTATCTAACAGGCGACGTTGCTAGACTTCATTCTGCAATCTTGTCCTATGCCAGAGACTTTATGATAGACAAAGGCTTTACTTATGTTATTCCTCCTTTTATGATTAGAAGCGATGTTGTTTCTGGAGTTATGAGCTTTGAAGAAATGGACGGAATGATGTATAAAATTGAAGGGGAAGATTTATATTTAATTGGAACTAGCGAGCATTCTATGATTGGACGATATATGAACACAATTATAGACGAGAAAAAACTTCCATTAACTTTAACAAGTTATTCTCCTTGTTTTAGGAAAGAAAAAGGAGCGCATGGAATAGAAGAAAGAGGAATTTACAGAATACATCAATTCGAAAAACAAGAGATGATTGTAATATGTAAGCCGGAGGAAAGTGAAGAGTGGTATAACAAACTTTGGAATTATACAGTTGAACTTTTTGTTTCTATGGAAATTCCTGTAAGAACTCTTGCTTGCTGTTCAGGAGATTTGGCAGATTTAAAATATAAAAGTCTTGATGTTGAAGCGTGGTCACCAAGGCAGAAGAAATTTTTTGAGGTTGGAAGCTGTTCAAATTTAACAGATGCACAAGCAAGAAGACTTGGAATTAGATACAAAACAGAAAAAGGAAATGTTTTTGCTCATACATTAAACAATACTGTTGTCGCACCTCCAAGAATGTTAATTGCATTCATAGAAAACCATCTAAATGAAGATGGTAGTGTTAATATACCAAAAGTTCTAAGAGGTTATATGGGAGGAAAAGAAATAATCGTTCCAAAAAATAATTAATGGAGGTTAATTTGAAAAACTTTGTTGACAAAAAATTAATTGAAAGCATTGCAAACGATGATAATTCGAGTTTTGCAGGTGTAATGCAAGAGAAAATTGTGAATTTAATGGGTAATTCATTGTCTAATTTGGCAGTAAGAGTTCCTTTTATAAACATCGAAAATACAATACTTCAACCTGTTAATGAAACATTTAATGGAGCTTTTACTCCTATGAGTTCATATATCTATTTTTTGGGTATTAATAGCCCACAAATGGAAATAAATTCTTTAAAAAATAATTTAAATTTAAAAAAAATTAGGGAAAAAATTTCAAAGGCTTGGCATGATTCTAAACGCAAAAAAAGTAAAAGACGCCAACAAAAAGAAGAAGAAAAGAATCGGGAATTTACTGATTTTGAGCCTGAAAAATATAATCTTGAATCATTCAAACATGACTTACAACTCGAATTAGCTGGAAATTTGTCTGTCACATCAATAGTTTATAATTTGCCAAGCAAACTTGTAATACAAGGAAAAGATGATTTTGGTTCTGTTTCACAAATCGAAATTATCCCTGTTATCTATGATGGAGAAAAATTTAAATATTTTTTGGGAAAGAAAAAAGGATTTTTGGAAATTGATATGAACGAAAGATTATTAAATTTTAACATTAAATACGAAATAGTTGGTGAAAATTTTATAAAAATGATAAAAATATTCAATAATCTTTTTAAAAATATAACAAAAGAAAATGTAAATCAAATTTTTATTGAAAGTTTAATGTATAACATACCAGATCAATTGTTTGAAGGTGATGATATTTATAATGTTTTTGTAAATATTGTTAATTACTTAAATATGACAGATATTTCTAAGTTTGTTTCCATAGAAAATAAGACTGAAACAATTTTAAAAAGTAAAATATTAAAAGGGACGATTGGATTATATAATAAATTTTTTAGGAATATTTAAATGTTATAAAAAAATAACATAATACATTATAAATATTGTATTTTTAACACTATCTATGCGTAAAACTTGTGTTTTACGCATAGATAGTGTTTTGTTTTTAATAAAATTTTTTATTCACACTACTCATTAAAATCAACTAAATTAATGAGTTTTTACATAAATCTAAAAAACAACTAGATAACCTTCTCTCTTAGAATCAAAGAGTAATTTTCTAACTCTTTTTTATTTTGTTTATAGTTCTTATTAAATTTTTCTACTTCATTCCAAAATTTGACAGAATGATTGAGGTGCTTTGTATGGCATAGTTCGTGCAATATTATATAATCTTGGAGGTTTTTGGGCAAAATAACAATTTTCCAATTTAATTTTATAATGTTTTTTGCGTTGCAACTTCCCCACATACATACCGAATTACATAATTTAAATGTTATATTAGAATTAAAATAAATTTTTAACTCCTCTGCTCTACTTAGAATGATTTGCGAAAACATTTTTTTATAAAATGAAGCTTTTGTTATTCTTTTATTTGACTTTTCTATTTGATCCCACTCATATTCATTTCCATTGATATAAACTTTATTAAAAAAGTCAAAATTTTTTATAAATAGTTTCTTGTTAGTTATTTTTTCTTTTTGCTTTAAAATCCAGTTCTCTTTTGATTTAATAAACTCTTCTATTTTTTTGCTTGAAAGAAAAAATGGTGCTTTTACAATCAAAAAGCCATTTTCATCTATGCTTATTGACAATGATTTTCTATACTCTCTTATTATTCTAACATCCATTTGTTTATTTCCTAATAAAATTATTAATATCAAAAATTATTATATCACTAATATGTCTTTTTGTAAAGAATAATTAATGTGCTAAACAATATCAATATATTGTGTTATGTATAACATAAGACCACTAACTTATGGTTTTTTTTGACATAATACAACAAAAAAGTTGACTAATTTCTTTTAGTCTATTATAATATTTTTGATAAACATATAAAAGAGGGAAATATGGTAGTTTTAGCTAAGGGACAGCTTTCATTTTTAATATTGAGTTGTCTGGTCGAAAAAGATATGTATGGATTAGAATTAATTGAAGAAATTAAGAAGCGCTCGGGCTTTGAAATTAAACTTCCAAGTCTTTATTCAAACCTTAATAGAATGAAGGAATTAAAGTATATATCTTCTTATTTAAAAGAAAGCACAAAAGGGCCTAAGTGTGCTTATTCTAGTATTACTGAGGCAGGAAGAAAGGAGCTTGAAAGACTTTCGGAGACATTTGGCAGTTTTTCTGTTGCTGTTAAAAATGATTTTGTTGAAAATCCTCAAGATGAAACAATTAATCTACAAGACTCTGCTGAAATTTCCAGCTTAAAAAGAGAACCCGAGGTATTTAAAAATACATTTGAGGATTACGATGATTATTTTGCTGATATTCCAGAGGAAAGTTCTTACAAAGAAAAAACTTGTTCTACCCTAGAAAAATCGGATGAAAATTCTCAGCCTATTGATGCTTTTAATGGAGATTTAAAAGAAGATGTTACTGAGTTTGAAGTTAATGAAAACATTCTTAAAGAAGAAAAAGATGATGAAATTTCATCGGGTAAAGAAATTTCAGATACGGAAAATAAATCTCAAAATACGATTGAAGAATGTAAACAGAATGCTTCTACATATATCTTACAGGAAAAACTTTTAATGTCTAATGACAATGAAAAAACACAAGAACCTGAGGAAGAATTGCCTAAAAATGATGCTGTCTTTCTAACTGAAGACGAAAGAGTTATAATTGATAATCATAATGATTATAACAAGAAATTATATGATGTTTCAAAAGAATATATTAAAAATAAAAAAAGACGCAGTTTTTCGGAAAATCAAATGGAAATGATTGTAGAGTCTGCCCTACCACTTGAGGAAAAGAATGAAAGAAAATTAGAAAATATTAATAATTTAAAAGAAGCTCTTTTACAAACTAAACAAGGCAACTATGAAAAAGTGAGCTTGGATTTTAAAGAAAAATATGCAGATAAAAATTTCATAAAAGAAAATCCTCCAGTTGGTGAAATTAACAGCCACACTAACAATGAAATTGATATTAAAAGCGAAGAAAAAATAAAAGATGATGGGGTTTTTATAACAGATAGAGTTGTAGATATCCCAAAAACCAAGAGATTTGATCCCCCTCGTCTTAATGAGTTATTATCAACCTATCAGGTAAATCTACCTGCTCCAAAAAGAAATGTTTCTTTGGATCCAAATTGTTCGGACGTCAAAGAGAAAATTAAAAACCTTTATTTAAAAACTGCATCAGAATCAGAAGATAAGTCTCATAGGGAACAAAAAAGAAATTCGGATATAGAAAATTTTGAAGACTTAAAAAGTTATTATGAGGCACAAAATATATCATTTAAGACGTATAGTAGAACAGAAAAGAAGATTAATCATAATACAAATAAATTAATATTCTTTGTAGATTTGATTGTTTTTGCTTTGGTTAGTATTGGATCAGCCACAATGTTTTTAATTTTCAATAGCGTAAATCTTATTAATGCCAATACAAATTTCTTATTCTATCTCTTCCCTGCTTTGTATCTATTGTATCTGGGCACTAGATTATATATGTATAAAAATGTAAAGAGTAAAGTTCCAAAGCCTTTATTTAATTTTATTGTAATTTGGGGAAGTGCTGTTTTACTTAGTGGAATAGTATTTTGCTTAAACTTAGCTTTTGGTATGCCTATTAATCAAATATCGCAATACTTACCTTCAATTTTGATGCCGATATTTATGATTATTATGATTATTATTGTTAGGCATTATATTATGCTTTTCGCCTTAAAAAAATATTGGAAATAATGGTTATTATAAGTATTATTAATGATATTATCAATAAATAAATTACTGAATTTCCAAATAATAGACAGGCACAAAGGATTATTATGCATGAAATTAAGGAGCCAATGCAAATTGACAAAAATGATTGCCAAAGTTTTAAGCTAGAAAAGCCAGCAATTAAACTTCCCGTCCATACACCGGTTAAAGGAAGAGGTATTGCAACAAAGCCTCCCAATAAAAACATCTTCTTAATAGAGGTGTTTTTTTTGTTTATTTTTTCTATTTCGCTATTGTTAAATTTCAATCTGCTTATTATTTTATCATATAAAAAACCACTTGATCGTTTTTTTACAGCTCTACACAAAACAATTACAGGCAAACAAGGAATAATTGAGCCCACAAATGTGCATAGAAAGGCAACTATTACTGGAATTTCTTCAATTCCAAAATTTGAAAGGCTAAGGGCAAATGGCAAAGCAATCCTTCCTTCCAAAGAAGGAATCATTGCAATTAGAATTATTGCAATCCATATATAATCAGAAAAATTGTTTACAAAATAATCTATCATAGTTAACTTATAATATTATTTAATGTCAAAATATATAACAAAAAAAGACATATTTCATATGTCTTTTCTTATAATTATATTTTTGTTGATAGCTATTTTGCTGTTTCGCTAAATCGTGATTCCCTTATTACATTAACTTTTATCTGTCCTGGATATTGCATCTCTTCCTCGATTTTCTTTGCTATGTCTTTTGCAAGGAACATTGCATCGTTATCAGAAATTTCTGACGGCTTAACAATAATCCTCACTTCTCTTCCCGCTTGAACAGCAAAAGCTTTTTCGACACCTTTAAATCCATTTGAAATTTCTTCAAGTTGTTGCAATCTCTTAATATAACTTTCAAAACTTTCTCGTCTTGCCCCAGGTCTGGAACTTGAAATTGCATCTGCAATTTGAACAATAATTGCCTCTATACTATGAAATTCAACATTAAAATGATGTGCTTCAATACAATGGATTACATCTGGACTTTCTTTATATTTCTTCGCTAAATCCATGCCTATTTGCACATGTGTTCCATCTACCTCGTGATCAAGAGCTTTTCCTATATCATGAAGAAGACCTCCGCGTTTAGCCACTTTTACATCTGCTCCAAGCTCAGTTGCAAGAAGGCCTGCTATAACTGAAACTTCTATGGAATGTTGCAAACAATTTTGTCCATAACTTGTCCTATATTTTAGCCTTCCTAAAACCTTAACAAGTTCCGGATTAAGATTGTAAATTTGCACTTGTTCGCAAGCTTTGTCACCAGCTTCCTTTATTGTTTTATCAACCTCTCTTGTCATTTTTTCGACTATTTCTTCAATTCTTGTTGGATGGATTCTTCCATCAACAATAAGTTTTTCAAGGCTTAATCTTGCAATTTCTCTTCTAATTGGATCAAAGCTTGAAATTGTTATGCTTTCTGGTGTATCGTCAACAATTAATTCTACGCCCGTTACTGCTTCAATTGCTCTAATATTTCTTCCCTCTCTTCCAATGATTCTTCCCTTTAACTCGTCGTTTGGAAGAGCTACAACAGAAACAGTCATTTCACTTGTTATATCAGTTGCGCATTTTTGAATTGCGCTCGCCACAATTTCCCTTGCTTTTTTCTCTCCGTTTTCTCTTGCTTCGTCTTCAATTTTTTTAATAATAATTCCAGCTTCTTTCTTTGCATTTTCAGTCATCGCTTCAATAAGCTCTTGTTTAGCCTGAGAACTTGTCATTTTACTGACTTTTTCAAGCTGAGCAATTATGCTCTCTTTGATTTTTTCGTTTTCTTCTTGCCCTCTTTTAATTTCTTGCTTTATTTCGTCAATTTCTTTTTTAGCCTCTTCTAATTGCTCTGCCCTTTTATCCATAGAGAGTTCCTTCTTTTCAATAAACTCCTCTCTTTGATTAAGTCTTTCCTCTAACTTTGCAATTTCACTTCGCCTTTCTTTAACTTCAGTTTCGGTTTGTTCTCTTAGTTTTAAAGACTCTTCTTTTGACTCAACAATAGCCTCTTTTTTTATTGCCTTGGCTTCTGCATATGCCTCCTCGATAATCTTAACAGCATTCGATTTAGATTTATCGAGTTTTTTGGTTGTAATAAGTTTATACAACAGTCCACCGCCAATAATCCCAGCGATTAATCCTGCAATTCCAATCACAACGGCAATAGCAGGAGTTACAGCATTTATCATACTTAAACTCATACTTTTACCCCTTTTTAAGTTGAATATTTATTTCAACATTATAATTATACAATAAAAATTAGACCTAAGTCAAACGCTTTTAAAAAAAACTTCAACTTAGGCTTATTTAATTAAAATTTGAATAATATGTTATAATTAAATGTATTATGTTATGAATAAATAACTAAAATTTACAATTTTTTAAAAATTCTTCCTTAAATTGTGGAAATTTGTCCTCAAGGATCGCCTTTCTGCACTCTTGTGACAGTCTAGTTAAAAATCTAAGGTTATGAATGCTTAATAATTGACCACCAAGGATTTCGTCTAAATTAATAAGATGTCGAATATATGCCCTTGTATAGTTCCTGCAACAATAACAATCGCAGTCATCTTCAATAGGCTTAAAGTCATCTTTATATTTTGCATTTTTTAGCACCATTCTTCCATTTTTGGTGAAAGCAGTTCCGTTTCTTGCAATTCTTGTTGGAAGCACGCAATCCATCATATCAACTCCTCTTGCAAATCCTTCTACAAGGCAGTCAGGAGATCCAACTCCCATTAAATAATGAGGTTGATTTTTTGGCAATAGTGGTTGAAGATGATCTAGGATTTCATACATAACTTCTTTTGGTTCTCCCACTGAAAGACCGCCTATTGCAATACCACACTTTGCAAAAGGAAGGCAATCTTTAACGCACTCTTCTCTTAAATCCTTATATACATTTCCTTGAATAATCGGAAAAAGCATTTGTTTATCGTTATTATGAGAATTAAAACAGCGTTCTAGCCAAAGTTTGGTAATTCTCTTTGCTTCTAATGCCTCTTCATATGTTGAATTTGCTTTTGTGCATTGATCAAGTGCCATGATTATATCTGCACCTAAATCATGTTGTATTTCCATACACTTTTCAGGTGTAATAAAAAATTTTTCTCCACTTAAATGTGATTTAAATTCAACTCCATTATCTGATATTTTTCTAAAATCAGACAATGAAAAAATTTGAAATCCACCACTATCTGTGAGAATTGGTTTATCCCAATTCATAAATTTATGAAGTCCACCTGCTTTTTTAACAATTTCATTCCCCGGTCTTAAAAATAAATGATATGTATTAGATAATATTATTTGTGCTTCAAGCTCTTTTAAATCTTCTACTTTTAGCCCCTTTACTGTTGCTTGTGTTCCAACAGGCATAAATACAGGCGTTAATATGTCTCCATGTGGAGTGTGAAAAATACCGGCTCTTGCTCCGGTTTTTGGACATTCTTTAATTACTTCAAAACTAAAATTTTCCATATTGCTCCTTATATTGTGTGAGTTTTGTCATAATAAATACTAAATAAAGAAACATGCGTCACCAAAACTGAAAAACCTGTAATTTTCTTTTACGGCAGTTTTGTAAACATTTAGCGTCTCTTCTATTCCACAAAAAGCCGAAACAAGCATTAATAATGTGCTTTCTGGAAGGTGGAAATTTGTAATAAGTCCATCGATTACCTTAAACTTATATCCAGGATAAATAAAAATGTTTGTTTCCTCTTTCGTAGGAGTTAATTTATCTTGTTTATAACACGATTCAAGAACCCTTACACTTGTTGTTCCAACAGCTATTACTCTTTTGCCCTCTTTTTTGGCATTGTTAAGTATTTCTGCATTTTTTTCTGATAACTCTATATATTCACTATGCATTTTGTGATCCAAGATGTTTTCTTCTTTTACAGGCCTAAAAGTTCCTAGCCCTACATGAAGAAGGACTTCCACTATCTCGACGCCTTTTTCTTTTATCTTTTCTAATAAATTCGGAGTGAAATGCAGTCCCGCTGTTGGTGCTGCACTTGAACCTTCGACCTTTGAATAAACAGTTTGATACCTTTCCGGATCTTTTAGTTTTTCATGAATATATGGTGGTAGAGGTATTGAGCCTATTTTGGAAAGCTTTTCCTCAAAAACACCATCAAATGTAAATTTTACTTTACAACACCCATATTCTCCAATTTCAGTGAATATACATGATAATTCTTCGTTAAAAACTATCTTAGTTCCATTGCTTAATCTTTTTGTTGGCTTTGCAATTACTTCCCATTCCTTTAAATTTAATCTTTTTTGTAGTAAAACCTCTATCCTTGCCCCTGTCTCTTTAAATCCAAATATTCTTGCAGGAAGAACCCTTGTATTGTTTAAAACTAAAACGTCTCCCTTATTTAAATAATCAATTATATCAAAGAAATGTTTATGTTCAATTTTTTTTGATTTTTTATCATATACTAGCAATCTTGAAGCATCTCTTGGCTCGATAGGAGTTTGTGCTATAAGATTTTCTGGCAAATCATAATAATAAGTGCTTTTCAATAATTTTTTTTCTTCTTTCATATTAACCTTTATTTTGAGATATACTCTATTTTTAAGTGCTTATAAGCTGGCTCAAGTGCAACTCTACCTCTTGGCGTTCTTGCGATAAAGCCAATTTGCAAAAGATATGGCTCATAAACATCTTCAATCGTACTTGCATCTTCTGATATTGTTGCTGAAAGGGTGTCAAGACCAACAGGACCACCTCCAAATTTTTTTATAATGGACTCCAAAATTTTTCTGTCAATAAAGTCTAGGCCCAGTTCATCAATTTCCATTATTTTCAATGTTTTATCAGCTATTTCTTTTGTTATTTTTCCTTCTCCAATAACTTGCGCATAATCTCGAACTCTTTTAAGTAATCTGTTTGCAATTCTTGGTGTACCTCTTGATCTTTTTGCAATATCTAAACTTGCGTTAGGTTCAATATCAACATTTAAGATTTTCGCAGATCTTTCGATGATAATTTGAAGTTCTTTTGGATCATAAAGCTCTAATCTGCAAACAACCCCAAATCTATCCCTTAATGGATTTGATAGCATACCTGCTTTTGTGGTGGCTCCAATGAGTGTGAAAGGTCTTATCGCAAGTCGCATATTTTTTGCTGATGGACCCTTTCCAACAATAAAATCAAGAGCAAAATCCTCCATAGCTGGATATAAAATTTCTTCTACACTTTTGTTAAGCCTGTGTATTTCATCAATGAATAAAACATCATTATCGTTAAGATTTGTTAAAATTGCTGCTAGATCTGCGGCATGTTCTATTGCAGGTCCAGAAGTTATTTTAAATTGAGATCCCATTTCATTAGAAATTATATGCGAAAGAGTCGTTTTGCCAAGACCCGGAGGTCCATACAGCAAAACGTGATCTAAGCTTTCTTTCCTTGACTTTGCAGCCTTAATATACACAGATAGACTTTCTTTAATCTTTTCCTGACCAACAAATTCCTCAAAAGCGATAGGTCTTAAAGAGTTTTCTATTTCTGCATCAGTCATATTTTTTGTGCTTG
This sequence comes from uncultured Clostridia bacterium, assembly GCA_944345365.1. Taxonomy (GTDB): domain Bacteria; phylum Bacillota; class Clostridia; order Christensenellales; family UBA1242; genus Caccovivens. Next base: position 109,946 of record CALVMJ010000002.1, on the reverse strand, counting down.
TTATAAATCTGTTTTCTTCCATTATCCTCTGTATCCCCTTAATGATTTTGATATTATTTCCTCGGCGCTTACGCCTTCTCCTGCATTAGATCTTGCAAGTTTATAGGCTTCATTTTTATTAATTCCAAGTGAGATTAATGTTTCGGTTGCAAGATTTACAGCGTCTTCATCGATTGATTCTTCTAACCCTATTTCAAGTGGCGTTGATGTTGTAAATACTTTATCTTTCAATTCAAGGCATATTCTCTCGGCTGTCTTTTTCCCCAGTCCCTTTATTTTTGATAAAAGTCTGACATCTTCCCTTGTGATAGCAATCGTTAAATCGGAATAATTTAATCCTGATAAGATTGAAATTGCAAGCTTAGGTCCAACTCCACTTACTGTTATAAGCTTTAAGAATAAATCTTTTTCTTCCAAAGTAGAAAACCCATAAAGAGAAATTCCGTCTTCTCTGACAGCCATATAAGTGAGTATTTTTGCATTTTCACCCGTTTTTGGCATAGATATAAGGGTATTGTTTGAAACAAAAACCTCATATCCAACCCCATTTACATTTATTATTGCAAATCCTTCTCTTTTTTCTTCTACAATTCCGATTAAAAAAGCTATCATTTTTTCTCCTTTATAGTTTATTTAAGTTAAGCATTGGGCTTGTTTGACTGTGACATAATGCGACAGCCAATGCATCAGCCGCGTCATCTGGCTTAGGAGTTGATTTTAATCCAAGAATACTTTTAACCATAAACTGAACTTGATTTTTTTCAGCTCTTCCAATGCCGGTTAGTGCTTGCTTTATTTGTAAAGGTGTATATTCATAAATATTTCCAACTAACTTTTGACAAGTCAGAAGAATAACCCCTCTTGCCTGAGCAACCGGAATAACAGTTTTCTGATTCTTAAAATAAAACAATTCCTCAATAGCTACTACATCAGGTTTATACTTATTTATTAAAAAAACTAGTCCCTCCTCAATGCTTTTAAGTCTTATCGCCATAGAATCTTCTTTTGGAGTTGTAATTACACCATAATCTATTAAAGCATTATTTTTTGAGGAATCTATTATACCATAACCGATAATTGCATAGCCCGGATCTATTCCTAAGATAATCATAAATAAATTTTATATAATTAATCATAAAAAGTCAATTAAATAAACATCTAAAAAAGACATTAAAATAAAGAGGTTGAAACCTCTTTATTCTTCTGGGAAATTTACATTGTGATAAACTTCTTGAACATCATCTAAATCATTTAACATATCAAGCATTTTTTGAAAAGTTGTGAGTTTTGTCTCATCTAAATCAACATAGTTACTTGGGATTAAGCAAGACTCAGCTGAAAAACTTTTATATCCAAGGTTTTCAAGCTTAGAATTGACCTCTTGAACATCACTTGCATTTGTAATTACCTCAATTTCATCATCATATTCCTCAATGTCAATTGCACCACAATCCAAAGCATCGAGCATTAAAGCATCACTATCAAGGCCCTCTACTCTTGGAACGATAATTATTCCTTTTCTTTCAAACAAATATGAAACACACCCAGAAGAGCCTAAGCTTCCACCAAATTTATCAAAAGCATGGCGAACATCTCCGGCTGTTCTGTTCTTATTATCTGTCAAGCATTCAACAATAACAGCAGAACCACCAACTCCATAGCCTTCATAAGTGCAGTTTTCATAATTAACACTATTAACTTCACCTGATGCTTTTTTTATTGTTCTTTCTATGTTATCGTTTGGTATGTTATTTTGCTTTGCCTTTGTGATCAATGATGAAAGTTTTGGATTGGAACTTGGATTTGCCCCGCCAAGTTTAACAGCTACCGCGATTTCTCTTGCAATTTTAGTAAAAATTTTACTTCTGGCAGCATCTGCCTTCCCTTTTGTATTTTGAATGTTATGCCACTTGCTATGTCCTGACATACTAAACCTCCTAAAATTTATCTTTGTTTATATGATACATTATAATGGCTCCACTTACTCCTGCGTTTAAACTTTCGATACCGTCCATCATAGGAATTGCAACAGTTTTATTGCAAATTGCAGAAAGTTCATTGCTGACGCCATTGCCTTCGTTTCCTATTACAACTCCAACAATTTCTTGAGTACTAAATTTGAAAAGATTTTCTCCGTTCATATCTGTTTTTAAAAGTATTTTGTTCCAAGTTTTAGCAAGTTTAACAAATTCTTCTCTTGTCAACGAAAAAAGATTAACATTGAAATTTGCTCCTGCGCTACTTCTTATCATTTTAGAATTAGTTTCTTTGACCGAGTCAAGCAAGTATACATACTCAAATCCAGTTGCTTTTGCTGTTCTTATAAGTGTTCCAACATTTCCCGGATCCTGTAATCCATCTAACACTAAAAAATTTGTTTTGGGTTCTTTTGCAATATGTTGTGTGTATTCCATCATAACACACACACCTTGTGGTGTTTTTACATCAGTTAAGGTCTGAATAGTTTGCTTATCGGTTAAAAGAATTTTATCTTCAGATAATGATTCAATTTTAAAACTTTTTTCAGACGTCAATGCCAAAATTGGTTTATGACCTGAATGAATTGCATCTTTTATTATTTTCAAATTATCTAAAAAAAGCAAAGACGGATTTTCTCTTTTTTGCTTTTTTAAGTTTTTTATTAAGTTAAGGCTTGCTTTTTCCATTATGCTTTAACTTGATTTACAAGTTCTGAAAAAGCTTTTGGGTCCCTTACTGCAAGGTCAGCTAAAACCTTTCTGTTAAGAGTGATATTTTTTGATTTTAATCCTGCAATAAATCTGCTGTAAGAAATATCATTTAATCTGCAAGCAGCGTTAATTCTTGTTATCCAAAGAGCACGGAAATCTCTTTTCTTTTGTTTTCTTCCGATGTAAGCATACATTCCACTCTTCATCACCTGTTCACGAGCAACTCTGTAAAGTTTTGATTTTGCCCCACGGTATCCTTTTGCCTGTTTTAAAATCTTTCTACGTTTTTTTACTGCATTAACTGCTCTTTTTATTCTCATAATCAGCCTCCTTATTTACCTAAAAGTGACTTAATATTGTCAGCATTTTTTCCTGCAATATAAGCTCCTCTTCTTAGTTTTCTTTTTCTTCCTTGTGATTTTTCTGTTAAGAAGTGGCCTCTGTTTGGACGAGCAAACTTAACCTTACCAGAACTTGTTAATTTGAAGCGCTTTTTTACTCCACTGTGTGTTTTGTTTTTTGGCATAATAATTTCTCCTTTTATTTATTTTTTGGTGAGATAACAACTGATATGTTTCTTCCGCTTACTTCAGGTTCTTTTTCAGTTGATCCAACTTCACAAAGCAATGAAACGAAATTTTTAACGACTTCAATGCAATTTTTTACGAAGCTTTGTTGACGTCCCTTCATACGAAGAACAACTTTAACCTTGTTGCCTTCTTGTAAAAACTTTGTTGCGCTTTTAACACGATAAGATATGTCGTGATCGCTTATTGTCATCGATAATTGAATTTCTTTTACTTCAATAATCTTTTGATTTTTACGCAACTCTTTTTCCTTTTTGATGGAGTCAAATTTGTATTTGCTGTAATCCATTATTTTGCAAACAACAGGATTTGATGATGCTGACATAAGCACTAAGTCATATCCTTGATTGTCGGCAATTTTTTGAGCCTCACTTAAAGACATTATTCCTAGTTGCTCTCCTTCTGCACCGATTAATCTTACCTCATTTGCAGATATTTGTTCGTTGATTAAAAGTTCCTTAAAAATAGTTGTTGTCTCCTTTTATAAAAAATTAGTGGAAGCTAGAAACATCCACTAAAAAACATAAGCAATTTCATAAATAAATTAAAAAATGTTTAGTTTTATAACCAAGTCAGAATCGTTTTTCGACTGGTGAGCAAGTGGTTGCTTCTTTCTTTCATGGCAATATATTATCATAGATAAATAAAATTGTCAACTATTTTTTTGTTTTTATTAAAAATATTTTTTCGGTTATTTTCCCAATTCTTAAAATTATTCTATTTGCGTTTTTTATTGCAAATTCCTTCATGCATGCTTTTCCAAAAATTGTAATTCCTGCAATCAAAGCACTTATTAAAGTTGAGATTAGGATTGTAAGCGATGGGTTTTCTATTATCCCTGTCAGTGACATAATAATACACGCACCACCTGCGCCACTTAGTATTCCACATATATCCCCTACAACATCAGCACAAAACGAGCATACCTTTTCTGAGTTTTTAACAAGTTGCAATCCAATGAAAGAGCCTTTTGTGTTTTTTTGTTTTTCTTTTTCAAAAAAATCTATTTGGCAAGCTGTAACAGCTATTCCTATCATATCAAAAACAATGCTTATAAATATGAAGATACATATTGTAATAATTGACATAACAAGTCCTAGTGATGCCATCAATGATTGACTTGCCAAACTAAAAAGAGATGAAAGACAAAGTGAAAGTATAAACATTTTTATTGCCCAACCATAACGCTTGGCATTTATTGTCTTTACTTGAGGTTTTTCTTGCTTCATAATAATATTTATATTAAACTAAGCTTCTTACTATGATTGCTAATTTCTCTTTTAAAGATTAAAAAAATCTCCCTTAGGAGATTTTTAGTAAACAACAATTTCGTCTAGCTTCCTTGAAAGTTTTTCTATTGGAACGAAAAATTTTTCACCTGTTTCTCTGATAGTTATTTCAACCTCATTATTTTCCAGTGTTTTTGGACTCACAACTATTCTAACTGGAATCCCCATAAGCTCGCTATCTTTTAATTTAATTCCAGCAGAAACATTTCTGTCATCATAAAGAACTTCAAAATTTTCTGCATTTAATTTTTCATAAATTCTTTCGGAAGTGTTTTTTACAGATTCATCATCAATTCTGATTGGGCATAAGTATATATGCCATGGAGCAACTGCCATAGGCCAAACTAAGCCTTTTTCGTCGCTGTATTGTTCTGCTATGCTTGCCAAACATCTGCCCACTCCAATTCCATAGCAACCCATTATTGGATTAATAGTTCCATTTGGTGTATTAATTAGCATTCCCATTGACTTGGTGTATTTTGTTCCCAACTGGAAAATATTTCCAATTTCTATTCCTCTTTTCACTTTCAGAGGCTTTACACATATTGGGCATTTGTCGCCATCATTTACTTTTGTTATGTCAACAAAGCTTTCAGGTTTTACATCTCTTGAAATAGATACACCCAAAATATGATACTCTTCTTTATTGGCTCCTGTTACAAAATTCTCAAGCCCTTCAAGAGATCTATCATAAAATATCTTTGCATTCTCGATTTTTAAATCCAAACATCCAATGTTTCCTTTAACTAAACCAGAGTCAGTTAGGTCTTTTACTGCGATATCACTTCCAACTAAAGCTTTAAGCTTTGCCTCATTAATTTCTCTGTCTCCTCTTACAAATGCGATTACGACATCTTTTTCATTGCCAACAACGGCATAGCAAACGGCTTTACATGTGTGTTTTTTATCTACATTTAACAAATTACACACTTCCTCTATTGTCTTGGCTTCACCTGTAAATACCTCTTTTTTTATGCCAAAAACATGGTCGTTTTCTTCTAACTGACACTTTGCGACTTCCATATTCGCAGTATATTTACATTCATCACAAATCACGATTGAATCTTCACCAATATCGGTCAAAAGTTGAAATTCGTGGGCAATTTTTCCGCCCATCATTCCTGAGTCTGATTTAACGGCAATAAAATCCTTCATGCCCATTCTTGTGAAAATTTTTTCATAGGCCTTATAGACTTTTTCATAGTATTCTTCAAGATCATCTGAGGTCAAGTGAAATGAGTATGCGTCTTTCATTGTAAATTCTTTAACTCTGATTAAACCTGCTCTTGGTCTTGCCTCATCTCTATATTTTGTTTGAATTTGGTATATCATAAAAGGAAGTTGGTCATAGCTTCTTACTGTTGAAAGACAAGCGTGAACGGCCGCTTCTTCATGAGTCATTCCCAAAACCATATCATGCCCTGTTCTGTCCTTAAATCTTAAGAGCTCTTGACCTATGCTTGAATATCTTCCGGATTTGTCCCAAAGTTCTCGTGGCATTACAACGGGGAAAAGGACTTCTTGACCGTCAATCGCGTCCATTTCTTCCCTTATAATTGATTGCAGTTTTTGATTTACCCTTTGTGCAGGTGGTAAAAGCGTGTAAATTCCATTTGACACTTGCTTTATGTAACCAGCTCTAATTAAATAAGCATGACTTTTTATATTAATTCCTGCTGGTGTTTCTTTTATTCTTTCTCCTAATAATTTAGAAATCCTCATTCTTCTTCCTCCAACAAAGTGCCAAGTTCTTCCTTTATTACCGACACTTTTCCTTTAACAGATTTTAATTCTTCATAACAAAACTTACTTAATTCAGCACCTCTTTCGAAGTATTTAGAGGCATCAGACATTGAAAGTTTTCCGGTGTTTAATTTTTCGATAATTTCTTCTAACTCTTTAATTGCGTCTTCATATTTCATTTCTTTCCTCCACTTTTTTTGCAGTAGCTTTAATTATACCATCTTGAAGATATATATCTAATTCAGATGATAACACAAGATCTTTAATCTTGTCAATCGCTTTGCCTTCTTGTTCAATTTTTGCATATCCTCTTTTTAAAATATCATAAGGCGAAAGAGATTTTATTAAATTTTCCAAAATTCCAAGAGTATAACTTGAATTATTTATAAAGTAATCCATACTGTTTTCTAGGCTTAAAATTGTTTTTTCAAGATTTAACCTTGAAGCAATTTCGATGTTTTCTATTAAATGATTCAATGACGAAGCATTTTTTTGCAATTCGCTTTTTTTTGAAAATAAATACTTTTGCGTTGCATCAATAACTCTTGTGATAATTTGATTAAAAAACACCCTTTTTTCTTGAATATTTTCGGTGAGAAGTTCTGCGGCTGCCGATGGTGTTGGTGCTCTTAAATCTGCAACAAAGTCAGCAATAGTAAAGTCAGTTTCATGCCCCACTGCCGACACGATTGGTTTCTTTGCGTCGTATATTGCATAAGCGACCTTTTCGGTGTTATAAGCCCAAAGATCTTCGAGCGATCCTCCGCCTCTTGCCAAAATAATGACATCGATTTTTTCGTAGGCATCAAATTTCTCAATTGCCATGCTTATTTCATCTTCTGCACCATTACCCTGAACCTTTGTTGGAAACAAAACTATGTCAACTGATGGATTTCTTCTTGTCGCAACATTGATTATATCTTTTATTACCGCTCCATCTTTTGAAGTTATTACTCCAATTCTTTTTATTTTTTTTGGTATTTCAATCTTATGATCTTTGCTAAATAATCCTTTTTTTTCAAGTTCCTGCTTTAATTCGATAAATCTTTGGAACAATATTCCTTGCCCTGCCGGTTTGATGTCAACAACATTAAATGAAAGTTTTCCGCTTTTTGAGTAATAATTAGGTGAGCCCGTTACAACTATTAAATCACCTTCTTTAATTTCTTTTGAAATCTGAGGATAAAAACAAACACATGATATGCTCGCATACTCATCTTTTAAAGAAAAGTATGCCACTTGTCTTGAAAAAGAAACGCCAAAAACTTCTCCTACAACCTTTATGTTATGGAGAAATTCTTCAGCGTCAAAAATCTGTTTAATATAGTTGCTATATTTTGAAACACTAATTGCTTCCTGCATTATTATTTATTTCACCCTTTACATATGCTGATAAGACCCCATTAATAAATTTAGGACTGTTTTCAGTTGAATATTTTTTTGCGATATCCAAAATTTCATTTATAGCAACAGCTGGAGGAGTTTTTAAAAATTCAATTTCTGTTATTGCCTCATAAATTAAAGCTAGGTCAATTTTATATACTCTATCTAAGTTATAGCCTTTTAGGCAAGAATTTACGCCTTTTTCTATTTTTTCCTTATTAATCAGATATTCTTTTATTATTTCCTCGCAAAAAGATCTGTCTTTTTCCTTTAACTGAGCCAAAATTTCATCGTTAAAAGGATTTTCATTAAATAAGCTTTCAAAAATGATTTTGAAAGCTGTTTCTCGTGAATCTCTTCTCATAAACTATTCCTCTGTCTTGCATACTACATCTACAATATGCACATTAATTTTAGTAGCTTTAATTTCAACCATTCCAGATAAATTATTTTTAATGTTTTCTTGAATTCTGTAAGCAAGATCTGGTACACTTTCGCCAACATAAGCATTTACATAAACATCAACTCTTAATGTCCCATTTGTGTTAAATCTTATCGACACACCTTCGTAATCTGATTTCCTGAATATTTTTTTATACCAGGGTAAGTTTGAATTGCTAAGAGATGCAACCCCTTTAATCTCCTTAGTTGCAAGATTAACAATAGAAAAAAGTATGTCTTTGTCACAGGTTATTTTTCCTGTTTCATTATATTTTGATGATGTGCTTGCCATATTAACTCCTAACTAATATCAGGAATATTATATCATAAAATAATTTTTATGCAAACAATTTAATGCAAAACTTTTTGCAAAAGAGTGATTAATTTTAATTTTTAAACCATAGGCATTATTTTTATTTCTTCAAGACTTGCTGAAAGCTGTTCTTTTAATATTGTAACAATTTGTGCAACCTCTGTTTCAGCTAACTCATCTGACTTCACTACTACATTAATGTTTTCTGGAGTCAAAGTCATAATGCAGTCTTCAAATCCAAGGCCTTTAATCAATCCTTCAACAACTAACTCTTTTTCTATCTGTGCTACAAGATCAAGCATATTTTGCTTAGCAACAGAAATTTCTTCAGCAGTCGCAGATTCAGAATCTATTATAGCTTGAAGATAAGAAAGTTGCTTTTCTCTATTACTTTCTCTATCTTGTCTATATGAGGCAAAATAACTTGAAGTAGTTGTGTTAGTAGGCGTAGAATCGTCATTGATTGAGTTGTTTAAAACAACATTTAAGTATCCTGTAATACCAAGCAGTAAAACCATCACTGATAAAATAATAATTTTTGTTCTTTTTTTCATATCTTAACTCCTTTTAAACTTTTAATTTAGAATTGTTATTTTTTCATTATCTACTTCCAAAGCAGTTTGTATCGCACAGAGAATATTCATTCGTACAGAAATGTTTTCAGCTCCACTAGCTACAATTACCACACCTTTTATTTTTGGAGGAATCTCTTTAATGATTATTGGCTTTCCAGAAACCAAAACAATGGAAGTGGTTGTCAATGTTCCTGTTGAAGTTTCTTTTATTTCTTCCTCGGTTGCATAGATATACTCATAACCTGATTCTAAAGTAATCGCAACATTAACAGTACCAACATCTTTTATTTGCTGTAAAACATTTTCAAGCTTCACTTCCAAATATTCAGCATAATTCGATGTAGTGTTTTGCTCAGAAATGTTGTTTTGTTTACTGCTGTTATTAATAGAAAAATATATTAGAACAACTACTAGTATTAAAGCAACAAACAACAAGATTTGAATGGCTTTACTATTCTTAATTTTGGAGAATGCCTCGTTGAAAAAGTTTGTAAATTTATCCCTCAAATACCACCTCCACATTATTTATAAATTTTCCCACTGAAATCTCTATCTCCTCCTTTATTTCTACTATATCTTTATGCTCAGCTTCTTCTGTTATGACTAAATCAGATAAATTTACATAAACAGTTTTAAAAACTATATTTTCGACAAAAATGTCAGCAGAAATTGACACCTCTACACCGTCATACCCAGCTAAAATGATGTCGTTTTCAATATTTTCTTTAATCGCCGTTAATTTTGAAATATTTAGACTATACAGATAATCTTCCTGTAAAACAATTTCTTCCTGATTGAATATAGAAGAGGAGTCAAATTGTTTTCCAATCAGCTTTGGAATTGGCATAATAATTACTAACACAATTACGAATGAAAAAATGTTTTTAATATATTTATTCATTTGTCCATTTGGCATTATAAGCTCAATCAGCACTGATAAGCAAATAACCCCAGCAATAGATAAAATCCATGTAGAAATTGATGGCATATATTCCTCCTCTATAAAATATTAGCCGAACACATCACAAGACCTGTTAAAACTAAATACATAAAACTAACGCAAACTATCATAACAATTAACATAACAAGGCTTTTCGATAAGGAAGATATAAAGCTTGCAATTTTTCCATCTCCCAAAGGCTCAATTATGCCAGCCATCAATTTAAGCGCCAACATAAAAAGTATTATTTGTATTAAAGGTGAAATTACTGTTGCTAAAAGAAGTAAAAGTCCTGCTCCTCCAACAGCATTTTTTATCAAGTTAGAGCTGGCTAAAATGAGAAACATTCCATCTGAAATATAAGAACCCACTAATGGCAGGGAATTTTTAATTGTAAACTTTGCTGTTTTAATTGAAAGTCCATCTACGGCCCCTGCGGCTATCCCTTGGATTGAAACAAAACCGGTAAAAATTGTGAATATAATGCCTATTACCCACTTAAAAAGACTGTTAATAAATGAAATTAATTTATCAAGCTTAACTGAATTAGAGAGATTTGAGACAAAGTTTAGAGCAAGTGAAATTAAGAATAAAGGAAGAACAAATGCAGTAAAAATTTCTATTATAAACCCAGAAAGCATGGCCATTGCCGGTTGATATGCACTAACAGAAACGGTTCCACCAAGTGCCGTGAGCAATGTTAATAAAATCGGAAATATTACTGTAATTTGATTTTTGATGGAAATAAGAGTATCGGAGGTTAAAGTAACCATTTTAACTATTATTGTAGATAACAGTAATATTATAATTCCATATATAACAAAATGAACGATTTCTGAAATAGATTTATTCCCCTTAGAAGGGCTTAAATTCCCTATCATTCCACCTAAAATTGAAACAGCTATTATAGTTGCAATTAATGGAAGCAAGGATAATATATTGTCAAAAAAGAGAGCAAAAAGCATGTCCCATATTGAAGAAAAATCATCTGAAAAATCTCCTTGCAAAATTAAAACTACTTTTTCTAGGAATGATTTATCACCGAAAATACTCTTTTCATTTTCAGTTAAATCTTTTATCAATTCTTCAATATTTGAGAAATCAAGGTCAGAAAGCTGGTCGTCGATATTGTCATTAAAATCATCTTTTAAATCAGCGTAAACAATGCTGTTTAATTGATGATTAGCAAACGGACTTAAAAGAACAGGAGAAATGATAAGTAATAAAACAATTATTAATTTAAAGATGTTTTTCATGGCAAAAGCTCCGTCACTATATCAAGAATATCCATCACAATAGGTAGCGACATTGCAAGCAGAACAACCTTTCCTCCCAACAGCATTTTTTCAGCGAGGCCATTATTACCACAATCCTGACAAATGCTTGCAGAAAATTCGGTTAAATATCCTATGGCCACAATTTTTAAAACGATGGAGAATATACCTTTATTTAGCCCTGTTTTATCTATAATTTGCGAAAATGCAGAAAAGATAGAAGTAAAATAATTCATAACTAAGGCTAGAATTATAATTCCTCCAACAAGTCCTACTATTACAGCAAAATCAGTCCTTACAGGCTTTATTAACAAGCTTGCAAAACAAGTTACAATTCCTATGCCTATAATTTTAAAAATCAGTTCCATAGTCCTCCAAATTTAAAACATAAACATAAATTAAAAGAAATTAAACATACTTTTGATTGTTTGGAATAAATCCGTTATTAACCCCAAAACCATAACAAGAACAATTATCAATCCTGCAAGTGTTGCCATTGTTCCCATTTCGTCCTTCCCTGTCTGTTTTAAAATTTGGCTTATAATTGCAGTTAGCAGGCCAATTCCGGCAATTTTAAAAATAATTTCAATGCTACCCATTTTACCTCCAAAATTAAATCAAAATGATGATAATTGCAAGACCCGTTATAATGCCAAGCTTGGTTCCCAGTTTTCCATATTTTTTATTTTCTGACGATGCATCATTTAAAAGTTTTTCAAATCGAGAAATAGAGTTTTTTATTTCTTTGCTTTGATTTTCAACATCGCTTCTTCCAAGGCTCCTAAAAAAAATTGTAACGATTTCTCTATCCTCGGATTTTATCAAGTTATTTTTACCAAACAACCTTTCACCTGTAAGTTCCCCTCCATTTTCGAGATAATCAATAAAAGCTTTATCAATTCCAAGCAGAGCCCCTCTTGACTTTTCATCAAAGCTTTCAATTAATTTTTTTAATCGTTCTCTGGAAAAATTGATTTCAACATCAAGTTTTTGAGCAAGAAGAATTAATGTAGAAAAAAATGACATTCTTTTTTTATATTTTGAAGAAAATATATATCCCACCACTACACAACAAGCAAACAAAATTCCCATTAATATCCATTTCATATAAAAGCTCCTCTAATAAAAAATTTGCGTCCTAGAAAAATTTTCGTTAAATACCCCTTCAAAAGTTCCAGGTCCTTCTCTGCAAGAAAGCAAAATATATCTTTTAAAAACTTTTTCCTCGATTATTTTCTTAAAGGCTTCTTTTTTTATAAAAGTCTCCAAACTGTCTGCATGTGTTGACGCTAAAATATTAACTCCACAATTAACTGCGTACCTAACAGCATCTATGTCTTCTTGCTCATTTAGTTCGTCGGTGATGATTAAATCAGGAGAAAGTGATCTTATCCCATTTTCAAAACCCACTTTCTTTTTTGCGAAAGAAATAACATCACTAAAATTTCCAAGAGCCCCTCTTTTACCTGTATCCAATTCCCCCCTTTCATCAAGAACCAAAACATTATAAGCAAGATTACGATCAGAAAGCTGAAAAACAAAATCCCTCAGAAAAGTCGTTTTGCCAGCCCCAGGTGGAGCTATAATTAAAGTATTTAGAACCTTATCATTCGAAACAATATTATTAAAAGCTTTTAATGAGCAATTTTTAATTTCGTGAGGAATTCTGATATTAAGTGAAGAAAAATTCGTCATTGTTTTAATAACTCCTGCTTCTTCAATTAAATTCCCACCAATTCCGATTCTGATTCCTCCGCGCGTCATAATATATCCTCGTTTTATTTGTTCATTTACGGAATATAAAGAACATTCACTTGCTCTAAAAATTATATCTTCTATCATCGTTTTATTAGAAAATATTGCCTCATTTAGTTTTGTAACAAGACCAGTTTCACCCAAAAAAAACTTATTTCCACCAATAGTTATGACAATCGGTTTGTCGGCTCTTAACCTTAATTCATTTACCGTTTGCCAATTTACTTTATTGCTGATGATATTTAGAATATTATCTGGTAAAATTCCTTCTAACATAAACTTCTCCTAACCTATACTATGAAGAAGATATTGAAAAAAATATGTCATTTTATCTCAGTTTTTGGGAAATTTACGTATAAAAAAAGACGCCTAAAACTAATCCTAAAAATTAATTTCAGACGTCAAATTATTATTTGCTAATTACTTAAAAGAAAAAACTACTTAACTCTTTCCATGTAAGATCCATCTCTTGTGTCAACTCTAATTTTTTCTCCGATGTTAACAAATAGTGGAACATTAATCACATATCCGGTTTCAAGCCTTGCTGGTTTTGTTGTTGCTTTTGATGTGTCACCTTGTATTCCTGGTTCACAATCAACAACTTCAAGTTCAACAAAAGTTGGTGGGTAAACAGCAAAAGGATTGCCCTTATAAAAATACATTGTTGTGTTCATATTTTCTGTTATAAAGTTAAGGGTATCAGCAACAGCTTCTTTATTTAATGGAATTTGGTCATAAGTAGTAGTATCCATAAAGTAATACAAATCCCCGTCATTATAAAGATAAGTCATTTCTTTTTTCTCAATTACAGCCACAGTAAACTTATCAGAAGGATTAAAAGTTTCCTCCTTTACTTGTCCTGTCATAACATTTTTTATTTTGGATCTAACAAATGGAGAGCCCTTGCCTGGCTTAACATGAAGGAAGTCAATGACAATATAAACATTTCCGTCCATTTCAAATGTAACACCTTTTCTAAAATCTCCTGCAGTAATCATAAGTAACTCCTTTATTTATAAATTTTATTGTTTTTTTTCGTGTATTATTTTAACATAAAAAATAATCTGTGTCTAGTATTTTTATTAACTAATTACCTATTTTGTTATAAATATTTTTCATTTCCAATGCGTCCTCTGCCATTTTTCCTGCTGATTCACAAATAATTCTTGGACTAAGCTGTTGCTCTTTTAAACAAATGGCAAGTGGATAAAAATCTGGTCCGAATTTTGTGTCATCAAAATTTAAATGCCTAATTTCCCCTTTTGCACCATACTCAATTTTGGAAAAATGAATATGGCAATTTTTTGTTCGTTCTTCACCCAAAGTTTCTTTGCAGTAATCAAAAATTTCTTTGTAATCATCAACGGTTTTTAATCCTCCCATTGTCAAGGCATTTATATGACCAAAATCAAAAGCCGGAAGTAAATTTGGGTGAATTTTACAAAGATCAATAATTTCCTTGTAGGTTCCAATTTGCATTGACTTTCCCATTGTTTCAGGACAAAGATAAACTCCATCAATAAGCCCGTCTTTATCAAGTTCTTCTATCAATAAGGACAGCCTTTTCTTTGTAAGCTCAAATGCCTCTTCCCTTTTCATTTTACCACAAGACGCCGGATGAAAAACAAGCCTATCTGCTGACATCAATTTCATATATTTTATGCCATTTCTAATATAATTTTTAGTTTTTTCAAACATCTCTTCACTTGGATTGGCAAAATTAATAAAATAAGGTGCGTGTAAACTTAGTGCTATGCCATATTTGTTAAATTCATTTCCAATTAATTTGGCAGTGTCTGCTGACAATGTATATCCTTTTCCAAATGAATATTCAAAAGCATCAAGCCCCTTTTCTTTTATCCATTTTGGGGCTTGAATGGTTTTAGTATTACCTTCTTCGTAAAAACTAATGCTGTTACCTGCAGGACCAAACTTTATCATAACTCTCCTCTTAAATTAACCTTAATGTAATTCTCAAAAAACCTTTTTCAATCCTTCCAATTCCAATAAAATCATTATTGTCATAAATACTATAATTCCCATCGGGTTCGCTTCTTTTTAAATTAACACCATTTAAAATTTTACTAACCTCTTGAAAAGTTAAAAAAATCTTTTCGTAGTTAAAAATTGTATCAGGGCTTATAACATCATACTTTCCACATTTAATTTCTTCCAAGGAATAACTCTCATCTAAATTAAAACTACCACATCTTGTGCGTATTATATCAGACATCAATCCACATGTTGATAAAAGCCTGGCCATATCTCTACATAAACTTCTGATATAAGTCCCACTTGAACAATGAATTTCAAATAAAAATTCATTATCGCCGACCTTTTTTATAAGCTTTAGATCATAAATTTCAATTAATTTTGGTTTTAATTGAACATCTTTTCCTGCCCTTGCCAGGTCATAGGCTTTCATTCCATTGATTTTTTTTGCTGAATAGATTGGAGGCATTTGATATTGTTTTCCTATTAATTTAGGCAATGTTTCACAAATTTCTTCGTCAGAAATTTTTTTGTCATCGGTTATTATAATTTCTCCTTCAAGATCAAGGGTGTCACTTTCAACTCCAAATTTAAAAGTTGCTCTATAAACTTTGTCTTTATTTAAAAAATAGTCAAATAGCTTTGTTGATTTACCTAGTGTTACTGGTAACAGACCGTGCCCTGCAACGTCAAGAGTTCCAAGATGCCCTGCCTTATTTGCTCCAACACATTTTTTTACAATATTTACAACTGTATTTGAAGAAATACCCTTTGGTTTGTCAACTAATATAATACCGTTAATCATTAATAACACCCTGCTCTTTTAGTCCTTTTTTTATTTGAGCTATAACCTTTGATTTCACTTCCTTAATTGAGCCCGTGATGATAGCTCCTGATGCCTGTTTGTGGCCTCCTCCTCCAAGAGCCGACGCTATTTTATTTACAGTAATACCATAAACAGACCTAAAACTACAACTAAATGTCTTCAGATTCTTTTCAGTAATTACACAGCTAACCATAACCCCTTCAACCGAAAGAATATTGTTTGCAAAGGCAGATGTTCCATCGGAAGATGTTTGAAGCTTTTTAATATCCTTTTGACTAATTAATATTATTGCAAATTTATCATAAAATTCCGCCTTGTCATATGCAAGTTTTGTTAAATCCCATTGACTGCGTGTAATTGATTTAAAATGAGAATTATTTACCAATAACACGTCTGCACCGTTATCAAATAATTTTGATGCAATAGACATACATCTTGGAGTTACATTATCATTCAAAAAGGAATTTGTGTCAGCTGAAATGCCTGCATAAAGATATGTGGCAATTTTTTTTGAAACTTTTTGAGTGAATTCGCTTAATAGAATATATATTAATTCGCTGGTTGAAGCTGAACTAACATCAATCATAATTTTATGAGCAAATTCAGGTTCTTCATTTGTATGATGGTCAATTTTTATTATGTTTTTATGTTTTTGAACTTCTTTTGAAAATTTTCCAAGTCTTTTTAGGTTTGGTGTGTCAACAACAATTAATAAATCATAGTCACTCGAGATAAATTCACATTGATTTAACTCTTCATTATTAAATATTTGTTTATCTCCACCTCGAATTTCTCCATCTGCAAACACAAAAACATTTTTCCCTAGTTGATTAACCAAGATTTCTTTCAAAGAAAAAGCACTGCCAAGGCAATCCGGATCAGGAGATATATGCCCAAGTATGGCAATTTTATTTCCTTTCTTGATTGCGTTTGCAATGCTTTTAATCTTCATTAATTAATCCTCCTTTGGTATGTTTAACGATTTTAATAACTCTTCAACTCTAATAACATTAAGTGTGCTTTTGTCAAATACAAATGTTATTTTTGGAACAAATGGCATATTTACCATCTGTGATAGTTCGTGTTTTATAAATCCCTCAGATTTTTGTAGGATTTTTATTATTTCATCTGATTTTGCAACATCTTTTTCAAGTAGGCAAATTTTAACTTTACAGAATTTAAAATCTGGTGTTACATTAACCTCTGATACCATAACAAAATCATTAATTCTTGGGTCATTCATTTTATTGTGAATTATATCAGATACACATCTTAATAATTCACTGTTTGCTCTATCAATTCTCTTTGACATTGTTACCCTCTCTTAATTGCTTCTTTGACATAAAATTCAATCATATCGCCTTCTTTAAAGTCGATGTTATCTCTTAATTTAATACCGCATTCAAATCCCTTTAATACTTCTGCCTTTTCGTCTTTTACTATTTTTAAGGATTCTACTGTTGTTGAGCCAAGTTCTTCATCTCCTCTTTTTACTTTTGCAATAGCATTTCGTGTGATTTTTCCATCTTTAACATAAGATCCAGCAACTTTCCCAGCAGTAGAAAGTTTAAAGACCATTCTGATTTCTGCCATTCCAATATATTTTTCTTCATATTTAATTGAAAGCATACCGGTTAAACTCTTTGTTATCTCATCGATTATTTCATATATAATCTTGTATTCCTTAATTTCAACCTTCAAGTTTTCAGCAAGTGATTTTGCTTTAGGAACAGGTTTTTGATTAAAGGCAATCACAACAGCTTTTGTAGTATCTGCGAGTATAACATCGGACTCTGTTACAGCCCCAGCTCCACTATGAACAATATTTACTTTTGCTTCCTCGTTTCTAATTGTTAAAAGAGATGATTTTAGTGCTTCCACTGAACCTTGTGTATCAGCCTTAATAATAATATTAAGATTTTTTAATGATCCTTCGTGAACTCTGTCCATAAAGCCATCTAATGTTACGCCCGATGTTTTCGAAGCCCTTTCTTCCTTTATTTTAGCTATTCTTTCCTGTATTACTTGTTTAGATAGACTCTCTTCCACAGCATAGACGTTATCTCCCGATGAAGGAACTTCGTTAAGCCCCAACACAGCAACAGGTGTCGATGGCCTCGCTTGTTTTAGAGGTTTTCCATTTTCATCAAACATTGCTCTTACTTTACCATAAGTAATACCCGACATAATCGAATCGCCAACTTTTAATGTGCCGTTTTGAACAAGAATTGTTGCAATTGGCCCTTTGTTTTTGTCAAGCTCTGCTTCAATAACAACTCCGGTAGCTTTCTTCTTAGGATTT
Organism: uncultured Clostridia bacterium; assembly: GCA_944345365.1. Lineage (GTDB taxonomy): Bacteria > Bacillota > Clostridia > Christensenellales > UBA1242 > Caccovivens. Next base: position 91,836 of record CALVMJ010000002.1, on the reverse strand, counting down.
GCTTTCAACTCTTCCATTTCTGCAACAAGCAAAATAGTTTCCTTTAACTGATCCATTCCCATTCCTGTTTTTGCAGAAACAGGAACAACAATAGTCGATCCACCCCATTCTTCTGGTAATACATCGTTTTCTGCCAGTTGTTGTTTGATTCGTTCTGGATTTGCTTCCTGCTTATCCATCTTGTTAATAGCTACAATCATTGGAACATTTGCAGCTTTTATATGATTAATAGCTTCAATAGTTTGAGGCATTATTCCATCATCAGCAGCCACAACTAAAATTGCAATATCAGTGGCTTTTGCCCCTCTTGAACGCATTGCTGTGAAAGCTGCATGACCAGGTGTGTCAATAAAGGTAATTTTCTCTCCGTTAAAGCTTATTTGGTATGCACCAATCTTTTGGGTAATACCACCAGCCTCGCTAGAAACAACATCAGTTTTTCTAAAAGCATCTAAAAGGGAGGTTTTTCCGTGATCAACATGCCCCATAACAGTAACAACAGGTGGTCTTTTTACAAGATTTTCTTTGTCTTCTTCAGAAATTTTACTGACATCAAGCAGTTTTTCTTCCATTGATTTATCTAATTTTAGTTCAACTTGAATTCCTAGATCTTGACATATTAGATCTGCGGTTTCAAAGTCTATACTGCTGTTAATTGTTGCCATTATTCCTAGTAGCATTAGTTTTTTAACAATCTCTGCCACTGGCTTACCAGTCTTTTCGCTCAGTTCTTTAACAGAAATTGTTTTAGAAGTTAAAACTATGTTAGTTACAGCAGGAGCGATCTTTGTCTCTGACTTTTTCTTTGGTCTAGCAATTTTTCTTGACCCCATAGTGGTCTCTTCAAATCCATCATCTATAGAAATAAAGGTGTTCTTATTTCTGTTGTCTTGTTTTCTTATTGCCGACTTCTTCTCTTCAATCATTTTGTTTCTTTCTGGCGATTTATTTTTATTACCAAAATTTCTTTCAGGTTGGTTTAATTGAAGATTCGTGTCAGGTGCGTCAAAGCTTTTGAAACTATTTGCCTTTGTTGATACAAAATTAGTCGATTTTTGTGATCCAAATTTACTGTTTTGTCCTCTGTTTGGAAGAGATGATTGAAGATTTTTCTGAAAATTTGGCTTATTTGAAAAGTTTGGCTTATTAGAATTATATTGACCTTTTTGAAAGTTAGACTTACCTTGATTTGACAAAGAAGACCTTTGATTGTTGTTTATAAACTTCTTATTGTTAAAGTTTGCCTTATTATCAAATGTTTTTGAGGACATTGTAGAAACTGTTTTTATTTCATCTTGTTTATTCTCATTACTGTTATCATTAGAAACATATTCAGGTTGTTTTTCTTCTTCAACCCTTTGTTCTAATTTTTTTGCCTTTTCAATTTCTTCTTCCTTTAGCTTCGCCTTTCTTGAAATGCCTCTTTTTGAAAAATTTTCAAGATCAGTTTTTAGAGCTCTTATATCTCGCAAAAACTCCAAGATACTTCCATCTCGTTGCATTTCATGAATAGTTTTTAAATTTTCTAATGTTGTTTTATTTGCCAAATTTCTTCTCTCCTTCAGTCAAGATATTTTATTATTTGTTCGCTTAAACCCTTGTTTTTTATTCCAATAATTTTGCATTTTGGAATATTTGAGATTATTTCCAAGTTATCAACTTCAATCACTCTTATATTGTTTAGCTTATGTTTATCAGCAATTTTTATTGAACTTTTACCTGCATTTTTATCTAATAAAACTAAATACAATTTTTTATCATATGATTTTAAATTGTCACTTCCAATTATTAAATATCCAGCATTATTTGCAAGTCCTAAATAGCTTTTAATTTTCTCCAATTATTACCTCTTTTAAATTTTCATATATTTCATTATCGACTGCACATTTAAAGGCTTTGTTTAAAGATTTTTGCTTTTTTAGTTTTTCAAGACATTCAGTGTTTTTACAAACATAAGCACCTCTACCATTTGCCTTACCAGTTCTATCTATGAATATGCTCCCATCTTTATTTTTTACAACTCTTATTAATGTTCGCTTATCCTTCATCTCTCTACATGCAATACAAAGTCTTAATGTTTCCTTCTTATTCATTATCTGCTCCATCAAAGGATATCTCTTCTAGATCATCTAAATTTTCGAATGAATCTTCGTCAGAAAGCTCTGTAAGCTCATATTCCTCTTTAGCGATTTTTTCTTCTGACTTACCAAAAGCACTTTCTGGTTTTACTTCGATTTTCCAACCTGTAAGTCTTGCTGCCAATCTAACATTTTGTCCATTCTTACCAATTGCAAGGGAAAGTTTATCATCAGGAACAATTACTCTTGAAGCATTTAAACTATCGTTAGTTTCAACACTTATAACCTTTGCAGGACTTAACGCCCTTGCAATATATTCAAGTGGATCGTCACAGTAATGAACTAGGTCAATTTTTTCTCCATTTAACTCTGAAACAATTGTGTTTATCCTGATTCCATGATTTCCTACACAAGTTCCAATTGGATCAATGTTTGGATTATCGGAATAAACTGCAACCTTTGCTCTATTACCCGGATCTCTTGATATATTTTTAATTTTAACCTCACCACTTGCAACTTCTGGTATTTCGAGCTCAAATAATTTTCTTACAAATCCAATATTACTCCTTGTAACTTGAATTTGTGGGCCTCTGAATGAATCCTTTATTTTTTTAACATAAACTTTGATCCTTTGGCCAACTTGAAATTTTTCCCCAGGAATTTGATCGCTTGGCAACATAATGCCTTCTACGTTCGAGTTTGCTATTTGAACATAAATTGTTCCGTTGTCAATACGCTTTATAATTGTTGTTAAAAGCTCATCTTCTTTTTCAGAAATTTCACTTAAAGCCATTTCTCTTTCTTTTTCTTTAATTTTTTGCATAACTACTTGTTTAGCTGTTTGTGCAGCAATTCTGCCAAAATCTTTTGTTGACTCTTCTGTTTCAACCTGATCACCAATCTTATAGCTCTTCTTTATAAGTCTTGCCTCATCAAGAGAAATTTCCTTGTCGGGATCAACAACCTCATCAACCACCGTTTTATATGAATAAATTCTTATCATATTTCTGTCAGGATTAAGGCTAACCCTTGCAGATTTGCCCTCTCCATACATTTTCTTATAGGCAGAAGTAAGTGCATTTTCAAGAGCTGAAATAAATGTCTCCTTGTCGATCTTCTTTTCTGTTTGTAAATCTTCTAATGCTTGAAAAAAATCTTTGTTTATCATAAAAATCTCCTTAAAACTTAATTACCGGTGCAACATGTGCAACCTTATCTTTTTCGAATTGTTGAATTTCTTTATTGTCAATTGTAAAAAATTTTTCATCGTGTGATAATAAAACACCCTTATAATTCTTTTTTCCATTTATCTTTGCAAATAATGTTACTTCTATTTCTTTTCCAATGTTTCTATCAAAATCCCTACCAGATTTTAATGGCCTGTCAATTCCTAATGAACTTACGCTTAAAATATACGGTGAGTCATTAGTTGGATTTAAATCATCTAAGATTGGATCAATCATTCTGTGAACCTTTTCGCAATCATCAATGGTTATACCGTTTGGGGAGTCTATATAAAAAATTAAATTCATTCCATCTTTTTGTTTTCCATAAAAAACTTCAACAAGCTCATAGCCCATTTTTTCTATAATAGGTTGAAATTTTTCTGTGCAAACATCTTTTATTTTTATCGACATTCACCCTCCTTTTACAATAAATTAAAACTCAACATCTCTAGTTAAATTAAAAGTGGGCAACCACTTGCCCACTTCCAAACTATCTAGCTATTGTTATTATAGCAAATATATTACCTAAAATCAACTATTTTTCTTAAAAATTTATAAATTAATTGTTTTTTATTTCATTTAATTTAAGAAAAATTTGTGCAGTTACATAAGCATCATTATAAGCCCTATGCGCTCCCTCTAAATCAACACCTAGATATTTTGCAACAGAAGTTAACTTAAAGTTTTTTGGCTTGATTTGGGAATTTCTAACAATATTATAAACATCCATTGTTTCGTTCTTAAAATCAATCCCAAGATCCTTCAAAACTTTGAATATAAATTTATTATCAAAATTAATATTATTATATCCCATTAAAACACAACCATCAATAAAACTCATAAAATCGTGAATTACGTCGTTTATTACCGGCGCATCAGCAACCATCTCGTCTGTTATATTATTTACCCTGCTCGCTTCTTGTGGAATTGGTCTTTGAGGATTTACAAAAGTTGAAAATTTTTGTGTAACTTTTCCATTTACAATTTTTACTGCACCTATTTCAATTATACTATCACTCACAGAATCTATCCCCGTAGTTTCAAGATCATAGATAACAAAATTATTATTATTAATAAATTCACTATAAGTTGGCGCTATGGTAAAAATATCTGATTGTTTCATTTCAATAAAATCTTCGGGAAGCACCACATTTCTTCTTTTTTTAATTACCTCTTTAACCTCTTTCAAATTTTTGCTTTCTTCATTTATTGTAGCTAATGATATTTTTTTTATGTAATAGGTAAGTTTGTCACCCAAGCCCCTTTTTATATCACCTAGGCATAAAATTGTCATTCCATCTGCAAGCAAATCCATTTTAGGAATATTAGTTTTTGTAGAGAAATAAATACATTCAATTTTTTTTCCATCATTTAGCAAAAAAGAATAGTAATACCCTTCTTCACCTGCCTTCTTTCCCTTTTTTCTCATAAAACTTTTTTTCTGAAATTGACTAATATCACCAGCTAAAATGACATCATTTTTTGCTTGATTATTGTTTTTAATAAACTCAGGAGAAGGAATTATATTTCCTCCAAAAAGCTCCTTTACAACAAATACTTCGTATCTGGGGTTTTTCTCCTGTAAAACGGGTATCTCAACTTCTCCAATTTCATCAGGAATTATAATGTTTTTGTCAATAACACTTTTTATATTAAAACTTGCAATAAATTTTTCACATAAATAACTGTTTAATAGTTGACCAACGTTAGAAATATCAAAAAATTTCTTTATTTCACTTGCAAGTGAAAATATTATTTCAATTTGTTCTTGTTGATTATTGATAGTTATTTGATTTGGAGTTAAATAAGTCCAAATCGCTTTATAATTTTTGGCAATAAAATCCAATATCTCTTTTTTTATCAGGTTTGAGTCAAGAAAACTTTTCTTAAATTTAATTTTAATATTTCCATTAATTTTTATATTATCACACAAAGCCTTCTTAATTTGAGACCTGTCATCATCAGAAATTTCCTTATCATGTGGATATAAAAAGGTTATCACACATTCCATTTGCGATGTGTCATAACTAACATCATATAATTTTATAAAATCATATTTTTGCCCAAAGTTTTTAAATAGTAAGTCATAAATTTTTTCCATAAATCAATTTTACAAAACAAAGTGCAAAATGTCAACTATAATAACGAATGCAAACAACACACAAAGCCCAACAAAATGAATCATATTTTCTACTTTTCTGTTTATCGGCTTCCTTCTTATCCATTCAATGGAAGTGAATAATATATGTGATCCGTCAAGCGCAGGAAAAGGCAACAAATTAAATACTGCCAAGTTTGCAGATATCATAGGTATCAATATTAATAAATTTGCAAAGTTTGCTTGAGAAGCTGTTGCAATTGTTCCAATTGTAGAAATTGGCCCTCCTATGTTGTTGATTGCAATTTGAAAGGTTAAAAGTTGCCACAATGACTTAAGCACAAGCCATGCAAGACCAAAAGCGTAACTCCAACATCTAGCCAAAGCCTCGCCAAATGAATGAACATAATAATCAAGTGTAATTCCAAGAGTATATTTTGTTATATCTTCCCCACTTTCATTTTTTTCTACAATTTCAAAAAATCTAACACCTTCGACTTTTTCAACTGAGCCGTCTTTATGTCTAACAGTCATTGAAAATGTGTAATCGCTAATCCCAACAGAAGGATCATTTGCTTCTTCTTCAAACTTTTTAGCCTGAGATAATTGATAATTAAAGGCATCATTATACAAAACTCCAAAAGCAATATCTAGTTTCTGATCTCCTACCTCATATATAACATCGCCTTCACTAAGCACAATAGAGGAAGAGTAATCTTCGTTTATATCGACAACTTTTACAATATCTCTTCCACCATATGTGCAAAGAAGAATAAGTGAGAATAATATAGCCGTTAAGAAATTCATAAAAACACCGGCAAAAAAAACTATGATTCTCTTCCAAGGTGCGAATGAATTGAAATCACCTTTTTGTGGCGTATTACTTTCATCGCCCTCTCCCGCAAAAGCACAATATCCACCCAAAGGAAAAAGCCTTAAAGAAATTTTTTCTCCTCTTTTATTCGTGCGTGAAAAAATAGCTTTTCCAAAACCGATAGAAAATTCTGTTATTTTAAATTTTAAAATTCTGCCTGCAATATAATGTCCAAGCTCATGAATTAAAACCATAAAGAGCAAGATTCCTATTGCCAGCAATATATATAGTATATAAGTTAGTGTTGCCATTATACTCCTATCATATTTTATTGTCAAAAAAGGAAAAAATGATAATATTTTAGCAAAATTATATTAAAACTACCAAAACAAAAGCCAAGAATAAATATGGCGCAACAAAAATGTAAGAATCAATTCTATCTAACATTCCACCATGACCTGGAAGAATTCTACCACTGTCTTTTAAGTTTGCTTTTCGCTTTAGAAATGATTCAAACAAATCCCCTGCTTGAGCCACAACGGAACCAAAAAAACCTACTAATAAGAAAACCCATATTGGCAAGCCACCAGAAATGAATGTATCATAGAACATATCAGTTGCATTTAAAATTAAGTAAATGCAAGCCAAAAACAAGACACACCATAAAGTTCCGCCTACAGCACCTGAAATTGTTTTTTTAGGGCTTAATTTTGGACATAATTTTTTCCCACCGATAAGCATGCCAGTAAGCATTGCAAAGGTGTCGGTAAAGATTGGGATTAAAAATGCAAGTAATAGTATTATAATGGAGAGATTTCCATTAAAGGATTGGATATTTTCAAAATCGAGTGAGTCAAAATGATTTAAAAACATCATGCTCATTATAAAAAGACTTGGATAAACAAAGCAAGCGATATTACCACAAGATTTTAGCAAAGAAAACTTGGCTTTTTTACAATTTAATCCTCTTATTCTTATTTCATCAACAGTTCTTTTCGAAATTAAACTCCAAAGGAATGAGATTAGTCCCATAAAAATTATTAATGAAATGTTAATTAATATAATTATCCAAATAGCAAGAGAATAATATATACCTAACAAATTGGCTATAAATAGTAAAAATGGAAAACTTGTGCTTAAAATAAGATTATTAAAAACACCAGCCTTTGAAAAAATCTTCGAAGCCTCAATGCTTGCAAAAACACCCATTCCAAGAATTAAAATATCAAAAAAATAGTCGCTTACAACAGTCTTTAAAACAAAGAACAATATAAGTGTAATGACAATGCCAACAGATGTTAGTACTCTTTTTTTCATCTTAGTATCCTCCGTATCTTCTGTTTCTTTTTGCAAAAACTTTAAGAGCCTTTTTTAATTTTTTCTCGTTAAATTCAGGCCAATATATCTTTGGGAAATATAGCTCTGCATAAGCAATTTGATAAATCATAAAATTTGAAATCCTTTGCTCACCGCTTGTTCTAATAACAAAATCTAGGTCAGGAATGCCAGCAGAGTACAAGTTATTGGTGATGTCATCTTCGTTTATGCTTCTTTTTCCTTGGGCAATTAGCTTATTAACAGCCCTAGCAATATCAGCCCTACCACCATAATTTAAACAAATATTAAGAGTCAACTTCGGATCCTTAATATCAATATTTAATACCTCATTTATACTTTCAACCAAATCCTTCGGCAAAGAACTTATATCACCAGAAATAACAAGTTTGATTTTTTGATTGATAAAACTTCCCCTTTCTTCTTTTAACAAGTTTCTTATTAGGTCAAATATACAATTCACTTCTTCTTTACTTCTCTTCCAATTTTCGGTTGAAAAAGCAAACATAGAAGCATAAGGAATTTTATATTTAATAAGAGCCTTAACAGTTTTTCTTACTGCTTCAACACCAGCTTTGTGACCAAGACTTCTTGAAAGTCCTCTTTTTTTTGCCCATCTGCCGTTTCCATCAAGAATAAAACCGATATGTTTAGGTGTTTTAATTAAATAGTTTTTTAAAATTTTAGTCATTATTCCTCACAATTAAACTTCCATTACTTCCTTTTCTTTGTCATTTGTGAGAGAGTCAACTTTTGCAACTTGAATATCTAAAATTTTTTGAATTTCTTTTTCGCAAGAGGCAAATTCATCTTCTGAAAGTTCTCCTTCTTTTTTCATATCTTTTAACAAATCAAGAGCATCTCTTCTTGCGTTTCTCATAACAATTTTAGTATCTTCAGCAATCTTTTTTACCGTTTTGGTTATTTCCCTTCTTCTTTCTTCTGTTAACTGAGGGAAAACAAGTCTTATTATCTTCCCGTCATCAGATGGAGTGATTCCAATATCAGACATAGCAATAGCTTTGGAAACATTTTTTACTTGTGATTGATCCCAAACAGAAACACATAGTATTCTTGCTTCTTGCACCGTTATATTTGCCATTTGGTAAATAGGAGTTGGCACTCCATAATATTCTACTGAAATTTTATCCAAAATATGAGGGTTTGCTCTTCCTGCTCTTATAACGCTAAATTCAGAGATCTGATGAGCATACGCCTTTTCCAAATCTTCTTTAAAGGAACTAAAAATCTCTTCCGTCATCTCATTAATCATACAATTATCTCCTTAAAGATAATATACTATAATTTAAACATTTTTACAAACGAAATTAATAAAAAATTTAATAAAAAATTTAATAAAAAATGTACTTATAATTTCTCATAAGTACATTTTAATTTATATTCAATCTTTTGAAATACCATCATCGTCATTTATATTTTTCCCTGATCCGTTTTTCTTATCATCGAAATCTCTTTTATTATCAGAATCTTTCGTATTACCGGAATTTTTCTTATTATTAGATTCTTTCTTTTCATCATTAACCATATTTTTACCATTCTTAGTAAAATCACTTTTATTTTTATGAAAATTTTTCATTTCTTGCAATTCTTTTTTTCTTTTTTCTAACTTTTCATACTCTTTTTTCGAAAAATCAAGTTTATTTTTTTCTCTTATAAGATATGGATTATTTAACTCTAGATTATTAAAACAACTTTTTAAATTCTTCTCTTTATTGGATATAATTTTTTTAAGAGAATCTAACCTATTTTCAATATATTTTTCTTCTTCCTCTACTGATGTTAATATTGGGTTAGAAAAATTATCCCATTTAAAAATAAATTTATTAATAGTATCTATTAATCTATAATAGTGATTATTAATATCAAAATATTTATCTAGATCTTGATACTCTTTGTTGAGTTCTAATTTTTCAGATATTTCATCTTTTACATAATTTTTAATTTTTTCATCTAATTTTTCTTGATTATAATTTTCTATAATTCCATCTTTAATATATTGTTTTATGTTATTATATAGCTTGCTAATTTCTAGATTCGTTTTACCTTTCCTCTCATTTTTACTATATAATTTAGGCATAACAAAATTTTTAATATATCCATCATTATTTTTGCCATAAAATTGAATGATTTTGTCATTTTCAACCTTTATTCCCGACTTGCTTCCATGAACAAAAGATATCCTATTATTTAATTCATTTATTAAAAATTCTCTTAAATTGATTAAATAATTCTTTAAGTTTTCTATTTCATAAAGATTATCTAAAGAAGCTAGTTTATTTAATCTATAAAAATTATTGATTATTTTATTAACTAAAGCATTTTTATTATTATCTTTTTCAAATTTATCTTGATTATATAAATAACTACAATATTCATATAAATTATTGATTATTCTATCAATGTCAAAACTTTTAGTTATATCTCTTATTTTATCGTGTTCTTGTTTTTCATCATCTTGTTTTTGTTCTTCTTGTTGTTCATCTTCTTGATCTTGTATTTTTTTATCCTGAGGTATGTTTTTATTATTTAAAAGGTTTTCAATAATTTTTTTCTGCTCATCATCTAAATTAGGATTATCTAACTCAACATTTTCCAATAAAGTAATAGCAAAATTTTCGTTGTCAAATTCATTTATTGATAGAGTATGTTTATTTATTCTGTTTTTAGAAATTTTTTGCTTTGTATCATATATGGATAATTTAGTTAATGTTTGAGCAATATTTTGAGCAAAATCTATTTTTAATTCTTTTGAATCTTTTATTTTAAATAAAATACCTTGTAATAAAGATGTATTTAATGCAAGGATACTCAAATCAGTTTTAAGTATATTTGAAACAGTTTCTGCATCATATACTTTTAGCAATAGGTTTAGATTTTCTTTTAATATTTTGTCACTATCTTTCGATTTTTTTTCCTCGCTTTTAATGAATAAACTTCTTGTACTCTTTTCCTGGTATCGTGTGTATGAAATTAAAATTTCGATATCATTAAAGCATGAATCTATAATCGCACTATCTTTTTTATTTAATTTTAACTTTTCACATACCTCTTTTATTTCATTCCTAAAATTATCGACCATGTTAGCATTAATATTTAAGATAGAAACTTTTTTTAGCATTAGTAAGCAATATTTTTCTTTTAATTCTTTTTCTGATTTATAATTATTAATAAAATACTCCTTGATACCAATCCTTTTTTCACCAAATTTATCTATGCTTCCATTATAAAGCTTATTTATATCACTCTTTATAACAATCGATGGTGCTTTCTTAAACAGGTATAGTGAAATTGCAGAGAAAATATTATTTAAAGAACTATCCTTATTTTTTAATCCATGAAAAAAGTCTTCTTGACTAATAATATAATTTTTCAAAAATTCGTTGTCGCTTAAAACTTCATTAAAAAATGTTTCAAAAGATTTTATTGTTTTGTTAATTTTTATTTTACTTGATTTTAATATTGATAGAGTTGCACCTGATAATATGTTTAAAACAGTTTCATTTTCAAAATAATTAGACAATGTATTTATTATGCCGTTTATATTACCTTTTTTGTTATAATCTTCTACTTTATCCGACATCATAACATCAAACTTATTGTTTGACAAATCAGAAAAACTTTTGCTGACTTGTTTTATAATATCTAACAATATTTTTTCTACACTAATAGATTTATTTTTCAAGTTATTTATTATGTTTTCATTTGATTGAATAGAATTTTCAATTTCATTAATTAAATTTTCTTGATTAAGCTTTTCATCTTGTTCGGGATTAAATTTGATGTCTAAAACTTTTTTTGTTAATGCATTAATGTATTCAACATGTTTATAGTTTTTTATAAATTTAGTAGTTGAATTGTCAATTTCTTTGTTGAGTTTTGCCACACCACATAAATCTAAAAGCTTCTCTATTAAATCACACATGTCTTTAGCGGTTTCATCGGTTAATTGTTGCTCTTTATAATATTTATAAAAATTTTTACCAAGATCTGTGTATAGTTTTTCAAAGATTCTTTTGTCTTCTTCTTCGATTATGTTTTTCATTCTTTCATCAATTATTTTTATTCTATCTTTATGTTTATTCATTTTTTTCTCCTTAACGAAAGATATTATAAAACATATTAATATAATTGTCAATACCAAAATACATTAAATTGCCTATAATAAAAAAAGCAATGGTGAAAACCATTGCTTTTTTCTATTTTCCTGCCATTTGTTTTGCAACTTCTTCAGCAAGGTTGTCATTTCTCTTTTCAAGACCCTCACCCATTTCGTAACGAACAAATCTTCTGACCGAAATCTTCTCTCCTATTGTAAGAGTAGCTTCATTAATTATTTCTTGAACTGTCTTTGATGAATCCTTAACAAAATCTTGATCTAAAAGGCAAACATCTTTATAGAATTTTGTAACTCTTCCTTCAACCATTTTCTCAATGATTTGAGCTGGCTTTCCTTCATTAAGGGCTTGAACTCTTAAAATTTCTTTTTCATTTTCAAGTTCTTGTGCAGGAACTTCCTCTCTTCTTACGTATTTAGGATTTGCGGCAGCTACCTGCATAGCTAAATCCTTTACTAATTGTTGGAAAGCATCAGTTTTTGCAACGAAGTCTGTTTCACAATTAACTTCAATTAAAACGCCAATCTTTCCACCCATATGAATATATGACCCAACAACTCCCTCAGAAGCTATTCTGCTTTGTTTTTTTGCAGCAGCTGCAATACCTTTCTCTCTTAGCCATATAGCAGCTTTTTCAAAATCACCATTTGTTTCCGTAAGAGCTTTCTTACAATCCATCATTCCCGCATTAGTTTGAGCGCGAAGTTTTGCAACATCTTGAGCAGTAAACATATTATTCTTCTCCTTTTTCTGTTTTTTCTTCAACTTTCTGATCGTCTTTAACCTTTTCCACCTTCTTTGCCCTAGGTTTTTTTGCAGGTTTTTTATCTTTGTCTTCTGCCTTAACCATAAGAGTCATTTCTTTCATAGCTTCTTCAAGGTTAACATCTTCAGTTACTTCTTCTTTTTTTGCTGGTGCAACACCTTCCTTTGCTTCAATAACAGCATCTGCCATGGCAGCTGTAATTAATTTAACAGAACGGATAGCATCATCGTTTCCAGCTATAACATAATCGATTCCAGATGGATCACAGTTTGTGTCAACAAGTCCAACCATAGGGATTTTTAATGATTTAGCTTCTCTTACGCAGATGTGTTCACAAGATGGATCAACTACGAAAATCGCACCTGGAAGTTCTCTCATTTCTTTAATTCCACCAAGGTTCTTTTCAAGTTTGTCTCTTTCTGCTTTTAAAAGAGCAACTTCTTTTTTAGGTAGGAGGTCAAATTCTCCCACTTTTTCCATTTGATTTAGCTTGTTAAGCCTGTCAATTCTTGTTCTGATCGTTTTGAAATTGGTAAGTGTTCCTCCCAACCATCTTGTTGTAACATAAAACATTCCGCATCTTTCAGCTTCTTCTTTTAAAACTTCCTGTGCTTGCTTTTTTGTTCCAACAAAGAGTATTGATTTTCCTAAAGCAACAACATCTCTAATAAAGCTGTAAGCATTATCGACTTGTTGAGTAGTAACTTCAAGATTGATGATGTGAATATCGTTTCTTGCCATAAAAATGTAAGGTTTCATTTTTGGATTCCATTTTCTGGTTTGATGTCCGAAATGCACACCGGCTTCTAAAAATTCTTTCATTGATATAACCGACATTTTATTTCCTCCTTTTTGTTTTTAGTCTTCCCCACTCTGTCATAACTCTAACAACAACCTCTGTTTGAGAGAAAAACACAGGCAACGGCTGTTAAATAAGTAATGGGTGTTAATTTGTCTCAATGACTTAAACATTATATAATATCCAAAAAAAAATTGCAAGCATTTACTCGCAATTTTTTAATGTTATACTTCATATTTTTCTTTGTCTTTTGGCATTTTAATCTTTGCTTTCTTTGATCCTCTGTAAGCCATCGCCCATAACCCAGGAGTTATAAATACTGAGGAATAGAAGCCTGCAAGAATACCAAAAACAATAGGAAGAGCAAAGTCTCTTATATCAGACACACCAATTATTGCAACTAAGGCGATTGTTATAAATGTTGTTAATGTTGTGTAAACAGATCTTGTCATTGTCTCTTTAACTGAAATATTTGCAATGGTACTATTGCTAGCTTTTTCATAAACGCCACTTCTAATATTTTCTCTTATTCTGTCAAATATAATAATGGTGTTATTGATTGAGTATCCCAAAATCGTAACAATAGCTGCGATAAAGGAACTGTTAATGGTTATTCTGAAAATAAGCATTAAGCTTGTAACCACCAACAAATCATGGAAAAGTGCAAGAATTGCAGCAAATCCACTTGTAAGCTCAAATCTGAAAATAATGTAGATTAAAATTAAAAGCATTGCAACAAGCATAGCAATAAAAGCTTTCATCAATAACTCTTGGCTTGCAGTTGGAGTTATAACTCCTCCAAGAACAACCGCTTTTTCATAATCTACTTCTATATCATAGCCAAACCTTTCCAGTAAGGCATCTTTTATTTCAAGATTTTTTTCTGTTATCTGCTCAGATGTAGCTCCATCAATATTTTGATATTTAACCAAAACAGCTTCTCCATCAGAAACGCCAAGGTCATCGATATCAATTGTTGTTGTTTGGAAAACAAAATTTCCGCCTATTCCACAACTCTTTAAGACATTTTCAATTTCTCTTTTAAATTGGTTGTAATCACTGTCTTTGCTTAAATCATATTTTTTTGCTGATGTTACGCCATCATCTTGCAAAATCTCACCACCGTTATTTGAATAAACGGTTAAAACAGATCCACCAGTAAAATCAAGACCAAGGTTAAAGCCGATTGTTGAGAGCAAAACTATGCCAACAAAAATCAAAACGAGGGGTGCGATTATAATCCACTTTAAGTTTTTGCAATAGTCAAATTTTGAATTCTCAATCAAATTATCAAGGGATAATTTTTCTTTGTTAAATTTAAATTTCTTCATAGGTTATCCCTCCACCACAATTTCGTTTTCAGGGACATTTTTGTCTTCTCCGCCCTCTTCAATTATAGCAACATCTTTGTCTTTTTTACTTCTTTTTAATTTAAGTTTGTTTGGCTTGTTGGCATTAAATGGCAAAGCCCATTTCACAAGGATTCTTGTCATTACAAGCGTTGAGAACATCGATAAAATTATGCCCAAAAGAAGGGTCAAGGCAAAACCTTTTATCGACGCAGTTCCCAAAATATAGAGGATTATTGATGTTATAATTGTTGTAATGTTTGAGTCAAAAATAGGCCAAAAAGCTTTTGAAAAACCTCCCTTAACTGCAAGATGAATTTTCTTGCCTGAGGCATACTCTTCTTTAATTCTTTCAAAAATGATGACATTTCCGTCAACTGCCATTCCTATGCTAAGAATTATACCTGCAATCCCTGGAAGAGTTAATTGGATAAAAGGAATTGCTTGCAAGAAAAATAGCATTAAAATCATATATATAATTAAAGAAAAGTTTGCAAGGAGTCCTAAACGGCCATATCTCCACCACATAATTCCCATAACAAGAAGAAGTGCTACTCCACCTGCAATAATTCCATAAAGCAATGCGTTTTTACCAAGAGTTGCTGAAACAACAGTACACTCAACCATTTCGAGGTTTGCACTAAATGTTCCACTCATAATCATCATTGCATATTCTTTTGCACTTTCGTAGTCTTGAATTGAACCACCATAAACAAAAGTTGTTCCCTGTGTCATTTTTTCTTCACAAGTAACTTGCAATGGCTCATCATCTCCAATGTTAATATAAAGAGTCTTGTCCCCATTTGAGGCTTCTTCTGTTATCTTAGAAAACAAAGAAGTCCCTGTTTCATCAAAATTAAGCACAACACCATAATTTGAGTTTTCATTATTATAACTCACATAAACATCTTTGATGTTTTTTCCAGAAACATAATCTCCTGCTGGCTCATTTACATCGAATGAACTGTTTGTTGAAATATAAAGCGATGCAGGTTTTCCTATCAAATCAAAAAGCTCCTCTGAGTCGGAAAGATTTGGAACTTCAACACGAATTTTACTGCTGTCTTGCCTTGTTACTGTTGCCTCGGAAAATCCTTCACCATATAAAATTCCTTCAAGTCTTGTTATTGTAGCGTCAATTGCACTCGACAAATCCCCTGTCCCACTGTCATCGGAAAGCGAGCAGTCATAAACGGCAGAAATACCACCCGACAAATCTAAGCCAAGTGATATTGAATTTGCAAAACCATTGTATCTTGAATATGTGAAAGGAATATTAAAACTGCAAACAGAAAGTATTATTCCTATAATTGTAAATATTCCTAAAATTATAAAACCTATTCTAGCTTTTTTCTTCGTCATTGCTTCCCCTTAATTTTTACTTTTTTAATTATAGCTATATAAGGGAAAGTTGTCAAACTTTTTTAGCCTAGTTTGAAGATTTTTTAATATTGATTGATATTATCCCACAAATTCCACCAATAATAGAACCAAATATTACATCATTTAACAAAGTTTTATCAAAAGAAAAGCTCCCATCTAGAATTGAAAATGACAAAAAAGCTATAATTGTGTAGATTAACCCAACTAAAAATCCCCCAACAAGCCCCATCTTTTTTTCATTTTTAAGGCCAATAAAAACCCCCAAAAATATGCTTATTCCCTTGATTACTTGGTTAATAGGAACTATTAATCCATCAGATATATTTGTAAACTTTAATAAAAACGCAAATAACAAAATTCCAATCAAAGAAATACATAAAGCTATCAGCGAACCTTTAATAACAGAAACAGCCAAATGGCCCTTTTTTTCATTTAAGCTAGTTGCTTTAATCTTCATAGCCACTCCTTTTTGCTATAAGGTATGCTAGCAAAACAATAATTATGAAAAAGTTAAACAAAAAAAAGACTGAATTATTAATCAGCCTTTTTTCTTAATTGATTTTTGAATATTATCAATTTTTTCCTCAACTATTTTAATAAAGTTTTTTTTCACTTTGACAATCCATCAATATTTATAAATTTAAATCAAAATCATCGATAAACTTGTTAATTTCTTCTCGCTTTTCTTTGTTTTCTAAACCTTTTTTTTCTTCTTGCTCTTTTTGAAATTTTTGAAACTTCTTTTCTTCAGCGATTATATCCATCTGTTTTTTGGTATTATCTTGAATGGAATTAAGTAATTTTTTTACACCATTAGTATAATCATCACTAAATTCCTTCATATCTTTCACGTTATCCTTTAAAGAGCTTTTTACTGTTGCAAGAGCAATATATATAAATTCTTTATGTTTAAAATGTTCAGTCGTTAACTGTAAAAATATTTCTGGATTAAAATAAATTTGTTTTATAATCTCACTATTTTCACATATAAAATTGATTTCTTGATCTTCTTTTTTTAATTTAGAGGATATACTATTTGCAATTTGTCCAATTTCAACCCTATTATTCTTAAGTGCTTCAAGAACGATTATTCTATCATTTTTAAGGGAACTATTAGCAAACTGAAGATTTTTTCCATCGATACTTACAGCCGTAAAAACGACTTCTCTATCATTCTTTAAAGATTCATTAACATATTTAAAAATTTGAGGACATTCTTTAATAAGCTCTAAAATTAAATCTCTATTATTTTCATAATAATAATTCAAAGCAGGAGGTTCATAGTTATTTATAAGAAATTTGATAATATCCTGATTTTTATACAAAGATCTATCAGCAAATTTAAGTGCACAGCCGTCCTTTTTTAAAGCTTTTAAAACAACTTCCTTATCTTTTTTAAGAGAATCATCTGCAAACTCAAGAGCCATACCATTTTTCTTTACAGCTTCTAAAACAACTTCCTTATCTTTTCTAAGAGAGTCATCTGCAAATTGAAGACTTTTAGGCTCTTGTTTTATAGCTAATAAAACAATGTCCTTATTTTTTCTTAAAGATTGATCAGCAAATTCAAGGCTATATCCATTTTTTTGGACCGCAGTTTTAACAACATCCATATCCTTTTTAAGAGATTCATCGACATCTTTAAGTGCGTATCCACATTCATTTACAATCAACAAAACAAATTCTTTATCTTTTTTAAGAGACTCATCAGCATGCCTAAAACCCCAAGCATATTTTTTCACAGCGCCCAAAACAATATCCTTATCCTTTCTAAGTGATTTAGGAACGTATTTAAGATTAAAACCTTCGTTAACAACTCTTTTTAAATAAAATTTTTTTAATAAATTCACTTTCACTCCTTTTTTTATTACAATATTGTAAAATAAAAATCAATAGTTGTCAATACTCAATTTAACAAATCTTTAGGGAGCTAAAAATTCTTAAGAAATTATTACATTAAAAAAAAGAACCTTACTTCTTTGTTAGGTTCTTTTTTAATAAATTTACTCACTCTTTGCTTTTTTTTCTTTATTTTTTACTTCTTTCTTTGGTTTTGATGTTTTTAAAGAAGTTTTTTCCTTTTTAGGCTCTTCTTTTTTTTCATCAACAACTTTTGACTCGTTTGTTATTTCTGATGGCTCTTTCTTTAATTCTTCGTTTTTAACCTCTTCTTTTTTTTCTTTAACTGGCTCGGCTGGCTTTTTGTTTAAAACAGCATAAATAGAATAGGCGTCCACTGTCAAGAAACTTTTGTTTTTGTCACTCCCTGTTTCAATAACCACCTTTTTAGCCTCTCCGTCTTGTTTTACTTCAAGCACCTTGCCATAAACTCCGGCTGATGTTATAACCTCATCACCTCTTTTTAGGCTGTTTGCTTGTTCTTGCATCTTTTGATTTTCAATTTTGTTTCTCCTTGACATTAAAAGAGGATATGCAATAAGCAAAACAACAATAAAAGCTATTAAAACCCATTGAGTTACTCCCATATTAATCTCCTTTTACTTTAAATAAAATCCTAAAATGATCAAAATTATAATTATGCCTATTGGTATAAATATTTCTGCAAATGTCATTTTACCTCCAAATTTTAACATATACAAAGAATTTTTGCAAATGATTTAACTTATATTTTCTTGATTTTTATTTCTTCTTTTAGCCTTATTACAAAATCTGACAAATTTAGCCCAGATTTATTCTCATTCCCTCTGCCTCTTATGGAAATTGTTTGATTTGCTTCCTCTTCATCTCCGACAATAACTAAGTAAGGAATTTTCATTGAGAGCGCTTCCCTGATTTTATATCCAATTTTTTCATTTCTTGTGTCCAGTTCGACTCTTAATCCTTCCGATTTAAGCTTTTCGGCGATTTTTAAAGCATAATCATTATTTCTGTCGGTTAAAGCCAAAACCTTTACTTGTTCTGGTGCAAGCCAAAGAGGGAATGCTCCGGCATATTTTTCAATTAAATAAGCAAGAGTTCTCTCGTAACAACCAATACTTGTTCGGTGAATTATATAAGGATTTTGTTTTAATCCATTTTTATCAGTATATTCCATTCCAAATTTTTGGGCAAGAAGTTGATCAATTTGTATTGTTATTAAGGTGTCTTCCTTCCCCCAAACATTCTTTATTTGAATGTCAAGTTTTGGACCATAAAATGCCGCTTCTCCTATTCCAATGCTATAAGGGATTTGCAAGTGATCTAAGATGTTTTTCATTGCACTTTGAGCTTCATCCCATTGCTCTTTTGTTCCGATATATTTTTCAGTGTTATTTGGATCCCATTGAGAAAAACGATATGAAGCATCTTCATAAAGCCCAAGCGTCTTTAACATATAAATTGCAAGTTCTAGGCAGTTTTTAAATTCCTCTTCAAGTTGGTCAGGCGTGCACATCAAATGCCCTTCCGAAATAGTAAACTGTCTTACCCTGATAAGCCCGTGCATCTCACCACTTGCTTCATTTCTAAAAAGAGTTGAGGTTTCATTATACCTTAAAGGCAAATCTCTATATGACCTTGGCTTGTTGAGGTAACATTGATATTGGAAGGGACAAGTCATAGGTCTTAATGCAAAAACCTCCCCTTCTTTCTCGTCACCAATTACAAACATTCCGTCTTTATAGTGATCCCAATGCCCCGAAATCTTGTAGAGGTCACTCTTTGCAAAGAAAGGTGTTTTTGTGAGTTGCCAGCCTCTTTTTTCTTCTTCATCTTCCACAAACCTTTGAAGTAACTGTATGATTTTTGCCCCTCTTGGAAGAAGAATAGGAAGTCCTTGACCGATATAATCCACGGTAGTAAACAGTTCTAGTTCTCTGCCAAGCTTGTTGTGATCTCTTTTGACGGCCTCAGCCATTTTATTTATATAATCATTTAACTGTTGCTTGTTTAAAAATCCATAAACATAGATTCTTTGTAGCATCTTGTTTTTTTCGTTGCCTCGCCAATAAGCGCCATTGACTTTTGCTATTTTAAAAGCAAAGTTTTGAAGATTTCTAGTGCTTTCAACATGAGGGCCTCTGCATAAATCAAGGAAGTTCTCTCCTAAATAATAAACGCTTATTTTTTCACCTTCTGGAAGATCTTTAATGATTTCTTCTTTATACTCATTTCCCTTAAACAAATCAAGAGCCTCTTGTTTAGAAATCTCTTTTCTTTTAAACTCCCCACCCTTGTTAATTATTTCTTTCATCTTCTTCTCTATAACAGAAAAATTTGATGGAGACAAAGCTTCATCTAAGTCTATATCATAATAAAACCCATTATCAATTGCAGGTCCAATTGCTAATTTTGCCGTTGGGTATAATTCCACAACAGCCTTTGCAAGCACGTGTGCCATTGAATGTCTTGAAATTTGTAATGATTCGTTTTCCATAATAACCTCCTTAATAATAAAAAAATCCTTAGAATCTCTAAGGACGATTAATTAACCGCGGTTCCACCTTAATTGCAATCATATTGCCACTTATTAATATTTTTTGCCATCAACATCAAAGTGGTTTCACTTTAAATTGTTTTAAGATTTTTCACCAACCAATCCCTCTCTGTAAAAACTCATAAAAAGCTACTTGTCTTTGACTAAGCTATTAAGTTAAGGTAAGTATATGACAAAATTTTTAAAAAGTCAATCAAAATTTTAAATTTTTGAAAAAGTTAAGCATTCTTTATTAGATTCCTTTGAAAATTTTAAATTAACTCGCTTTTCGTATATTCTTTTTATTAAATCAGTAGCACAATTTTCCTTTTTGCAATATAAGTTTATCTTTTGGGGGGACAGATCTATTACAGAAGAAATTAAATTTTCTGATGTCAACCCCTCCATTGAGTTTTCTTCATCTCCACTAAAAATCCTGTAACCATCATCGCCTTCTATAATATCAATCTCCGGCTCATTAATGTCAATATTATCCACCAAAAATTTTAATAAATCGAAAAAAGATTCGGAATTTATGAGGTAATCCTTGTTCTCGTTTGCAAGAGAGATAAGCTCCTCCCATTTGTCTCTTAGCTTAATAAGTCTGAAATTATAAAAAGATTCAAGATAAAGCACGCTATCAAAAGATAAATTTTTTGAAATAATATAAAAATCAGTTTCTTTATCAAAATTGATAAGTGCCTTTTTAAAAGCCAAAACCTCCATTTTATCTTTAATTGGCAAATTTAATTTTTTCTCCAAAAAATCAGTCTTAAAAAAACTACAAATTACTCTTGTCAAACACTTACATAAAAAGTTTTGAGCTTTTTCCTTGCTTTGCTCATTAACTGCAAGAATTATCCAAGAATGTTCTTTTTCGGCATATATAGTCGCAACACCACCTAATTTTTCTATATATTTCTTTGAAGCAGAAAATATATAGGAAATAATTTGGGGGTTGGAGTTTTTAATATTAATAGAATACTCCCACATAAAATCTCCTACAACACTATTCTATGCAATCATAAAAAAAATACTCTACAAATTTTAGAGTATTTTGTTGAGAAGAAACGCAATAAACAAAAAAAAGAAG
This sequence comes from uncultured Clostridia bacterium, assembly GCA_944345365.1. GTDB lineage: Bacteria > Bacillota > Clostridia > Christensenellales > UBA1242 > Caccovivens. Next base: position 70,345 of record CALVMJ010000002.1, on the reverse strand, counting down.
GGGGCATTCCCCCTGTCTTTTTTTGGCAAAAAACTATTTACTGTTTCTGCTAGAAGAGTTTGAGCAGTTTCTTTGTGAACTGCTTGAAGAATTTGATCTTGAAGAACTTGTTGACATATCCATGCCAGCTTCAGCGTTTCCACTCTTTCTTCTAGACTCTTTGCTAGCTTTTGAGTTTTTTCTTCCAAACATAGTTTTCACCTCCCATTATTCAAGGTTTCCCTTGTAATAATATGTTAGGCAAAAAAACTTTTTTTATACAAAAATTAAAACTCTTTTTCAGCAAAATTTATTAGTTTTTCTTAGGTGTTGTTTTCTTCTTCTTTTTTTCAGCAGCTGCTTCTTCAATAAGGTTATAGTATTGGTCAAAAACAGAAATGGCAACTTCTTCACGATCCTCAACTTTGAGAATTGACTCTCCATTTTCATCCTCTGTTACAAGGAATACAACAGCTTCGTCATCATTAATACCTTCTATTTTTGTAATAGGTTTTAATATGCAATAGAGGTCATCTTCCCCATAAGGAATCACTGCAACTTGTTCAAACTCGATTTGATTTCCTTTCTCATCAAGCATAAATATTGGAGCTGTGTTTTTTTCATCTAAAAGCACTTCCAATAAATCAACCTTCACCATTTCCTCTTTCTTTTCTGGTGCTTTTTTTGTTGTTTTTGTTGCTGTTTTTGTGGCAGTTTTTGTTGTTTTTGTAGTAGCCATAATTTTCTCCTTTTTATTTTTTGTTGTTTAGATAGCTTTGCAATATGACCTGAGCCGAAACCTTATCAAGAATCTGTTTCCTTTTTTCCCAAGGAAGTTTTGCTTCTTTCAAAATCTCCTCCGCCTCATAAGATGAAAGCCTTTCGTCCTCATAGACAACTTTGATACCAGATAGTTTGCTTAAATTTTCTCCAAAACTCTTGGTAACAGCTGTCCTCTCATTTTCAGACCCATCCATACTAAGAGGCAGTCCAATCACGATTTCATCAACATTTTTTTCCTTTGCTAGCTCTGATAAATAGCTTAACGATGTTTCTGTGTTTTTATTTTCATAAACATCATATGCCGAAGAAATCAAACCAAGAAGATCGGTAAAGGCAATTCCTATTCTCTTATCTCCGTAATCTATTCCCATCTTTCGTCTGTATTGCATTTTATCACCAATTTGATTATATCTCATTTTTTTAAGATTAGTCAAATAAAATAAGCTATTTTTTCTAAATTATGAATATTTCCTATTTGCAATCATACAATGTTTGCCCAACATTTATTGAAACAGGTAAATTGACTTTGAGCTTTACAACATTTTCCATTGAGTCTAAAAGAATGTTTTTAACCTTTTCTTCCTCTCCTGGGAATACATCAACAACTAACTCGTCGTGTATTTGTAGTATGAGCTGACTTTTATAGCCCTTTAACTTTTTATCGATTTCTATCATAGCAAATTTAATTATGTCAGAGGCGCTTCCCTGCAAAGGCATATTCATTGCAACCCTTTCGGCAAATGTTCTAGTGTTATAATTTGATGAATTGATTTCGGGAATATGTCTTATTCTTCCAAACAATGTTTTAATATATCCATTTTTTCTTGCAAAATCAATGTTTTGATTAGAGAATTCTTTAACTTTTGGATATTTTAGGAAATAGGAATCAATATAACTCTTTGCTCTAAATCTACTTGTTTTTATGTTTTGAGCAAGACCATAATCACTTATACCATAAATAATTCCAAAATTAACAGCTTTTGCCTCTCGTCTTTGGCTTTGTGAGACTTGATCAATTGGAACATTAAAAATCTGAGAAGCCGTTAAGGAATGAATGTCTTCGCCCCTTTTGTAGGCGTTTATTAATTCTTCCTCGCCAGACATATCAGCCATAAGGCGGAGCTCTATTTGATTATAATCAGCCGACATTATCTTGCCGTTTTTAAACTTTGATATGAAAAGTTTTCTTATCTTTTTTCCAAGGTCATCTCTTGTTGGAATGTTTTGCAAATTTGGTTCGGTGCTTGAAAGTCTTCCAGTACTTGTGACAGTTTGATTAAAAATTGTATGGATCAATGGCCCACTCTTTTCACATATTGTGAGATAGACATTAAGGTATGTTGTTTGTATTTTGTAAAGTTTTCTGTAAGTCAAAATTTTTTCTACAATTGGATGCTGATCAATCATTTCTTCAAGTATATCTGCCCGTGTAGAAAGTTTCTTATTATTGTAACTGGACAAGTTTAATTTTTTGAAAAGAACATCTGAAACTTGCTTTGGAGAATTTATGTTAAATTCTTCCCCTGCAAACTCTTTAATTTCTTTTTCAAGTATTTTTAGGTCAGATGAATACTCTTCATTTAGTTTTAAGAGATAATCTTTATCTATCATAAAACCATTGTTTTCCATATTACAAAGCACATAAGTAAGAGGAAATTCACAACCATAAAGGAGATTTTCTAGTCCATATTCTTTAATTTTTTTTGACAAAAGCTCTTTTTCATAGAAATATTCGTTTAAAAATATATCATTATTATTAGTTTTAATACCAGCATAAACAAGGTAGTTTGCAATCTCCAAGTCAAAAAAGTTTTCCAAAGATATGGACAACTCTTTTAGCTTTTTCATATCTTTTTTTGCAGATGTTGTGATTTTTAAAATGTCTTTATTTTCAAAAGTCTCCTTTAACTCTTTCAAAATTTCTTCCACTGATAAAGTGTCATTAAACATTGTTAAGACAGGTTCTAAGTAAAAAATTTCATTTGAGTTTGGAGAAAATTCAAATTTTTCTAAAGAATAAGCAAACTCCTTTTTTATCTTTGATTTTAGGTTGCTAACATCTTCAATTTTTTCAATCTTTGTTCTCTTTGCAATCGCTATGGGATCATTTTTGTTTTCTATTTCTTCAAACAAACTTTCTTTTTTTATAAGAGAGGAAAAGGACCAGTCTTTAAAAAAGTTGTAAACCCCTATGCTAAAAGGAAATTTGTAATTAGAAATTTCATATACTAAACCACAATCTGTCTTTATTGTTGCAAGCTCTCTTGAAAGATAGGCCATTTCTTTTTGCTCTAATAATTTTTCTTTTAGTTTCCCCGAGATTTTCTGAATATGCTGATAAAGATTATCTATATCACCATAACTCTCAATAAGTTTTAAGGCTGTCTTTTCACCAATTCCCTCAACTCCGGGAATATTATCCGATGAATCCCCCATAAGAGCTTTCATTTCAACAACTTGAAAAGGCTTTATTTTATAAACATTCATCAACTCTTTTTCGTCAAGTTTTTGCAAATCTGTAACACCTTTTTTCGTCAACCAAACCTCAGTCTTGTCATCAATTAATTGCAATAAATCTCTGTCCCCGGATATTATTATTTTTTGTGAATCAGTGTTTGTTTTTGCAAGCGTTCCCAAAATATCGTCCGCTTCAATCCCCGAAGACTCGATGGTTGTTATCCCCATTAGTTTTAACATTTCTTTTATTGCTGGAAATTGAGATTTAAGCTCTTCTGGCATAGGCTTTCTTGTTCCTTTATACTTAGCAAAAATCTCATTTCTAAAAGTCTTTCTTGCGTGGTCAAATGCAACTATGATCTCATCGGGCTTTTCCTCGGTGATAAGCTTTATAATCAAATTGGCAAAACCAAAAACAGCACCGGAAGGCTCTGCCTTAAAATTGGTCAAAAAAGGCATTGCATAAAATGCCCTGTTTACCAAGCTGTTGCCGTCAATCAAAAAAAGCCTTTTCATAAATTATCCCCTTTAAAATCCAAATAACCCAGCAAACTTTTCTGGAACGATTGTGATCACTATATATAGTACTGTTACCAAAATTAGCAAAATATTTAATATAATTTTAAAAATATTACCGCTAAAATTAACTGATGCTAATAAAAAAATGATGCCTGCACCGCCATAAACGCTCAGATAGTATAACACCTCTCCAAACCAGCCTCTACTCACCAAATCTGGAACAATTGCAACTGCTGATAAAGAAAAGATATAGACAATTCCCAAAACAGAAAGAATGAAATAAATAATCCTTTTCATAATTACCTCTAAACTAGATTATCACAAAACACAAAAATTACCAAATAAAATTGATACTATATTATTTACAAGAAAAAAACAGTGAGACACACTGCTTTTTTTATTTTTAAATTTATTCTTTATAACTCTTTCATAGCAGATTTTTGCTGTTTAATTTTTAATCTAAGCTCCTCTTTTTCTTCCTTTATTTGCTTTTTTAAAAGTTTTTGTTTTTCAATTTGTTCCTTTGTTTTTTTTCTTTTTTTGGATTTTTTTGTTTTCTCACTCTTGTTTTTCACTTTTTTTGTTGTTTGATCCTTTTTTGACTTGCGTTTTTTCTTTATTACCATCTTCTTAGAACCATCATCAGGCATAGCTTGTTTTAGGCAATCAGGGTTTGCAAACATATCGTTCCACATTCTAAGACTTTTTGCATAATAAAATCCGTCGGCTACTCTTTCATCCATGTTAATTCCAATGTTCATTACCTTTCCAATCTTTAACTCTTTATTCCCCTCAACTACGGGTACCATTTTTTCCTTTCCCATTGCAACAAACAAACTGCAAGTTCCAAACTCATATAAATGATGATTGATAGCATCTATTTTTAGTGATTTTAAATTAGTAACAAAAACACTACAATGGAAGCAACTTGCCTTTATCAAGGATTTGGGCAGAATATTGTGCCTATCCATAAACCTAGCAAGTTTCATAAATAATCTAAAACCCCAGTTTGGCAACATATTTAGCGCACCAGCCTTTTTTGTCGTGTCATATTTTTCGGCATTCAAACTAAGGTTAGCTTCAATTTCCTTGTCCAATTTTTCCTTTACTTCGAAAATACTTTCCCTGCCTGTAAATGGAATCTTTAGAGTAACTTCCTCACCATCATCTGTTAAACTTTTTTTTATAACCATACAAACCTCAATATTCTTGTGTTCGTAAATAACATTGTGTGAGACAAAATAGTTTAGCTTTGGTCTAAGATAAAAAAGTCTTACCAAAGAAGCTATGACAAAATGTGTGTAAGTAAAGCTGTTTCCGGCTCTTTTTTCTCTTGCAATAAATTCATCTAGAGCCTCACATCTAATCGGATTAAAACAAGTATTTTGACTTTCTATTCTTGTTGGCATAAAAAATGGGCCTGCCTTTGAAATTGTATCTAGACCTTTAACTAAGTAACCATCGCTTCTTTTCTTAAACATCTTTATTTCCTCGCTTTTTCTTTCTAACTAAATTTTTTTCCCTCCCATTGGAACTAGGAATGTAATATGTGTGATTTTTTATTTCATCTGGCAAATACTGTTGCTTACAATAACCTCCAAAATCGTGTGGGTACAAATATTTACCATGCCCATCTGCATTTGTTACTGGGTGATTTTTTAGGTGGCTCGGAACAGGTAAATCGCCATATTTTTCAACATCTTCTTCTGCCTTATGCATTGCTAAATACACAGAGTTTGATTTTTCTGCCTCGCATGCATAAATAATTGCATGGCTAAGTGGCAATAATCCCTCTGGCAAGCCCATTTTTTCAATTGCTAAATAAGCGTTTAAGGCCAACAAGCTTGCATTACTATCTGCCATTCCAATGTCTTCCGAACAATGGGCAATAAGTCTTCTTGCAATAATTAATGGATCAATCCCACTTTTTATTAACCTCATAGCATAATATAATGCCCCCTCGCTGTCACTGCCCCTTATGCTTTTACAAAATGCTGACAATAAATCGTAATACATATCAACACTGATTGAAAGGGGTTTTTTATTTATAGATTCTGAAATAATCTTTTCATCAATATGAATTTTTTTGTCAGTTGAAAAATTTGTAGTCATAACAGCAAGTTCTAGTGAGTTAAGCGCAAGCCTTGCGTCTCCTCCACAAGCATCAGCAAGATATTTTTTTGCACCTTCCGTCATCTCTATCGGCAACTCAAATCCTTCTTTTAATGCACGATTAATAAGATTGACAATATCTTCCAAATCAAGTTTCTTAAACTCGAAAACATGACATCTTGAAACAATCGCTCTTGTCATAGATGTGTATGGATTTTCAGTAGTTGATCCAATAAAGATAATGCTTCCGTCTTCAATCGCCTCCAAAACACAGTCGCTTTGAGCTTTACTCCATCTGTGACATTCGTCGAGAAGTAAGTATGTATCAATCCCAAACATTGCTTTATCTTTTCTTGCCCTATCTATGATTGCCTTTGCATCACCTACTCCACTACTAACTGCGTTTATTTTTTGAAAATTTCCATTAAGTGATTTTGCAATTATATTTGCAAGTGTTGTCTTACCTGTTCCAGGAGGTCCATAAAAAATACAGCTACCAATATGACCAAAATTAATAGCCCTATAAAGCATTTTATTTTCGCCCACTATGTGTTTTTGACCAACAAAATCCTTTAAGCTAGTTGGTCTTAGTTTTTGTGCTAACGGTGTTTTTTCATTGTTCATAATCTTCTATATTATAATACCACGACAAGAAAAATACAACTATTTTTTGTAAAATTTTAAATTTTTAAAATTATGGCTATATTTTTTTGCTAATTTACCTATTTTTACTGAGATTTAGCAATTTTCTTATATTCATTTCCGTTATATAAGAAAATTTCACTAATTTTATAGGAATTGTTCTGAAAAATCGGCTTTTTCTTGTTGTTTAATATAATATTGTTTTTTATCTTACTATATTGATTTTCGCTTTCCATATCCCTTTTCCCTTCAAGCCATGCCCTCCATATCTTAACAGGCAAAATCTTGTTAAAATTTCTTTCAAAAAATTTGTTTTCGCTAATTATTTTGGTGTCGAAAATTTCAAAATTTTTTTTCTGTGATAATTCAAAATAGTAATTCATTTCTGATATATTTGCAAGATTAAAGTTCTTATTTCCTAGATTGAGAAAAAAAACTCTTTTCTCAAATGGTTTTAACATTACATTAGCCTTAAAATTAATTCTTGCAAAAGTTGAGTTTTCAACACCATCGATACAAGAATACCTTTCCTCCACTCTGCCAAAACTTGCATTAAAGAATATTTCTTTATTATTAAAAAGGTTTGTTATTTTAAGACCGTTTTTAATTTTTTGAAAGTTATAATAGCCCCTTTCAAGGTCATGGTTATACTCTATTTCGAAAATCTTTGTCTTATTAGAAGTGTTTGTAACTTCTATTTGAATATTTTCTCCGTTAAGCAAATATTTTTTAACTATAAAATAAACTTCATCAAACAGATCTTTTTTTTCTAGATAAAACAGCTTTTCCTCAAAATCCTTTATTACTTCTCCTATTTTTATATAATTTCCTTGTTCAACTTTATTATATTTTGAGCAGGTTTTATAATTAATATTAAGCTTATCTAACGATGGGATTTCCTCTCTTTTTATCACAAAGCATCGTTTAATTTTCTTCATTATTCTTTTATTTTTTTCTCTTAAAATTAAGTTAAAATCAACTTCCTTTTGCGCTTTTATAAAAGACTTTATTATAAGCTTTTTCAGTGGTTTTTCCATTATAAAAACAGGCAAAGAAAGATCCACGCCTTTTGCCATAATTTTTTCAAAATCAACATCACCATTATAACTTACAGGTGCATGATATATAGCCCTGTTTTTTATAAGATTGCTCATATTAAAAATATAATCTTTTTTGGTCATATAAAAATATTTTCCAAAAAAGATTTTTTTAATCAACGAATTAGTTAACCGTAAATAATGCCTTAATTCCGTTTGAATATTTTTTATCAGGACTAAACCCTCTCATTTGCCCGTCTTGAGAAATCTTAATCGAAACGCCGTATTTTGCCAAATTCATTGCCGCCGCGAGTCTTCCTCCTTCGTTACTTCCTGCTTCAATTTTTAGTATTGCTCCAACAGCTATTATGCTTCCATCAAAATCTATAACAACAGCCCCGTCCATTCCAACAAGTTCTTCCCTCATTTTTCTTCCAAGTTCTTGGAATTTTTTACCGGCTATAATTTTTCTTAAAGTTAGCGTCTTTACACAGTTATTTTTTTCAAGGAATTCCTCATAAGAGCAATCAAACATTTTCTTAGTTTGAACAGCTGTTGCGACATTATAAAGCTTTCCTGCCTCATCAAGTTCTAACTCTTTTTTCATCTCAAAATATTCCTCAAGCAAAATATCTTTTGCATTGATAAAAGCAAGGGCTTTTTGAGCCATATCCTTGTTTAAGTAAACTAGCACACCTCCGTTATACGCAAAGGAACAGTCAAGAGCCGTGAAATATATCGCTCTTCTTATATCTTTTAATGAGTGATTGCTTCTGTATGATAAAAGCTGTATCACCTCTTCGTGGCTATAAACATTCCAAACACCCTTTCTTTTTGCAAACATTAATGATCTATTTCTAAAAACAAGCAAATCTCCATTTTCTGTTAGAGCAATCCCTATTCTTCTTTCGTTACAATACCTTGCTACAAATTCAAATTCATTAGGAGTTGTCGTAACATAACTTCTAACCTTAGCCAAAGAGATATACCCCATCAAAAAACCATCTTTATTAAACTCTATATAAGAACTTTTTCCATCAGATAATAAAGCCGAAAAATCCTTGTTTAATATATCAGAATAATGAATTTTTTGCTGATTTTCTTCAAGATCTGATTGATTAATTATTAATCCAAATGTAGTTCTTTTCCCTTCATATGTTCTATTTGACCAAGACTCCATTTCTGTTATTAATCCAAGCATTGTATTTGCTGTTGAAGGAGATATCGACTCACAAATTGCCTTTTCTATTGCTTTTTGTTGCAAAACTTGCTCGTAGTTAGCATCTTGCAAATGAAGCTCATAAATATCGTTTAACTCCTTTAATGCAATTCTAAGAAGATTAACCTCAAATTGTTGGAAAGGCCTACCCCTTTTTATCGCAATTCTATAATCATCATTCTTGTTTAATTTTAAAAGTAAGGTGTTTTGCTTTCCAAGGGCAACCTCTGCATCTCTAGGCGAAGATTCCTCTTCCCCGACAAAGCTTGAACCAGTAAATAATGGCAGTATTAATTTATCCAAGACCTTATAAAATTTTTCTTTATCCATACTTCCCTCTAAAAACAACACTTTTTTATTAGATTACACTATTATTATAAAAAAAAGCAAATGTTTTTTTAATTTTTATTCATTAATTTGAAATTGATCGTTGATACCGTCCTTAATAGTTTGCAAAGCCTTTGCTTCTATTCTGGAAACATAGGATCTTGATATACCAAGCTCTTTGGCAAGTTCTTTTTGAGTTAAAACCTTTTTCCCATTAAGACCATACCTTCTTTCTAAGACTTCTTTTTCTCGCTTTGTTAAACAGTTATTAACACTTTTGCAAATTTTATCAATTAAAAAATTCGTGTCAGCAATATCTTCCAAATCATCTTCGTCGGAAGGAATAATGTCCATAAGCATAAAATCGTTGCCATCTTTATCCCCTCCAATAACACTGTTTAAAGACATATTTTCCTTATATTTTTTATTTGCCCTAAGAACCATTAAAATTTCATTGTCAATACACCTTGAAGCATAAGTTCCAAGCTGAACGCCTTTGTCGTAGTCAAAAGAGTCAATTGCCTTCATAAGCCCAATTGTCCCAACCGAAATTAAATCATCGGCTTCGACTTTAACGCTTCCAGCATATTTCCCGACAATATGCACAACAAGCCTAAGATTATGCGTAATCAGTTTTTGTCTTGCTTGCATATCTTTTTCTTTTTTAAATTTTTCAAATGTTTCTTTTTCCTCCTCTCGTGAAAGAGGTTTTGGAAAGCCTTCCGCTGTGTTAATAAACGCCGAAAAGCAATTTATTTTTGATAGAAAATAAGAAAAACTTTCAAAAAACATATAAACTCCTTTCGGGGTAATATATGTCAGATTTTGTCGCATCTTGCTTGGACAACAAAAAAAATAAGGGCTATGATTTTATTGCCCTTTAATTTTTTTCTAGAAAAGATTGTTTATAAAATCTTTTGCCTCAAATTTTTCTAAATCGTCTTCCTTTTCTCCCACTCCAATGAAGACAACCGGTAATTTATACTCCTTTTCAATTGCAATAACCACTCCACCCTTTGCTGTTCCATCGAGTTTAGTAAGAATAATCCCATCAATTTTAACAAAATCGTTAAATGCAGAGATTTGAGCAAGAGCATTCTGTCCAGTCGTTGCATCCAAAACTATAAAAGTATATTTATGTGCGTCAGGATATTCCCTGTTTTCAATTTTATCTATCTTCCTTAACTCTTCCATAAGGTTTGTTTTGGTATGCAATCTTCCAGCTGTGTCAACTATTAAAACATCTGTATTTTTAGCTTTTGCACTGCTTATTCCATCAAATACAACAGCAGCCGAATCAGCTCCTTCTTCGTGCTTAATAATCCTTGTTTTTGTCCTGTTTGCCCACATCGCAAGCTGTTCTGATGCCGCAGCTCTGAATGTGTCTCCTGCAACAAGCGTAACTTCTTTTTTTTGATTTTTAAAATATTTTGCCATTTTGCCAATTGTTGTCGTCTTTCCAACTCCATTGACACCGATAATTGTTATTATTGCTGGATATTCAATCTCAATCTTAGGCAAGTTTTCAAACTCGTTTATTATAATTTCTTTTAAGGCATTTTTAACATCAGTCGAAGTCCTTATTTTGTTTTTTCTTGCATAAACTCTTAAATCATCAACAATTTGCATACTTGTCTTTACGCCAATGTCACAAGAAATTAAAATATCTGTTAAATCATCATAAAAATCATCGTCAAGTTCTCCATGACTCATAATTGCATCAATTTTTCTGGCAAAAGCTTCTCTTGTTTTTCTTAATGCTTCCCCTATTTTTTTAAAAAATCCCATAACTACCTCTTAATTATTGTGCTTGCTTAATAGCATCAGCCAGCTTAACAGAAACGATTTTCGACACTCCTTTTTCTTCCATCGTTACACCAAACAAGGCATCAGCATTTTCCATTGTTGGTTTTTTGTGAGTAATCAAAATAAATTGAGTTTCATTTGAAAGTTTTTTAAGATATTTGTCAACTATTTCAACATTAGAATCATCAAGAGCGGCTTCTACTTCGTCAAACAAGCAAAATGGAAGAGGTTTAATTCTTAGTATTGCAAATATTATAGCCATTGCAGTAAGAGATTTTTCACCACCACTGTAAAGCGACATATTTTGAATCTTTTTGCCAGGTGGTTGAACGAATACTTCAACCCCTGATTCAAGAGGCGAAGATGGATCGGTAAGTTCAAGCTTTGCATTTCCTCCGCCAAAAAGCTCTCTGAATGTAATCTTAAAGCTTTCGTTGATTTTATTAAGCTCTGCCAAAAATTTCTCTATCATAATGCCAGACAAATCTTTTATAATCTTTGTTAGATCTTCTTCTGCTTTTTTCAAATCTTCAGCTTGTCCATTCATCTCATTAAATCTGTCTAATAATGCCGAACAATCCTCTATTGCATTAACATTAACTGCACCAAGATTTGATATCGCTCTTTTAATTCTGCTAATTTCTGGCATAGCAAAAGAAATATCAAAATCAGGTCGTTTATGTTCCAAACAATTAGCATAAGTCATGGAATATTCTTCAAAAATTCTTTCCTGCATAACTTCAATATCAGAATCCACTTTTGAAAGATTCATTTCTTCCCTATACTTTTTGTCATTAATTCTTGTAAGATTTTCCATTATTGTGTTTTTTAAACTGTCAAGCTCTTTAATTTTTCTTGAAAGATTTTGCTTCTCGGATTCAATATTTTCTCTTTGATCTTTTAATAGCAATAATTCTTGTTTGCTTTTTGATGTAGGTGCTTGTTCAAGCTTTGACTTAATCATCTGCTCTGCACTTTCAATAAATTCATTGTTGCTTTGCAGGTGCTCTTGGTATATATTAATGTTGCTTTTTTGTTTTCCAATTTCATTTTCAAGCCTTGCTATTTCATTTGCAACACTTTCAATGTTGGCTTTAACAGATGCAATTTCAACTTTAACTGTTGTTATATTAGAGCTAACTTCGTCTCTTTTTAATCTAAGTTTTTCGTATTCTTCCTTTCTTTGCTTAATCAAAAGATCAGCATCTTCCTTATTACCACTTAAAGCACTTTGCAAAGTGCTGGATTTTTGCAATTCCTGCGAAATAAGAGCTATTTTATTTTCAACACTCTCTTTTTCCATTAAAGAGATTTTAAGGTCATCTTCAACTTCATTCAAAGAATTTTTAAGGTTTTCTTCTTTGCTTTTTTCCGCAGTAAATTCAATGGAGTTTTTGCTCTTTGTTTCAGCTATTTTTTGCAACTCAAGCCTATACTCAGAAACTTTTTGAACGGCAATTTTTTCATCTTGTTCAATTTCGTTTTTTCTTCTTTCAAGCTTTTCAATTTCTTTTGACAAGTCGTCAATTTCTCTTTGCCTATTAATTAAATTTACGCTTTCTGTTTTCTTACTTCCACCAGTCATAGACCCTTGAGGATTTACTAAATCTCCTTCAAGAGTTACTATTCTAAACGCAAACTTTTGTTCTTTTGCAAGTGCTATTGCTGTTTCAAGTGAATCTACAATAACTGTACTTCCTAAGAGATTTGAAATAACATTATCTATCTTGCTATCAAATTCTATAAGGTCAGACGCCACTCCAAAACAGCCCTTGTAGCCAGAAATTAGTTTTTTATCAAAATCCCTTCTTTTCATAGACGAGATAGGAAGGAAAGTGGCCCTGCCAAAATGATTGTCCTTTAAATAATTTATTAATTCCTTTGCCCCATTTTCATCAAAGGTTACTATATTTTGCAAACTGTTTCCAAGAGCAACTTCAACTGCTGTTTCAAATTTAGTCGGAACATTGATTAAAGAGGCGACTACACCAACCATTTTAGATCGTATGTAATTGTTCCTTTCTCCTTCTTTTAACAATTTCTTAACGCTATAAGCATAGCCTTCGTAATCAGCTTGCATTTCTGAGAGAAGTTTTTTCCTGTTTTCGCAAACTTTGATTTGGGTAATTATATTGGCCTTTTCCTCTTGATTTTCTCTTAAAGACTTCTCAGCAAAAGAAATTTTTAAAGAAAAATCTTGGAAAGAAGCCTCTGTTAGTTTAATTATGTTATTGATATTTTCAATATTTTTAACTGTCTTTTGATGATTTATTACGATATCTTCCTTCTTTGCTCCTTGCTCGTCTATCGCTCTTGATATATTTTCAAGTCTTGATGACAAAATTTCTTTTTCGGCTTGGAGTCTTGAAAGATTGCTTTTTACATCGGACAAAGACCCAAGAGTTTCAATAATTTTTTGTTGTGACTGTCCTGCTTCATCTTCGCTTAAATATAATTCCTGTGCAATAGATGAATAACTTTTTGAAAGTTCATCAAATGATGTTTCCAAGGATAAAAGTTTGCTTTTTAATTCATTTAAATCGTTGTGTTTTTCCTCATTTTGCTTTAATGCATAATCAAGCATTTTGCTTGCATTTGTTAGGTCAAGGTTAATCCTGTCATTTTCTTTTTGAGTAAATATAATTCTTTCTCTGGCAATTTTTGTTTCACCTTCTTGCTTTTCAAGACTGACAGTTAATTCCAATATTTTATCATTAAGCTTTGATAACTTTTGGTCAAATGTAAGCGATTGCTCCATTGAAATGCTGTAATCTGAATTAACCTTGTCAAATTCGGCTTGTCTAAGTCCTAATTCCTCTTCTATTGCCCTTAATTTTAGCCTAATTTTTTCTTTTGCATCGTTTGCGTTTTCATATTGATATACATAGGCATTAACTTCCAAATCTTTTAATTGGGCTTTTAGTTCAAGATATTTTTTTGCTGTTTCGGCTTGCTTTTTAAGAGGTCCCATCTGCCTTTCTATCTCTTGCAAAATATCATTAACTCTTTCTAAATTAAGGCGGGTTCTTGAAAGTTTGTTTTCAGCATCAGTCTTATCTTTTTTATATTTTGATATTCCTGCTGCATCTTCAAACATAAACCTCCTGTTTTCAGGTTTTGCTTCAACTAATTCAGTGATTTTTCCTTGTCCTATAATAGAGTAACCGTTTTTACCCAATCCACTGTTATATAAAATATTGTTAATATCCAAAAGCCTGCAAGTGTTTTTATTTATTAAATATTCACTTTCTCCCGAACGATAAAGTTTTCTCGTGATAATCAATTCGTCGTAATCAAAATTTGGAAAAAACCTTGTAGAATTGTCAAAGTATAATGAAACTTCGCAATAAGACAAACTTTTTCGCTTTTCAGTTCCGTTAAAAATAACATCTTGCATACTGTCTGCACGCAAATCTTTAACCTTTTGCTCTCCAAGAACCCACCTTATTGCATCAGCAACATTGCTTTTGCCACATCCATTTGGTCCAACAATAGCAGAGAAATTTTCGCTAAAGTCCAAAACTGTTTTATCAGCAAATGATTTAAATCCTGCCATCTCAATCTTCTTCAAAATCATATTTATCTTTCCTTTATCTCCTGATTTTTAAACTTTAAACAACACTTTTATTGCTTTTTTAGCACAATCTTGTTCAGCCGATGTTTTGTCCATTCCAAAGCCCGAAGAAATTTTGTCCTCGTCCATATAAAAACTCGAAGAAAATCCCTCGCCATCTTTTTCTGTTACATAACTCATCTTGCACTTAAAATTGGCTTGAATTAGCTCTTGTAATTTGGACTTATAGTTGTCGTCCTCGATGCTGTCAAATTCATCTAGTCTAAGTTTACTTACAATAAACTTCTTTGCATCATCAAGTCCGGAATCAATATATATTGCGCCAATGATAGCTTCAACAATATCGCACTTAACTGCTTTGGAAAGAGCTCCCTTCCAACTTTTACCAAGAATAATTTCTTTTTCAATGTCAAGCTCATCAAAAACTTTGCACAAATTAGCCTCGGAAACAAAATGCGAACGCAAAACAGTTAATTCCCCCTCAGACTTATCACTGTTAACAAAGAGATATTCTCCAACAACAAAATCTAAAATACTGTCTCCTAAAAACTCTAATCTTTCATAATTTTCAGGGGATTTTGAAGAATGTGTTGTTGCTCTTTTTAGCAAATCCTTGTTTTTAAATTCATATCCTAATTCTATCATTCTTCACCGACCTGTTTCTTTATTAAATCTTCAATCTTTTCAATTAATTTGTTTTGATATAAAATAATGGATTGATCAACACTTGCAAGAATATTTTCCCTTTTGCAAGAACCATGGTTTTTCATAACAAGTTTTTTGCAACCCAAGAATGGAGAACCACCATGCCTTGACAAAACGTCCATACGATTTTTTATCTCTTTAAATGTTTTTCTCATAAACAATGCACCAATTTTGCTCATTGTATGTGATTTTATGCTGTTTTTTAATACAGAAAGCAAAGCTCCAACAGCACCCTCACTTCCTTTTAACAAAACATTTCCAGCAAATCCATCTGCGACCATAACATCAACATTTCCAGACATATATTCCCTTGCCTCAACATTGCCAATAAAATTAAGACCAGAATCCTTGATAAGAGAATAAGCCTCCCGCGTAAGCTCAGTTCCTTTGTGCTCTTCAACTCCTATATTTAAAAGCCCCACCCTTGGTTTGTTTACATTATAAAGCGCTGAATAATAAGCCGACCCCATGACAGCAAAATGATAAAGATTTATGGATTTACAATCAATGTTTGCCCCACTGTCAATTAAAATGACATCAGATTTTTTCTTTGTCGGCAAAATCGGAGCAAGCGCAGGCCTAGAAATCCCCTTTATTCTTCCAATTTTCATTATAGCCCCAGTTAATATTGCTCCTGTGCTTCCAGCAGAAATTAACGATATTACATCTTCCCTTTCTTTTAAAATGTCAAAAGCTTTAACAAGCGAAGATTCTTTCTTGCCTCTAATAGCCTCCGTTGGCACATCATCATTGCTGATTACCAAAGGCGCATGACAAATTTCTATTCTTTCATCTCTGCCGTTTAGTATTTCCCTAATCTTCTTTTCATCTCCACATAAGATGATATTTAGGTTACTATATTTATTTATCGCTAAAATAGCTCCTTCAACAATTTCTTTTGGAGCATTATCCCCCCCAAATGCGTCAATAACAATTTTCATTATCATCTCCATTTATAACTAATCTATGCATATATTTTAACAAAATATAATGAATTAGTAAAGCAAATAATACAGTTTTAATAATTTAATACTGTATTAATATTTTTAAATAAAAAAAGCATAATACCACAACATCTTGTTTGTATTATGCCATAATAGTTACAAAATAACAATTTTATTTACTATTTTTTTCTTCTTTATTTATAACAGTTTCATTTTTATATGTCCCACATTTTGCACAAACCAGATGTGGTTGTTTAAGTTCGTGGCATTTTGGACACTCAACAAGTGTTGGAGCACTTGCCTTAAAATTTGCAGAATTTCTGCTATTTCTTCTTGCTTTTGAAACCTTACCCTTTGGAACAGCCATAATTTCCTCCTTGTTAATCTTTATCTATTTTCAAAGTCCATTGAATTATATCTTTTTTTTTGAGCTTTGTCAAGTGTTTGCGTATTATTTTTATAATTATTTTATAAGTTGCATTGCATCTCTTGCAATAACAAGCTCTTCGTTTGTTGGAATTCTGTAAACTGCAACTTTTGATTTTTTAGTTGATATTTTTTCAACCGTGCCTCTTGGCAATGAGTAGTTTTTCTTATTGTCAATCTCTATACCCAAAAACTCAAGGCCTCTTGTTGAATAGTCTCTCAAATCTTCCTGATTTTCGCCTATTCCACCTGTGAAGACAATCGCATCAACTCCTCCCATAGCAGCTGCGTATGCACCAATGTATTTTTTTACTCTGTATGCCATCATTGGAACGATCAATTTTGCCCTTTCATTTCCTTTCTCTGCCTCACTGTTAACATCTCTCATATCACTTGATACACCACTAATGCCTTCTATACCTGACTTTTTGTTGAGATAATTTACAACTTCATTCCCTGAAAAATTGTATTTATCTGCAATGTATCCAACAACAGATGCATCAATGTCACCCGACCTTGTTCCCATTATTAGTCCTTCAAGTGGAGTAAATCCCATTGAAGTGTCAATGCTGACGCCATTTTTAACAGCAGCCATGCTTGATCCGTTGCCAAGGTGAATTGTGATAATTTTAAGTTTTTTAAGAGGCTTTTTTAACAATTTAGCGACTTCATTTGAAACAAACTTATGACTTGTTCCGTGGAATCCATATCTTCTTACTTTGTCTTTTGTATATAATTCATAAGGCACGGCATATAAAAATGCTTCTTTTGGCATATTTGCGTGAAAAGCTGTGTCAAAAACAGCAACATTTGGCACTCCTGGAATTGCCTTTTTGCAGGCTTTTATTCCTGTTATATTTGCAGGCATATGAAGAGGTCCAAGAGGAACAAGTTTTTTAAGATTATTCATCACTTTTGCATCGATTAAAACAGAATCCTTATAAATTTCACCCCCATGCAAAACTCTGTGCCCAACAGCAGAAATCTCTTTTAAGGATTTTATTACACCGATTTTCTCATCAACCAAAACCTTTAATACTTTTTTAATTGCAACATCGTGATCTTTCATTTCAAAATCAAACTTTGATTCTTGTCCATTTGCTTTATACTTTAAAAATGAACCTGAAATGCCTATTTTCTCACAATTTCCTTTTGCTATAATTTTCTCATTCTTCATATTTATAAGCTGGAATTTTAATGATGAACTTCCTGCATTAATTACTAATATATTCATTTTCTTTTCTCCTTTTTTTCACTTTGCATAGCAGTTATTCCTGCTAAAATTATAATATCCTTTACAGAGCAACCTCTGGAAAGGTCATTGACCGGCTTTTTTAGCCCTTGTAATATTGGACCAATAGCTTTAAGCCCGCCGACATATTGCAATGCTTTATAACAAATGTTACCCGAATTTAAGTCTGGAAAAATTAAAATATTGGCGTCACCTTTTAAAGGACTGTTTGGTGCTTTATGCATAGCAACTTTTGGAACCATTGCCGAATCAAATTGCAACTCTCCGTCAAAGACGACATTTTGTTTTCTTAGTCCCTCAAATGCCTTTTGAACCTTTTCAACACTTTCCCCTTTTGCACTTCCCTTACTTGAATAAGAT
This sequence comes from uncultured Clostridia bacterium, assembly GCA_944345365.1. Classification (GTDB taxonomy): domain Bacteria; phylum Bacillota; class Clostridia; order Christensenellales; family UBA1242; genus Caccovivens. The sequence goes on along the minus strand of CALVMJ010000002.1, from coordinate 52,203 downwards.
AAAAATGCTAATTTTGGATCTTTTAATCCTAGCTGGAAATAAGTGTCAACAGTTTGACTTGCAATGGAGATTAAATCATCGGTATTTGGATTTGGTATAACGCCACAATCTCCTATTAAAAGAGTTTTGTCTTTTAAAAACTTGTTTTTACCATACATAAGCATACACGAAGAAATCAGTTCTCCCTTTCTTGAAGGGCCAATAATTTGAAGCGCCGGCCTTATCGTTTGTGCAGTTGACGATTCTGCTCCAGAAACCATACCGTCTGCTACACCTGCCTCAACAAGAAGAGTCGCAAAGTAATATGGATCCAAAATTAACTCTTCAGCTTCTTCCCTTGTCATTCCCTTATCCTTTCTCTTTGATAGGAGAATTTTAATCAACTTATCTTTAAGATGAGATGTCTTTGGGTTAATAATTTTAAATTCTCCAAGTGATTTATCCCTTAAAACCAAAGCACTCTCATCTGCAACCAGCAGACATTCAACAATTTTTTTCTTTTTTAAATATTTAACAGCCTCAATCGTCCTGTCACTAAAACCTGCTTCAGGAAAAACAACGGTTTTCTTAAGCTTTTTTGCTCGTTTTAATATATCTTTACTTTTAAACATTTCTTATTTCCTTCTTATATTGATATAGTTTGCATAGAATATTTCTATGATAATTTTTAAGCATTTTTAGTATATCATTTGCTAGGTTTTATGTCAAACAATAAGGGGTGTTTTTTGAAAAATTTGAAGCTTATTTTTTCTATTCTTATTTTTATTATAATTGCCTGCATAATAATTTCTCCTGCCAAATTTATCTCTGCTTCAATGAACGGAATTTCTGCTTGGACATTTAATGTTTTGCCAAGCGTTCTGCCGTTTATGATTTTAACAAGGATTATAATAGATCTAGGAAGTTTTGAAAATGCTTTAAGCATAATAAATTCTCCGTTTAAAAAAATCTACAAAACAAAATCTAATTCAGGATATATTTTTTTAATGAGTATTCTATCTGGCTATCCAGTTGGGTCAAAGATGATCGCTGACCTATATGAAAACGGCACAATATCACAAGAAGAGGCCTTTAAAATGAGCAGTTTTTGTTCAAACAGTGGCCCAATGTTTATTGTGGGAAGCGTTGGAGTTGGAATGCTGTTTAATCCCTTAGCCGGATATATTATTTTGGCCTCACATATTTTTTCAGCCTTAATTAACGGTTTGTTATACAGAAATTTAAGAACAAGTAATGAAAATTATTTAAAAGAATTAAAAACTGAGAGAAATAAAGTTGAGTTTAGTTTTTCAGACATTATACTTTCTGCTGTTCAATCAATTTTGAGCGTGGGCGCAATTATTTGCTTGTTTTTCATAATTATTGAATGTTTAAATCCTGTTTTTTCATTGTTTCCTCAGCCAATATCTTCATTCTTTGAAGGTTTAATTGAGATAACAAAAGGATGCTTAGATTTGTCTAATTACAAAAATTTATTAATATGCCTTCCTCTTTGCTCATTTATCATAACTTTTGGAGGCCTTTCGACTATCTTTCAATCTATAACAATATTAAAAAAAGTAAAGATGCCTATATGGCTCTTTACTCTTGAAAAATTAACTCAGGCAATTATATCAACTTTTATAACTTTTATTTTATGTTTAATAATTTTCTAATCACAATAAAGTTGAGATGTTACAACATCGCATAGCTCTTTCGTTAAAAATCTGAGGCTTTTTACTCCTCGCAAAGCATATTTTCCACCTAAAACAAGAGCATAAAGCAACTGAAAGTCTTTATTATCGCAAGCATTAGCGACAGAATTTAATATGATTTTGGCATCTTTAATTTCTTCCGATTGTTTTCTTTCTTGTTTTAATAATTCAAACATCTGAGTAGCAATACTTTTTGAAAATTCAAAAGTTCGCTCTAAGTTTTCCATATCATTAAATTTAAAGCTAAGCTCTCCAATTTTTTCGTCTTTTTCGCTAGGCAGTTCGTCCTCTTCATCAAAATATATCTGATCAACATCCAAATCTTCGCTCTCTTCTTTCATTTCTTGAATCGCCTCTGGTGTAGTAATATTAGTCGAAACTGAAAAAGCCTCAGCTATTAAATCTCTGAAAGGTACAATTACTTTTTCCATAAACATCTTATAATCTTTTTTTCCTTCTTCATTTAAAAAGTACTTTCCAACAACCTCATCAACGCTAAACTTTGCCGAATTTATATCAACAAGCAAGCAAAAAACCAACGCAATAATTTTTGCTTCATCTCTTGGAAGTATGAAATGCCCCTTCCCTGAAGAGCTAACAGTGAAAGCCTTGTCGAACTCTTTGTCTTTGTTAAAAACAGCCAAGCACTCTCCAATCAAATTGTAGACATCATCATTTTCGGCAATCGCTTCCAAAATCTTTTCAATTTTTCTGTCGGCAAAAAGAATTTTGCTTTCAATAAATTCATTGCAAACTGCTATAACATCTTTTGCCCCACTGCTTTGTGCAAACATATTTCACCTCATTATTTTTTATATTAACATATTTAATTAAAAAATACAAATAATCATATTAAAAAAATTGCTTTTTTAAAAAAAATTTGCTAAATTAATAACGAGGTTACAAATGAGCATAGATAATATAATATCGGACGAAATCAACAATGAAGAAAAAGTAAAAAACAAACTTATTCTTCTGTTTTTTATGGAAAAAATGGAAATTCCTTTGACTAAAAATTCAATACTTGACATCTGCTCGCTGGAAAATGATTGGATAAGCTATATGGAATGTGTGTCGATAATAATTGACCTAAGTGAAACAAACTTTATCTATAAAAATCAAAACATTGAAAACGAAGAGCTTTATTCAATAACTTACGAAGGGCGAAATTGTCTGGCACAGCTCTACACAAGAATTCCTTATGTTTTAAGAGAAAAGATAACCGAATATGTTAAGAAGAACAAACTTTTTGTTAAAACATCACAGGAATACACAACAAACTATACTAAGAATGATGACGGGTCATATACTGTTGCTTTAAGAATTTACGAGCCAATGATAAGCTCTCCTATGTTTGAAATTAAAATTAAGGCGCCATCAAGACAAAGCGCAACTGAAGCTGAACAAAAATGGAAGCGTCTAGCGCCAAGCATTTATGAATATGTTTATGAATCGCTTGTAAATAATGAATAAAAAATCGCGGAATTGACCGTGATTTTTAATTAAATTTTAATATTTCGGCTCTTGCTATTTGATCACACCTGTTGTTTAGTTCGTTGTCACTGTGACCTTTAACCTTGTTCCAAGTTACTTTATGCTTTCTTACTAGTGTTATTAATCTTTCCCACAAATCAATGTTTTGAACCTCTTTTTTGCCTTTTGTTTTCCAATTATTTAAAAGCCAAAAACTGATCCAATCTTGTAAAAATGCGTTTACTACATAAGCAGAATCGCTGTATATATCCACCTCACAAGCTTCCTTTAAGGCACTTAACCCCTCTATGACACCCATAAGCTCCATTCGATTGTTGGTTGTGTTTTGATCACCACCACTTATGACCTTTTCCTTGTCTTTCCACTTTAATATAGCGCAGTATCCACCTTTTCCCGGATTTCCTGAACAAGCTCCATCGGTGTATAGCGTTATTTTTTTCACTCCTTAACCTCCAACATTTTTCTCACCTCTTCTAGTGAAGTTTCATCTTTTGGTATTTTCCAATTCAAAATATTGTCGCCATTTTTTCTTGGAATAATGTGAATGTGAAAATGCATTACACTTTGCCCAGCAGACTCTCCATTATTGATAAGTATATTTACTCCACTAAACCCACAATTTTGAATGTAATGCTTAGAGATTTTTTCGGCAGTTTTAATACAATAAGTCAATTCCTCTAAGTTTGAATTTATAAAACTTTCTGAGTGAGATTTTGGAATTACCAAGGTATGACCAAATCCCTCCTGACCTATATCCAAAAAAGCCAGTGTATGTTCATCTTCATAAATTTTATAACAAGGTATTTTCCCCTTCACAATTTCACAAAATATGCAACTCATAAACTCTCCTTAGTCACACAAATATAATATTCCTAGTGTACCTTCTCCACAGTGACTTGTTATAACACTGCCCGCATCTTGAGGAATAACCTCATCAAATATATTTTTGCTTTTAACATACTCAACAATTTCTTTAAGTAAATTTTCGTCCATTTTTGTGTGAGCCAAAAAACACCTTTCTTTTTTAACATTTGGATATTTTTCAAGCATCGCATCAATATATTTTTTTAGAACAACTCTCATTGGTCCCATGTCTTTTGCTGTGTTAATCATTTTCCCATCAATTACTTGAAGTCTTGGCTTAATTTTAAGCATTGCTCCCATAGAGAAAGAAAATCTTGAACACCTTCCGCCTTTATAGAGGAAATCTGGTCTGTCAACAACAAAAGAAACCTGGGCGATTGAAGAAAGCCTCTCAATTTCTGCACAAATTTCTTGCACACTTTTCCCTTCCTTTGCCATCTTTGATGCTTCTAGGGCAAGTAAACCAACCCCTGATGAAAGTGCTTTACTATCAAGAATAACAACCTTATCTCCTCCTATTTCATCGCTTGCAAGGACTGCGTTTCTGTGGCAACTTGATAAATCTGCTCCTATTCCAATATGAATAACAGTGTCTCCATTGTCAACAAACGGCTTAAAAAAGTCAACAAAGTCCATCACGCTTCTTGCAGCTGTTTTTGGAAGGGTTTTTGTCCTTTTAACAAAGTCGAAAATCACTTCTTGACTTATATCCTTCCCATTATCAAAAAATTCCTCATCACCAAGTGTTACGATTAATGGTAAAACTGAAATATTATTTTCCTCTAATAATTTTTTTGGTAAATCACAAGTTGAATCAGTTGTAATTTTTATCATATTTTTCTCCTCAAAATATATCTTACTAAAAGAAGTTATAAAAGTCAAACCTTTAAATTATATTTTTAAATTTGAAATCTCCCTGTATATCTCTCCCCAATTGTGAACTTCTGTCGCATTTTCATGATTAATTTTTGGAAGCTCTGGATTTCTAAAATACAGTCCTTTTATTCCAACTTCGCAAATCTCTTTTATTAAGGTGTGCCTGTCATCAATCATTACATCTAATTTGTTTTCAATGCAACTATCTTTCTTAGAATTTTCACAAAAAATTATCTTTGAATATGGTATTTTGTCTCTCTTTAACCTTTTTTTTGTTATTGGAATTTCAGGAGGATTTCCTTGACCTCTGTTAGTTATAATAATAATTTCATGACCATCATTTTTCAGCATATTTAATACCTTTACTGAGCATGGAATAAATGGTGCTTTTTTAACAATCATAGTTTTGAGGCGTATTATTTCTTTTTCTAGTGATTCATTAAGTTTGTCTTTCCATCCAAATTTTTTAATTAAATCAAAAGATTCGTAATCAACAACTCCTTTACCATTTAATTTTATGTCAAGTAACTCCCCTTCCGCTCTAAAGTAATCTTCTGAATTATAAACAACCCCATCTAAATCCACTCCAATCCTCATTTTTTTCTCCTTTTATTAAGCATAATAAAAGAACTAGCAAATGTCAAACATTTACTTGATTTTATTTGCTTTTAAACTCTTTATTTTTAATTTTCCTTCAATATTTTTATACAGAGTTAATCTTATTATTAAATAAATAATAAACCCTAGTATTCCTTGTGTAACTTGTCCAAATTCAGTGCAAAATGGAGATAAAATTAGAATAGATAATAAAAACCTGATAAACTTTAAACTCAAAGCAATAATAGTATTAATTGTAGATGAATATTCTAGCTGTGTGTAAATTTCTATTAATGTTTTATATGGATGCAAGAACATATCAAACACATTAAATGATAAATATATTAATGCAATTTCTAAAACAACTCCGTAAAGACTGAATAATGAAAAAACCATAACAACACTTAAAGCAATTATACATAAACAATAAATATATGAATCCTTCAAATGCTTATTATATTTTAATCTTTGTTTTGAAATATCAACCTTTGTTGTTATACTAATTGCTTTTAATGAATCCCACTGCGAATCAGTACAAAGAGTGACAAAGTTTAAAGCAAGTAAATATTCAGGGCCTGCAGAAAATGCATTTTTAAACCCAAATAAATATATCAAAAGCATAAAAATGGAAGAAAGTATATTTGCTGATTCGTATTTAAAACTGTAAATAAATTTAAAATTAATTTTAAATTTTTTAAATTCCTTGATAAAAAGGAAAAGAATATATATAAACAAGATTAATAGCGTCACCAATATGCCTATCCAAGCTTTTTTTGTTATTAAGCAAGTTAAAATTAATATACTAAAATTTAATAAATTATAAATTATTAAATAAAGATTTGCTGTTTTTTCTTTATCTTCAAAGTAAAATTTTTGAATCAAAATTGAAAATACGGTTTGCAAAAAGAATAAAATGATACTATAAATAACAAAAATCCTGTAAAACTCTACATCTTGACCAAAAAATGCAATATAATTATCAACGAAGATTAAAGGTATTGAAAAAATTACAACAGAAAATATAACCCCCCAAAATATACTATTCCAAACAGCATTATCATCTTTTTTCTTCTCCTTATAAATATTTGCTCCACTTCCAAACAAATATACCAATATCGCCCAAACAAATTGAAGTGCATATGTAATTGAAAAAGCATTTGAAATTCTGCTGTCATTTAAGATTATTGCTAAAAGAAGCCAAGAAAGTATTGGTATAATTGAATAAAAAAATAATCCAGCTCCTATCCTAAATAATCTCTTCATATGTATCCTTTTAATTTATAGCTAATAAAATTATAAGGTAATTTTTGACAATTTGTCAATAATCTGTAAATAATTAATTAATTTTAACTTGACATTTTTATTTTTTTTTGTAAAATATAACCTATGTGGAGCATTGTCAGAGTGGTCTAATGTGCTCGCTTGGAAAGCGGGTGTGCTAACAAGGCACCGCAGGTTCGAATCCTGTGTGCTCCGCCAGTAAAAACAACGAAGATGCACAGGATAAAAAGCTGTGCTTTTTCTTTGCTTCTCGCAAAGCGAACCTGCTCTCGCAGTCGGCCCAACCCTTCGATGTCCGTCTGGCAGGTTTGTGACTCTTCCCGTGAATATATTCACCGAGTCACTACACCGAATCCTGTGTGCTCCGCCAGTAAAAACAACGAAGATGCACAGGATAAAAAGCTGTGCTTTTTCTTTGCTTCACGCAAAGCGAACCTACTCTCGCAGTCGGCCCAGCCCTTCGATGTCCGTCTGGCAGGTTTGTGACTCTTCCCATGAATACATTTACCGAGTCACCCTAAAGCTTTATTAACTTATCTTAATTAAAAAATTTTAAGGGAGTAGAAAAATTCATTATGAAATTAATTTGTAATTATAATCAAGAAAAATGGATTAATTACCTTCTTGATTTTGAAATATAATAAAATTCCTCTCTTTGCAAATAATAAAAAGAGAGGTTTTTTATGAATATCGGTTTTGTCGGAATGATTTTAGGTGAAAATGAAATAAAAATGAAAAGTTGCATATTAAAAAATGCTTCCTGTCAAAGGTTGCAACAGCTCGCTGAATTTAACTTAAATGTTCTGGATCAGATATTAGATTATTTAATTGAAAACGATGTACATTTATTTAGAATAAGCTCTTGCGCCGTCCCGTTTGCATCTCATGAAGTTTGCAAGCTAAACTGGCAAAATATATTAAGCGACAAGTTTTCCAAAGTCGGGAAAAAAGCATTAAAAAATGAGATAAGACTTTCTATGCACCCCGGTCAATACACAATTTTATGCTCTGAAAATGAAGATTTAACTAAAAGGTCTGTTTTAGAATTAAGTTATCACACTTCTTATCTTGACGCACTGGGAATGCCCTCTTCTTGCAAGGTCATACTACACATTGGAGGAACATACAAAGATAAATCAAAAACCATGGAAAAGTTTATAGAAAACTATGAAAAGCTTCCACAAAACATTAAAAATAGGCTAGTTATTGAAAACGACGACAGATGCTATACCGTTGAAGATGTTTTATATATATCAAGCAAAACTGGAATACCCGTCGTTTTTGACTACCTTCACTTTTTACTCAATCATTATGAAAATGAAAAAGATCCACTTGAAAGAATTGAAAAATGTCGAGCCACTTGGAAAAAGAAAGATGGCACACAAAAAATCCATTATTCTCAGCAAGCAGAAGGGAAAAAACTTGGATCTCATTCTGATTTTATAGATCCAGAACAATTCTATGAATTTGCTAAAATTCTTCCAAAAGAAATTGATGTGATGTTTGAAGTAAAAGATAAAAATTTTTCGGTTTTAAATTATTATGATTTTATAAAAAATATAGGCACTATTTAAGTGCCTAATTTTTGAATGAATTATCAATAACTCCTCCGCCTAAGCATAAACCTTTTTCATCGTATAAAACCACATATTGTCCGGGTGTAATTGCCCTTTGTGGATTTTTAAAGACTACTTTTATTTCGTTGTCAGATAGAACCTCGACTTCCACTTCTTGATCTGGTTGACGGTATCTGAACTTTGCAAAGCATCTAAACTTTTTTTGTTTTGGTGTTTCGGGAATAAAATTCATTTCACTTGCAAAAAGTCCATCAGAAAAAAGTTTGTCATCTTCGCCTTGAGAAACATATAGGACATTATTTTTTAAATCTTTTTCAACTACAAACCATCTTTGGCCATCTCCGTCACTTCTTCCTCCAATGTTTAATCCTTTTCGTTGTCCTAATGTATAACACATAAGCCCGTCGTGCTTACCAACAATTTCTCCGTCTGAAATTCTCTTTATAACCCCTTGTTTTGCAGGAAGGAAATCTTTGAGAAAATTTTTGAAATTTCTCTCTCCAATAAAACATATTCCGGTGGAATCTTTTTTTTCAGCCGTTGACAATCCAAGCTCCTTGGCAATTTTTCTCACAGTCGGCTTATCTATATTTTGTAATGGAAAAATCACGCTTTTTAGTTGGTCCTGTGAAAGCTGATTTAAAAAATATGATTGGTCTTTATTTAGGTCGTCTGCTTTTGCTAAATAATATTTTCCGTCTTTTTCAATTTTTTTGCAATAATGTCCTGTGGCAATAAAATCAGCGCCCAGTTTTTTTGCTTGCTCTAAAAATGGACCAAATTTAATTTCCCTGTTGCAAAGCACGTCTGGGTTCGGAGTTCTTCCTTTTTTATATTCCTCTAAAAATCTTTCAAATACCCTTTCATAATACTCTTTTGAGTAATTAACCGAAAAGTATGGAATCCCTATTTTATTGCAAACCCTTTTGACATCTTCATAGTCACTTTCAGCTGTACAAGTTCCATCTCTTTCTTCCCAATTAACCATAAATAGACCTATTACATCATACCCTTGCTTTTTAAGAAGATAAGCTGCAACAGAGGAATCAACTCCACCACTTATTCCAACAACAACTCTCACAATTCTACCTCATTTTATTTTACAGAAATTTTACATTATTTTATCTATTACAAAATTATAAATTATTTAATCACTAATTTTTTTAAATTCACTTTTCTTCTTTTTGAGTTCTTTTAACTTTTCTTTTTGTTTTTTCTTATCTTCTTTTTGCTTTTGATATTCTTCCTCTTCACTTAAAGAAATTATTGACACAGGAATTTTAAATCTGTTAAAACAAACTTTTCTTATATCATTCAACCAAATGATAGTGTAAATTCCTGTTAAAGGCCCGAAAACTGAAAAAAAAGTCCCTTCCCAGATGGTCAAAAAATAAGCATTAAAAACAACACCCATAAATAACACTGCAAAAAAATACAAAAGAATTGAAAGACCCCACTTCCACCTGCCAACATAAAAGTAATGAGTCCCAAAAAGTCCAGCAAAAATTGTTATTAAAATTAACTTCCACTTTTTAACATCTATAGGACATTTTTTTACATATATTACAAGGTCTTTTTCTCCCCTTAAAAGTCTTCTTTTGCCCTCTTTATTTGTCGCTTTTTCAATCTTAGAAAAAACTAAGCCACACTCATCACACTCAACCTGAGTAAGCAGACATTCATTCCCACACCTAGGGCATTTTTTATTAACTCTTCCCTTTAATTGCATGTTAATATTTTACAACAAAAATTTTACAAAAGTCAACATTTTAATCTTTATATTTCTTGTTTGCTCAATTTTTCAACACACTTGTTAAAGTAAACATATGAAGGCTTGTCTTCTGGCAAATACCTTAACACTTCTTCAAAACTTTGTTTTGCATCTTTAAATTTACCATCGTTATATTCTCTAACACCGTTTTCAAATTTTGCTTTAAGTCTAACAAGTTTTTCTCTTGTGTTTTTTGAATAAATTTCCAAGCTTTCAAACAATGGCAGAAAAACACCTCCCTCAATAGAGAGCGAGCCAATATACCTGTATGCAATCTCAAATTTCTCAGGGAATTCATTGAGAGTTTGCTTTGAAAAAACCATTTTTGTTCCAAGATATTTATTAATCTCCTCCATTTTTGAAGCAAGATTTACCACATCAGAAATAATTGTGGGAGATTTTCTTTCTTCTTCACCAACAACTCCAAATATAATTTCTCCTGTATTAATTGATATTTTTGTGTCAATGTCAGGCAAATCCTTTTGCGATTTGTTTTTAACCTCAATTATCCTTATAATTGCATGAGCACATTCAACAGCTCTTTCGGCCCTTGGGAAAACAGCTAAAATTCCATCTCCAAGATATTTGTCAACAAAGCCATCGTATTTTCTTATTAAAGGTGAAATAACATTTAGGTATGAATTAATGAAATTAAAGTTTTCTTCTAGGCTTAAAGTTGTGCTGACTTTTGTGGAACTTAAAAGGTCGCAAAAAAGCGTCGTAGCCCTTTTTTGTACTTGATTTCCAAGCTCTAGTTCTGCTATTGAACCTTTTCCCAAAAATCTTAAAAATTGTTTAGGAATGAATTTTTGAGCCTCTAAATCAACTTGTTTAACTTTATTCTCCTTTTCTTTATAATTGTAATTAATTTTTTCCAAAGAATTTTCAATTTTTTTAAACTGTTTTGATTTTCCTATATTTATCGATTTTTCATTGATTCTTCCATCGCCCAATTTTGCCGTAACTTTTTCAATTTTTTGAATAGGTCTGCAAACATAAGCAAAGGTTAAAAAGGAAATTAAAATATAAATAAGAGTTAACAAGATTGCCCATAAAACAGAATTATATTGATTTTCTGTGCCAATATTTAAAATTGTTCTAACGGCCTTAGCAGTTTGTGGAGGCAATTTGGCAAGATCGGCTATTAAATATATCCCAGCACCATACAAAATTGTCAAAGGAGCAAGAGCAAAAAAAAGCACCTTGGAGAGTTTTAAACCTCTCAAAAATCTGATATAACATATTGTTCCAAATATAGTATTAAGCCCCATAAAGCAAAGCCCGACTATCGCTAAAGTACCAAAATTAACACTAAAACCAGCTTCGGTTACTTTTATCCCTTGAAAAATGTACTTTGAAAAAATAACACTTGGTATTAGCGTTATGATAAAAATTATTAAAAATATTTTTGTTGACAATCTCATATCTTTATTTTGTTAAAATTTTTAATTTGTATTCTTAAATTTTTTGAATAGTTTTTGAATTAACCTCCAAAATATTTATAGGAGGATAAAATGGATAAAAAAGAGAAAATAACTAAATACTTAAATGCAATTTATCAAAATGCCAAAACAGCCCTTCAATCAATCGAGGAAATTTTACCTAAAATTGAATGCAAAAACTTAAAGGACGAAATTGCAAAGGAACAGGACGCATATTACATAATAGCAAGAGAGTGTGAGCTTTTTGCCAAAAGTGAAAAAATTGAGGGAATTAAAGACAATAATTGGATTGAAAAAGCTAAACTTTGGACATCAATAAATATCTCAACACTAACAGATAAATCAAACAGAAAAATTGCAGAACTGATGCTACTTGGAACCTTTATGGGAGTAATTACCTGCATAAAAGACGAATTTGATCATAAAAATATTTCACCAGAATTAGACGAGATAATAAATAGATTAAAGACCCTTGAAAGGGATAATATAAACAACCTAATTCCATTTTTGGTTGAATAAAAATTAAACAGCAATTAATAATTTGCTGTTTTTTTATTAAATATTTCGCATAATTTTGTGTTTAAGGGATATTTTACGCTTAATTTAATTATATTTTTTTCTTCCAATATTTTTGATTTACTATCATTAAATTCAACATAAAAAAGCGTAAATTTATTTTTTTCTATTTTCCTGATTAAATCGCATAAAGAAACATTTTCATTTACATAATAAATCCTTGCTTTCGTAAAATTTTTGTTGATTTTTTTATAAAAATATGAAAGCTCATACTTAACTTCTTTATTGACATCTAAAAGACCCAAGAGTAAGAACACAACAACTAGCGCAAGCGTTGGGTTATAATCAACAAAGCACGAAATGATAAACATTATTAAAAAAATTCCTGAAAAAATCAAATTGTTGATTTTTGAGATTTTTAAGACTTTTACCCTTGGAACAAAATTTGAAAACAATGCAACAACAGCCCTTCCCCCATCAAGAGGAAATGCTGGGAGCAAATTAAATAGCGCCAAAAATATGCTTTGATAAACAAAAGGAAAAGTAAAAAAATATATACTTGGAAACACCCACCATAATGAGGTAAAAATAACTGCAAAAGAAAGATTAAAAAATGGCCCAGCAAGTGCTACTTTTATTTCATCATTGTAGCTAAAAAAGTGCTCCTCGTAGCTAAGTTTTGCTCCGCAAGGTGTGAGGTAGAAAGCACTGAGTTTATATCCCAGCTTTTTTGCAACGATATAGTGACCAAACTCGTGAATAAGAAGAACAATAAAAAACACGATAAAATCAATCACTCTTCCGCTAATTGAAAACCAAATTAAAAGCAAAAAAAATGCAGGATGAAAAGGAAGTTTTTTTAGGGCATTTTTCAACTAATACCCACCCAGAAACAACCCTATAAGCACAATCAAGGAAATTGACAAACTCACAATCAATATTTTTAAGACAAATCTTAAATTTACTTTATACTTTCTCGAAAATGGTTTATGCTTAACGGCTGTTGCTTTAATCTTTCTATCCTGCATAACATATATTATGCTTGTCTATCCTTCTTTATTATATTAAGAAAAATTTTCTAGTGTGAAAATTATTCCTCTGCATCAAATTTTTCAACGCTTTCCTCTGACAAAAAGTCTGGAAGTTCTTCGTCCTCGAATTTAAAATCATCTGGATTTTTAAAGAGAGAGTCTGATTTTTGTGAATCCTCCTCTTCTCTTATCAATTTAATTCTTTCAAGAAGCTCTTCGTAGTCAGGCAGCTCGGAAACATCAGAAATATTAAATCTCTTTAAGAAATTCTCTGTTGTTCCAAAGAGCAAAGGCCTGCCCACCGCATCTTTTCTTCCAACAATTTCAATCATATCTTGATCTAACAAAGCCTGAACAGCATAGTCAGAATTCACCCTTCTAACATCTTCAATTTCAAGTTTTGTGATTGGCTGTTTGTAAGCAATTATTGCAAGTGTTTCGAGTGCCGCTCTTGTTAATGACTTTTCTCTTATAGGACTTAATACATCAGAAATTTGATTTGCATAATTTGGGTTTGATGTTAGTTGAACCTTGTCCTTATAACAGATTATATGTATTCCATTTTCATCACAAAACTCTTTCTTTAGCTCGCTGATTGCATATTCAATTTTGCTTAATGGCGTGTCAAGTTTTTCTGCAAGCAAACTCTTTTCAACACCTTCTCCTGCAACAAACAATATTGATTTAATCACCTCTTTTAAGTTAATTTCTGTTTCTATGTTTGCCATTATTCCTCCTCATTTGAAATGATGTTAATCTGCTCAAAATTTGAACTTTGCTCTACTCTTACTACTTGAAGTTTTAACAAATCAAGCAATGCAAGAAAGACATTAATCATTTCACTTTTTGTCATATCTTGTGTAAATAAATCTTCAAATACATATCTTTTATGTTCTTTTGAATAGTTTCTTATCGAAATAATTTTTTCTGCGACCGTAAACCTGTCTTTTATTATCTTTTTAGGCTCTGGTTTTTCATCTTTTCTAAGTTTCTCTTTGACAAGAAGATTAGCAAAAGCATCTAAAAGTTTATCAAGCACCATATCTTTTATAATAATCTTAACTTTTTCTGTTTCTTCACCCGGCTTTCTGTAAAACTTGTTAATATCTTCAATATTTCTTAAATCCTGTCCGACTTGTTTGAAGATTTCATATTCCTTTAACCTTCTAAGAAGAAGTGCCTCACTGTCCTCCTCTTCAATACTTTCTTGCTCTGTTTCAACTGGAAGCAGATGTTTTGATTTTATTTCAAGAAGTGTTGCAGCAACTATAATAAATTCACTGGCTCTTTCCATATCAATCTCGGAAAGATCCTTCATAAACTCCATATATTGCTCGGTTATCTCGGAAAGCTTGACATCCATAATGTCCATTTTAGCTCCCTTAATTAAATGGAGCAAAAGATCTAAAGGACCCTCAAAGTTTTCCAATTTAAATCTGTATTTATTGTCTAGAAAATTTAATTGCTCCGTTTCTTTTGCTTCTTCAATTACTTTTTCGTTTAGTACATCATTCATTAGAAAAGCCCCCAAAATAAAAATAGACCCGTTTGTATCCCGTTTATAACAAAAGAATAAACGTAGTCAAATAGTGGTGATATAATAAAAATCAATAGAACCCAAGAACCATACATTCTCATAAATTGCACAAATTTATTGTCAGGTCTTAAAAAGGTAGAAATAAAGTTAAAACCATCTAATGGGTAAATTGGCAACAAATTAAACACTGCAAGAGAAAGATTAATTACCGTTGCAAGCATAAATAGATACCCTAAAAACGACAAGAAAACATTTCCCATACTCAACAGCTTATCAAAAAAGAAATAGTAAAACGCACTAAAAACAAAAGCAAAAATGAGGTTTGTCAAAATTCCTGAAAGCGAAACCCATCTCCTTCCACGATTATAATTTCTGAAATTATTAGGATTAACCGGAACAGGTTTAGCCCAGCCAAAGCCTATTACCAAAAATGAAATTATCCCCCACATATCAAAATGATTTAAAGGATTCAAACTCAGTCTTTTTAATAATTTAGGAGTTGGATCTCCAAACTTATAAGCAACCAATGCGTGAGAATATTCGTGGGCAAGAATTGAAAAACAAATGGCGATAACATAAGCCACCAAAAAAGCTATTAAATTCCAGCCAGACAACCCCAGCGTAAAAATAAAATAAATCATTGCTTTTTTATTATATCAAAAAAACACACAAAATCAAACAAAAAAACGGGCTATTTGTAAAAAGAGTCCCGTTTTTTGTCTATTTTGATTACCATCCTTGCAAAACCTTTTTAACTCCATCAAAGTAACTCATCTTATCCAAATCTTCCTTTAACCCAACTTGAATTTCTTTAACTACTTCGCCGTTTCTTAAAACTGACACCAACCCAACATTGTCGCTAGTTTTAGTTCCACCTTTCACACTCTTTGGCAAGTCTAGAACTATTTTATAACCGTCTTCTTCATTTTTTCTTACAACAGCCGAAAAATCTTCTTTTGCATAAACATCAACATTTTCAACCTTTCCTTTTGAAACCGGTATGATTCCAAGGCTTTGCTGAGTGGAAACTAAATTTTTACTTTCAAAGTTTGAAAATCCATAGTTAAAAAGTTCTGAGCATTCATTAAATCTCTTGCTACTATTTTCAGCTCCAACAATAACGGATATTAATCTCATATCATCTCTCACTGCTGATGCAGACAAACAACAGCCTGCTTCATCAGTGGAACCCGTTTTTCCACCATCACAACCTTGGTAATATTTAACAAGCCTGTTTGTGTTAACAAGCTCTGTTACCCTGCCTGATGGGTGAATGAGTTTGTCCATCCAGATCGTGCTGTAATTGTGATATGTGTCATACTTAACAACTTCGCTAAGCACCAAGGCAGAGTCATATGCAGAAGAATATTGCTCCGGAGCAGGCAGGCCGGTTGAATTTACATAGTTTGTGTCATTCATGCCAAGCTCTTTTGCCCTCTTATTCATTTGCTTGACAAAGTTATTTTCGCTTCCACTTATATATTCGGCAAGTGCAACACTCCCATCATTAGCAGAAGCCATTATAACACTTTTTAATAAATCTGAAAGCAAATAATCTTGATATGGGTCAATAAAAACTTGAGATCCTCCCATTCCAGCAGCTTTTTCAGATGTAAAAACCTTGTCATCTAGAGAAATCCTTCCCTCTTCTAGGTTTTCAAGAGTAAGAAGAATTGTCATCATCTTGACCATACTTGCTACCGGCAATTTTTCGTGAGGATTTTTTTCATAAAGGATTTCACCAGATTTAAAATCCATCAAACAAGCCGATTTTGACTCAATGCCTACCTCTGCTTTTGTTACTATATCTGAGGTTTTAAATTCAAACAAACCCGCAAACATCGCAAACAAAAGAATACTAATTAATAAAAGTTTTCTCATTACTACCTCCAAGATTTTTTTTCTTAAAAGTAGTTTCTTCAAATTGCCTTAAAATATGCGGGACAAATTTAAATCACCAAAATAATATTTGCACCAAATACTAAAAGCAAAAGACTTTCAATAATATCCACTATTAATAACAACAAAAGAGTTATTCCAAAAATTTTTAATCTTTCCCTTAAATCACTTCTTCTGTTTTTTGTGTAAATACAGAAAAAGGTGGAAAGTATCGCAAGATTAATTAGTTGACAAGGTAAAATTATCAAAAGTCCGGTAAATAATCCTCCAAAACCTCCCAATAAAATAATGATTACAATATTAAGTCCAATAAGATATGCCCTGTAAAGCAACACAATTTGCCCGATTGGATAAAGAAAAATTGAAAGTGAAAATAACATTAACATTCCAGCAATTAAAGCAACCGAAATAAATCTCCATAAAAAAGAGGAAAAAGAAGATATTTTAACAATTGAAAAACTAATATATCCATAATCGCCGGCTTTGTCAAGAATTCCTTGATTATTTAACCTAACAGCCAAAAAAATACCAAAAAAAATTCCAATGAGCATCAGAAAATAAGTTATGATTAATCTTATCTTGCACTCTGCCATCAAAGACTTGCAAGAAAAAGAAAAACCTGAAAGAATGGATTTTGTTCTATTACGATTAAACATATAATATTTTATTATCTTTTGTCGAAAAAAAGAACAAGGACTTCCTTGTCTTTTTTTTCACCTTTAATACAATTTCTCCAATTCTTCTGCTAGTATTTTTATGTGCTCGTATGTTAAGCCTCCTTGGAAATAAGCAATGTATGGTTTCTTTATAGGAGAATCACACGAAAGCTCTATTGAAGCGCCACTTACAAATGTTCCCGCCGCCATAATTACTTTGTCGTTATATCCCGGCATATCCCAAGGAAGTGGCAACACAAAGCTGTCAACGGGAGATATTTTTTGAATGTTTTGAACAAACTTTACCAATTCCTCTTCGGTGTTAAAGACTATTGATTTAATTATGTCAAATGCTTTTTCTTCTGAGGAAGGAATGACTTTATACCCTTTTTCTTCCATAAGTTTCCCAACCAAATATGCCCCCTTGATGGTCTCTTTTACAACATGAGGAGCAAGAAATAAACCTTGATAGAAAAGCCTATATCCCATTTCAAACGACCCCACTTCAAGTCCCAAGGAAGGTGAAGTGAATCTCTTAGCAATTAAATCAATCGCATCTTGCTTTCCAGCAATATAGCCACCTGTTGGTGCCAATCCTCCGCCCGGATTCTTTATGAGTGAACCCACAACAACATCTGCCCCGACCTCGGTTGGTTCTGTTTTTTCGACAAACTCTCCATAACAATTATCTACAACAATAAATCCCTCTTTGTAAACTTCTCTTATCTTAGAAAAAATTTCACCCATAGCTTGACAAGAAAGAGCCTTCCTTGATGAATATCCCCTTGACCTTTGAATAAATATTACTTTTGGTTTTAATTTTAAAATCGTTGAGATTATAGCATTACAATCAAATTCGCTTTCATTCATCTCAACTTGCCTATATGAAATTCCAAAATCTTCTAGTGAACCATTACCATCACCAAACAATGTTTCTTTTAAGGTGTCATAAAGATCACCAGAAATTGACAAAAGAGTATCTCCCGGTCTTAAAAGGCCATACAAAACAATTGATATGGCGTGTGAACCACAAGTAATTAAAGGCGAAACAATAGAGTCGTCAGTTTTAAAAACTTTGGAATAAACCTTGCGCAAAGTATCTCTGCCGACATCATCATAACCATATCCAGAACTACCGAAGAAATGATTTGTGCTAACTCTACACTCCTTAAAGGCATCTAAAACCTTCTTTTGATTAAAAAAAGAAATCTCTTCTAATTCCTTAAACTTATTTTGTAACTTTTTTTCACACTCCTCAATTAACATAACCACCCCTTAATCCTTTTTTCTAATTCTATCACTGCTTGTTTTTTGTCTTCCACATCAACAACAAAAGAA
Source organism: uncultured Clostridia bacterium (assembly GCA_944345365.1). Lineage (GTDB taxonomy): Bacteria > Bacillota > Clostridia > Christensenellales > UBA1242 > Caccovivens. The sequence goes on along the minus strand of CALVMJ010000002.1, from coordinate 33,630 downwards.
TCTTGTAAAGATCTAAAAAATGTCATCTGCCTTTTTGCATAGTTTCTTGAATGTTGCTTAATTAATTCAACCATTCTTTGCTCATCAATTTCGCCACTTAAAAAAGAAATTACCTCTTTGTAACCTATTGCTTTCATAGATTGATTTTCTTTTTTTAAGCCCAAGGCAATAAGTTTTTTAACCTCTTCAACAAGCCCTAAGCCAATCATTTTATCCACTCTTTCGTTGATTCTATCATAAAGCTTTTGCCTGTCCATATTTAGCGTTACTACAAGGGCGTCAAATTCTGACTTTGAAGATGTTGGCAAGGATCCAAATTCAGAAATTTCAAGCGCTCTTATAATTCTTTTCTTATCATTGGGCTTAATTTTCAAGGCAAGATCAGGTTGTTTAAGCTTCAAAGTTTCATACAATCCATCACTTTCTTTTTCCCACTTTTTTTCAAGCCTCTTTCTATATTCTTCATCCTTACCCTGCCCGCCAAAATCATATCCTTCAAGCAATGCTTTAACATAAAGTCCCGTTCCACCAACAATTATAGGAAGCTTTCCTCTTTCAATTATTTCATCAATCTTTTCTCTTGTCAATTTCACAAAATCAAAAACGCTAAATTCACTCTCTGGGGCAATAATGTCTATGCAGTGATGTTTTACCCCTTCCATTTCTTCATTTGTAACCTTTGCCGAACCAATATCTAATCCCTTGTAAATTTGAACAGAATCGGCAGAAATAATCTCGCCATTAAATTTTTTAGCAAGAAAGACGCCAAACTCGCTCTTCCCAACTGCTGTTGGGCCAAGAATAATTAGTATTTTTTTCATCAGACAATTCTTTTAAACAATTTTTCTAGATCTTTTTTTGTAACCTTAACCATTATAGGTCTTCCATGCGGACAAAGAAGAACTCCCTCTTTCATTTGCTCAACAAGGTCAACAAGGGCTTCAATAGAAATTTCTTGTCCTCCTTTGATTGCATGCTTACAAGCATTTTGTGCAAGTTTTTCCTTTATTATATCACTTGATTTTTTGCTCCAAATCTCGCCTTCTGTTAAAACATCTTCTATAAACTTTTTAAGATCCAGTCCATCTAAAACCATAGGAATTTCTTCTATTTGGAATTGATTCTGTCCCTTTGTTATCTTAAAACCAAGTTCTTCTAATGCCTTTAAAGAATTTTCAATAATCAGATACTCCCTTTCATTAACCCTAAAAGAATACGGCAAAAGAAGTGGCTGAGCAATAACATCTTCATTTGATATTCGATTTATAAGCTTATCATAAAGTTGTCTTTCATGAGCTGCATGCTGATCTACTAGGAAAATACTTTCGCCAAGTTCGGCTACGATATAAGTGTTAAATAAAACACCTACAACTTTAATTTCATCTTTTGGGGAACTTTTAAAAAGTTTTTCATCGGGTTTTTTTTCTTTGATAAAATCTCTGTAAAAATGTTTTTCTTGACTTTGGTCAAAAAAGAATCTTTTTTCCATGCCAGTATCTAGCGTTACGGGATTTAAATTGGAAGATGTTATATCAATTTCTGCTTCAATTTCCCTTTTTTCTAAACCGTGGATTTGCTTATCATGCAGTGTTGTTAAAATGTCTTTTTCAATTATTTCATTGCTTCCTAGCTTTCCAGAAAAAGAGCTTCCTTCGCTTTGCAAAATGTTTTGAGCTTCTCTTACTGGAATAACATTAACTTTTTTTCCTGGAAATGTATCTATAATGCCGTCATCTTCAAAATCAAGACTTGCTATGTAATCAATTCCAGTCAAAGCCCCTTCAATTGCTCTTTTTACAAATGAATAGATTTTGTTTGGCTCTTCAAACTTAACTTCCTTCTTTGTAGGATGAACATTAACATCTACACTGCTTGGCAAAACAATCAAATTTAACACATAGACTGGAAATTTTCCTTTCATCAAAAATGATTCAAAAACAGATTGAATTGAAGATGAAATCAAGTAATTTTCAACATATCTATTATTGACAAACAAAGTTTGATATGTTCTGTTTGGTTTTGATATTTTTGGCGAAACAACAAAGCCCTTTAATGAAAAATCTCCTTCCGTATAGTCTACTTCAATTAAATTTTCAAAAACCTCTTTTCCATATATTGTATATATTATGTCAGATAACTCAGAAGACTTTGTGTTATATATCTGTTTTCCATCTACCACATAGGTAAATGCAATTTCAGGGTGAGCAAGCATAAATCTTTGAACTAGATGAGTTATCTCTGCTTCTTCGCTCTTTGGTTTTCTTAAAAATTTTGCTCTAACAGGAGTATTATAAAAAAGGTCAGAAATTTCTATTGTAGTCCCACGATTTCTGGCAATTTCTTGAATTTTACCAAATTCACCTCCATCAATGCTTATTATATAACCTATCTCAGACTCTTTTGACCTAGAAGAAAGCGTTACATGACAAACAGAGGCAATGCTGGCAAGTGCCTCACCTCTAAACCCAAGCGTTTCAATATTATCCAAGTCTTCAACATTTTTAATTTTGCTTGTTGCGTGTGGTAAAAATGCAAGGGCAACATCATCTTTCTCTATACCCGTTCCATTGTCAGAAACGACTATTTTTTTAATTCCTCCATCAACAATTTCAATTTTAATTGATGTAGCCTTTGCGTCTATTGAATTTTCGACAACTTCTTTCACTATTGAGGCTGGCTTTTCAACGACTTCTCCGGCAGAGATTCTGTTAAAGACTTTTGAATCTAGGACATTTATTTTCACTTGTTCCTCCTAATCTTTCTTCACCTTACTAACCAAATCAACCAAAATATCAAATGCACTCATCGGTGAAATCCTGTTTATATCGATATCTTTTATTACATTCACAATACTCAAAGCAAGCTTTGTGTTCTCTTCTGCTTTTGATTTATCTTCCTTAAATATATCAAGATCTAGCTTTTGATTTACTTTTTCAAGATTTTTGCTTATTTCCTTTGCCCTATCCAAAACTTCGCTCGGAACACCTGCAAGTCTTGCAACCTCAATTCCAAAACTCTTATTTGCGCCACCCCTCACAATTTTATGAAGGAAAATAACCCTGTCCTCAAATTCTTTTACTGCAACCTTATAATTCTTAACACCATCTAAAACCCCTTCAAGTTCGGTTAATTCGTGATAATGGGTTGCAAAAAGAGTTTTTGCAAAAAGTTTTTTTGAAATATGTTCTACAACTGCCCAAGCGATGCTTAATCCATCAAAAGTTGATGTCCCTCTTCCAATCTCGTCAAGTATAATTAAGCTTTCATTTGTTGCACTTGCCAAAATATTTGCAACTTCACTCATTTCAACCATAAATGTACTTTGACCAAACGCAAGGTCATCACTTGCTCCAACTCTTGTGAATATTCGGTCTGTGATTGCTATTTCTGCTTCACTAGCCGGAACAAACGACCCTATATGCGCCATAAAAGTTATAAGCGCAACCTGTCTCATATATGTGCTTTTTCCGGCCATATTTGGACCTGTTATAATCATAGTTCTGCTGTCGGAGCTATTTAGGTAGCAATCATTTGCAATAAAGCTTCCCTCTTTCATAAACTCTTCGACAACCGGGTGTCTGCCCTCGTGAATTTTTATGTGCTTAATGCTTTTGTTTATCGTTGGTTTTGAAAAACTATATTTTATTGCACTTAGAGCAAGGGACAATATACAATCTATTTCGGCAATAGCATTTGCTGTTATTTGAATGTCTTTAACAACTGTTAATAATTTTTCTTTTAGCATTGCAAAAATTTTATTTTCAAGCTTTATTGCATTTTCGTTTGCTCCCAAAATTTTTTCTTCTAATTCCTTTAATTCTTGGGTTATATACCTTTCGTTATTTGAAATTGTTTGCTTTCTCTCATAGTAAAGAGGTACTTTGCTTGAATCCTTTTTGTTTACTTCTATATAATAACCAAAAACTCTGTTGTATCCTATTTTAAGATTGGAAATCCCTGTGCTTTCTTTTTCTTTCTTTTCAATTTCATCCTTCCATAATGTTGCATCAGTGTGCATACTTCTTAAAGTATCAAGTTCGTTGTTAAAACCACTTTTTATGAATCCACCATCTCTTAAAACATAAGGGGCATCTTCTTTTATTGCATTTTCAAGTAGGTTCGTTATATCTGACAGCTCAAATATATTATCACAATATTTTTTTAATTTTTCACTTGTGTATAACAGATTTTTAATTTCAGGCAAAACTTTTAAAGAATTTTTTAAGGAAAGCAAATCTTTTGGATTAACATTTCCATAGGCAATTTTACCTGACAATCTTTCAATATCATTAACCTTTAATAATTTCTCTGCAAGGCTGTCTCTTAGTAATATTTTTTTTACAAGTTCTTCAACTAAATCCAGCCTTTCATTGATTTTCTTTGAATCTTTTAATGGTTCGTCGAATATTTTTCTTAGCCTTCTTGCCCCCATACTTGTTTTTGTTTTGTCCAAAAGCCAAAGGAGCGAGCCGTATTTTTTTCGTTCTCTTATTGTTTCTGTGAGTTCAAGATTTCGTCTTGTGTTAGGATCTATCATCATAAACTCGGTGTTTTGAACTTTTTGAATTTTATTGATGTTTGTCATTAAACGTTTTTGTGTTTCGTTGAGATATTCTATTAATGCTCCTGCAACTATAATTTCGTCTTTGTTATCGTTTAGGTCAAACACCTTTTTATAGTTGTCTCCAAACTGAGATTTAAGATTTTTATCAGCTCTGTCATATCCAAAAGCCCAAGGATAGTATAGGCTCAATCTAGGCAAAATACCAAGCTTTAAAATAGCTAAATTTTCATAAACCTGCTTTGCTACATCATTCCCAAGCACTTCTTTGGGCATTATTCTTGTCAATGCATCTGTCAAATCTTCTACTGAAGAGATTTTTTGCACCTTAAATTCACCTGTTGTTATGTCACTATAACAAATTGAAATGCTTTTCTCATTTGCATAAATTGACATAATGTAGTTATTCCTGCCCTCTTCCAAAATAGAGTCTTCAGTTACTGTTCCAGGTGTTACAACTCTAACAACATCTCTTTCAACCTTTTGACCTTTTTTTGCCTCAGTTAACTGTTCGCAAATTGCTACTTTAAATCCTTGATTAATAAGTTTTGCAAGATATGTTTCAACTGCATGAAAAGGAACGCCACACATAGGCGCCCCTCCCCTTGATGTCAGCGTTAAATCAAGAGCCTTACTAACCGTTTTGGCATCTTCATAGAACATTTCATAAAAATCCCCAAGTCGATAAAAGATGACACAATCTTTGTATCTCTCTTTCACCTCAAAATAATGCTCCATCATTGGTGTTAAACTCATTTTTTGTTGTCCTCTTTTTGTATTTTCTTTTCTAGGTCTAGGAGTTTATTAACTCTTATCCTTTTCGTTTCTTCGTCAATCTGCCCATCCATTTTGCTTGCAACAGTTCCTTCTCTTTTTGAATATATAAAAGCAAAAATGCTGTCAAATCTGACTTCTTCTATCAATGAATATGTGTCCAAAAACTCTTCTTCGGTCTCGGTTGGAAATCCGACAATGAAGTCAGATGTAAGTCTTACACTTGGTATTTTTCTCTTAATTTTTTTTATTATTTTTAAATAATCCTCTCTTGTGTATTTTCGATTCATCTTTGCCAAAATTCTGTTGTTTCCACTTTGCGCAGGAAGATGAATATCTTTTAGGATTTTGTCTTCTTTTGCAATAACATCTATTACCTCGTCGCTTAAATCTTTTGGGTGTGATGTCATAAACCAAACCTTAAAATCGCCTTCGATTTTGCATATTTCACTCAACAACTGAGCAAAAGAACAAGGATTTTTTAAATCTTTTCCATAAGAGTTAACATTTTGTCCAAGAAGAGTAATTTGTTTATATTTTCCACTTTTAACCAGCTCTTTTATTTCTGATAAAATTGCCTCTTTTTCTCTACTCTTTTCCCTTCCTCTGACATATGGAACAATACAATATGTACAAAAATTATTACAGCCTTGTATGATATTTACCCACGCGTTTTCCCCACTCGTTCTTTTATATGGCAATAATTCATCTATATCACCCTCTTCAAAAACTTCAACTTGCTTTTTTCTGCTTTCTTTAAGTTTGTCAATGTATTCGCCAAGTTTTACGACATTAAAAGTGCCAATAATTATATCAACAAATGGAAATTTTTTCTTCATTTCTAAAGCCGTTTGCTCCTTTTGAGTCATACAGCCACAAACGGCAATAATTAAATCAGGGCGCTCCTTTTTCATCTTTTTTAAAGCTCCCACATTTCCAAAAACTCTGTCTTCTGCCCCTTCACGAATTGCACAAGTATTAAAAACAATAATATCAGCCTCTTCCTTTGAGGAGGCTCTTTCATATCCTTTTTGCTCTAATATTCCCGCAATTTTTTCGGAATCGTGCACATTCATTTGGCATCCAAATGTAACAATAAAGTATTTCATAACACATTAATTATACTAAATTTTGATAAAATAAACAATGATTTTTAATTTTTTTTACAAATAATTTTTCTTTTTGGGGTACATAATAACTCTAATGAAGAAATTTGTCAAAATTCTAACATTAACTGCGATTTTTGTCGGCCTACTTTGCGTTTTGAGCGCTGGATTTTATCTCACATCAAATTTTGTTAAATACAGCAATTTAGAACTAGATTTAAATGCTATCACATCTTCAAATATAAGCATTCCCATATATGATAATGATAATAAAATTATAAACGATGAAAACACCACCACTCACCCTTATGCAAAACTTAGTCAAATGCCACCTCATACTTATCAAGCCTTTATTTCAATTGAAGATAAGAATTTTTATAGACACAATGGAATTAATCTTAAAAGAATTGCCGTAGCAACATTAAAAAACATAAAAAACCTCTCCTTTTCACAAGGAGCATCAACGATAAGTCAGCAATTAATCAAAAATACTCATTTGTCATCTGAAAAAACAATAGAGAGAAAGATTAAGGAAATCGTCCTGACAAGAAAACTTGAAAAAACGCTTAGCAAAGAAGAAATTTTGGAAAGTTACTTAAATTTGATTTACTTTGGTAATAACTGCTATGGAATTTCTTCTGCATCTTCATATTATTTCTCCAAAGAGTGTAAAGATTTAAACCTAGAAGAAAGCGCCCTGCTAGCTGGACTAATCAAAGCTCCAAGTAAATACTCACCAATTACTCACCCCGAACAGGCAAAAGCAAGAAGAGATTTAGTTTTAAGAGAAATGAAAAACGATAAATTAATCACTGAAGAAGAATTTTTTACAGCAAAAAATAAAGATATAGTCCTCAACCTAAACTCAAATAATGAAAACAGATTAAATTCTTACAGTGAAGCCGTTATTGATGAAGCAGAAAAACTATTACATCTACCAGCAAAACAAATTGCACTTGCCGGTTACAAAATTCACACATATCAGGATAAGGACTTACAATCTAAACTTATTAATTCCTTTAATCAAATGTCAAGTTATTCTTGTGATTATGCCGGAATTGTTTTGGGGGTAGAAAATCATGGCGTTTTGGCGTATGTTGGCAAAAGTCCATACAAAATTTTAGAAGCAAAAAGACAGCCCGGTTCTTGCATAAAGCCTGTTTTGGTCTATGCTCCTGCAATTAACGAGGATATTATAACTCCCACAACACAAATACTAGATGAAAAAATTAAAATAGGAGAATATTCTCCTGAAAATGTTAATGGAAAATATAACGGCTACGTTTCTGTTAAAGATGCTGTGGCAAAATCGGTCAACATACCTGCAATCAAGGTACTTTCATATGTTGGAATAGAAAAAGCAAAGAGTTATGCAAGCCAAGCTGGAATAAATTTTGATAAAAAAGATGATAGTTACGCACTGGCTCTTGGAGGAATGACATATGGAGTTAATCTTAAAGATTTATGCTCTGCATATTCAACTTTTCCTAACAAAGGTAAATTCTCAGAAGGAAGATTCATCTCTTTTATAACAAACAAAGATGGCAAAATCATATACAAACACATTCCATTTGAAAAGACAGTTTTTAGGGAAGATACTTCCTATCTTATCACCGATATTTTAAAACATACTGCTACTGAAGGAACTGCAAAAAAACTCTCATCGCTTGGCATTGAAATAGCATCTAAAACCGGAACTGTTGGAAAAAAGCAATCAAATCAAAATCTTGATGCTTGGAACATCTCCTACACACCCGACACGGTATGTGGTGTTTGGATGGGAAATTTAGATAACACCCCTATTGACATTGCTGGAGGCAACCAACCAACAGAAGTAGTGAAATCTTTTTACGGTGGCCAAAAAAACAAACATTTTGAAAAACCAAACGAAGTTGTTGAAAGAGAAATTGACCTGATTGACTTACAAGAAAATCACAAAGTAACTTTGGCAAATAAATACACTCCTGAAAGATTTAAAGAAAACTGTCTGTTTTCAATTTTCAATCTTCCTAGTAAAAGTGAAAATTTTGCAAACTTGCCAAAACCACAAACAAAAACAAAGTTCGTTGAAGGGAAAAATTACATAGAGATAGAAGCGAAAAAATATCTTATATATGATATATATGACGATAATAAAAACCTTATTGAATCTATTTCAGAAAAAAATGAAACCGTTGAAATAATGGTTAATTCCGATCTTATAACAATAAAAACAAAATATATTGATTCCAAAGAAGCAAGCGTAACTGAGTATAAGTTTAAAACAAAAAATTAGGCAACTCTAAAGAAATTATATTAAGAAATATACGATAAAAAACGGATAATAATTATCCGTTTTTTTTATATTAAAAATTTCTATTCTTCGCTAGTTTTAACCTGCTTTAAAATCAACTTTTCGATTTCATTATATAATTCCTGATTTTTTAAAAGAGCTTCTTTAACATTCTCTTTGCCTTGCGCAATCTTCTCATCATTATATGAAAACCATGAACCAGATTTTTTGATAATACCAAGATCAGTAGCAAGGTCAACTATGCATCCCACAGCTGAAATCCCTTTTCCATAAATTATGTCAAATTCTGCTGTCTTAAATGGAGGCGCCATTTTGTTTTTAACAACCTTAACCCTTGTTCTATTCCCAATAATATCTACACCTTCCTTAATTGCGTCAATTTTTCTTACATCAAGCCTCACGCTGGAATAGAATTTTAATGCCTTTCCTCCCGTTGTTGTTTCAGGAGATCCAAACATAACACCAACTTTTTCTCTTAACTGATTAATAAAAATCACTGTTGTGTTAGATTTGTTAATTATTCCTGTCAATTTTCTTAAAGCTTGGCTCATCATTCTCGCTTGAAGCCCCACATGGTTATCTCCCATTTCACCATCAATCTCTGCCTTAGGAGTGAGGGCTGCAACTGAGTCAATAACCACAATGTCAACTGCACCTGACCTGACAAGAGTGTCACAAATATTAAGGGCTTGTTCTCCATTATCTGGTTGAGAAACATATAAGTCTTTTATATTAACTCCAAGCTTTTCTGCATATGAAGGGTCTAACGCATGCTCTGCATCAATAAAAGCAGCAACTCCGCCCTCTTTTTGTGCTTGTGCAATGATATGAAGAGAAACTGTCGTTTTACCAGATGATTCTGGCCCGTAAATCTCAATAATTCTTCCACGAGGAACTCCCCCAATTCCAAGTGCAATATCAAGGGTCAAACAGCCGGTAGAAATAACATCTATTTTTTGCTCAATATTATCTCCAAGCTTCATAATAGAACCTTTTCCGTATTGCTTTTCAATTTGTAAGAGTGCTTGATCTAACGCGTCATTTTTTATATTTGTCTTTTTTTCCATAACTTTCACCTCTAAAAAAAGTTTTACTCTTTTATAATACACTATTTTTTTTATTTTTCAAAATCTTTCACTCTAAGTTTTTTTATTAAGTTAAATAATGCAAAATCTCTGGCAACAGAAATAGCATCATCAACAGATCCCTCTATTGCTAGATTATAGATATCAATTAATTTTTTATTTGCAATGGCGACATAAACTTTATATCCATTTTCTGTTTTTTGCCCAGTTACGACGAGTGAAATATCAATGTTTTCGCTTCCCGCCTTTAAATATGCCATCTGCCTTGCCATTTCTGATTCGTTTTTATAACATGTGCCTTGTTTTGAGTCTTTTACAAAGCTGTTTTCATAAATAACCGAAAAAGTTTGGCTTTCAATGTTGCTTATTGAATTATTTCTTAACAAAGTTCTTGCAATTTCACCGCCCGTGAATGAATCCATAACACTCACTTTTAAGTTTGATAGCAAGAGCATTTTTGAAATTATCTCTTGCATTTCGAGATTACTTTGTGCATATATGTTATCTGCAAAAAGCTGACTTATTTTGACTTCATCTTCTGAAATTAGCGACGAGTTTGAATCATTTTCCAAAAAAATGTCGCAAAGCAACCCATCTCCTAAAACAAAATTTTCGGACTTGATATCTTCTTTGTTTAAAAGCTCTTCAACTTGATTTGCAGTTCTACCAAAAAGACGAAAAACTGATAATTTATTTAATTTAAATCTTATTCTTATCACTTCAAGACAATCCTTAATAATTTTTGTTAAATCTGCCTCAATAGGAATAACTGAAATGAACGCTTCCTCTCCTGCCAAAACTGCCTCACCATTAATTATTTCACTTTTTGTAGAGTAGAAAACTTTTGATCTAGAAATAAAATCATCTATCTTTTCGTCATGTAAAAACAAAAAGGTAGAAGAAGAAAAATCATCAAAAATTTCGTCTTCACCTTTAATAATTACTTCGCTTAAAAACAAACCATATCCAAGTAGTATTTTGGAAATTTTAAAAATATCAATATGTTTTTCGCCTTTTAATACTTTATCTGAAAGTATGACAATTTTACATTGCATATTATTTCTTTTCATCCTTATTCTTTTTTACAACAGGCTTGTCTAATTTGCTTTCAACAACATTATCATAGCTATTTTGTTTTTTTTCAGGAAGCAAAAGGGTTTTGTTTTTGAGTATATAGTTGATCCCCGAAATAATTGTAAGCAAAACTGAAATGCAAAATAAAATTAATAAAAGCAACCCAAAAACAGCATTAACTGTTTTGCTAAGTTCAAACTCTGTTACTAAAAAAGCATAAAAGATATACCCCGGAATAGCGATGTCTTGGAAAACGGTTTTAAGTTTTCCCATTTTATCTGCTTTCATAATAAAGTTTTTGCTTGCAGCAAGTTGTCTAAAAGCACTGATTATAAACTCTCTTGCAAGAATTATAATTGTTCCGACGATTCCCACAATTCCAACATAGTTAGGGTTTGACGAAACAATAGGAAGTCCACCTGCAACTGGCCAAGAAATAATTAAAATTAATCCAACCATTGTCAAGCATTTGTCCGCAATTGGGTCAAGTAATTTGCCAAGATCAGTTACCATATTTCTTCTTCTAGCAATCATGCCATCAATAAAGTCGGTGCAACTTGCGACAACAAAAATAATAAAAGCCACAAGCTTACCATAAGGAATGAAATCCGCTAAGTAGAAAAATATAACCAAAGGTATTAAGGCTATCCTTATTAATGAAATTTTATTTGGTAAATTTAACATTTTACACCTCCAAAATTATTACCATCAAAGGTTAAAATTTTAACCTTCACATAATCACCCACTTTTATATTCTCCCCATCGACTTCAACTCCAAAATCAACACCAGGCGATTGCTTTTGGGTATGCCCAATATAAATGCCCTTTGAATCGTCAAAAGCATCAACTAGCACCTCTACTTCACTACCAATAGAATTTACTATATTCTTTGACATAATTTTTTCTTGTAGCTTTTTTATCTTTTTTAATCTATAGAGTTTCTTCCATTTAGGTATCTGCCCTTTCATAAAGTAACTAGCTGTGTTTTCCTCTCTAAAATAAGGGAAAAATCCTGCATAATTAAATTCTGTTTCTTTAATGAAATCGCACAGCTTTTTGAATATTTTACCCGTTTCACCAGGATAACCAACAATAAATGTAGTTCTTAAAGCAATGTTTGGATAATTCTCCTTTATCTTTGCTAATAATTGCCTAGTATCACCTTCTCCCATCCTTCTTCGCATGCTCTTTAATATTTTATCATCAATATGTTGTAAAGGCAAGTCAATGTAATCACAAATCTTTTCTTCTTTTGAAATAAAATCTAATAATTCATCTGTGACTTTTTCTGGATATAAATAATGAAGTTTGATTTTTGTTAAGCCTTTAATCTTGATAAGTTTTTTACAAAGAGGTATAAGCTTATTTTCTCCATAAAGATCCTCACCGTATCTAGAAACATCTTGTGCAACTAAGATCAACTCCTTCACACCTTTCTCCACAAGTTCCTCCGCCTCAGACACCAAATTTTCAATAGTTTCGCTTTTATACCTTCCTCTTATTCTTGGAATTGCACAATATGAACAAGCATTGTTACAGCCGTCTGCAATTTTTAGATAAGCATAACTAGATGGAGTCGTTAAAAGCCTTCCTTTTTTTACTTTTTGATTGTCTTGAGAGAGGTTATATAGTCCCCCAATAATATTTGGAATATTTTCATTCTCTTTTATTCTCACAAACGCGTCAATATCAGGGAAATTTTCTTTAAGCTCCTCAAAATTTCTTTCAGGGAAGCACCCTGTTACAAGAATTTTTTCGATCCTTCCTTTTCTTTTTAAAAACTCCATTTCAATAATTTGAGAGATTGACTCTTCCTTTGCTGGAAGAATGAAAGCACAAGTATTTATTATTACAATGTCTGCATCTAAAACATCTTCAACGATTGTGTAACCACAGGTTTTTAATGAAAACAATATCTTTTCTAAATCAACTCTATTCTTATCACAACCAAGTGAAATTGCTGAAATTTTTTTCTGCAATAATTCTTCTTTTGTCATTTACACCTCTTAATCGTAGTTATTTCCAAATATTTTATAATATTCTTCTAAGGTTATATAAACTTTTCTTGGTTTTGCACCATCAGCGGCTGAAATATAGCCAAATGCCGTCATTTGATCTATAATCTTGCCAGCTCTAGGGAATCCAATACTAAGTCTTCTTTGAATCATTGAGCCAGAGGCTTGATTACTGTCAATACAGATCTTGAGAGCTTCTGGAAGCAATGGGTCCATTGCTTTTTCATCGTTGCTTGCACCATTTCTTTTAACATTGTTAATTGCGTCTTGAATTTCTGGATCAAAATCCTGCTCATTGTTTAGGCTGACATAATTAACAATATTTGACACTTCTTCCGTTGTTATGAAACAGCCTTGAACCCTTTTTGGAGAGGCGCTATATTCTATAGGTGCATAGAGCATATCTCCTCTGCCAAGCAACTTTTCAGCACCATTCATTCCAAGTATAACATCAGAATTTACTCTGCCTGCAACCTTAAATGCGATTCTTGATGGAAAATTAGCCTTAATTCCACCAGTCACACTTTCTATTGTAGGCCTTTGGGTTGCCAAAATCATATGAATTCCTGCTGCTCTGGCTTTTTGTCCAAGTCTTATAATTCTGTCCTCAACTTCTTTCTTGCTTGTCATCATAAAATCAGAAAATTCGTCTATTATTAAAACAATATATGGCATTTTCTTCTTCTTTCCAGAAAGAACTGCCTCTTGCCTGTTATACTCTCCAATGTCTCTAACAAAGGCATCTCCTATAAGTTTAAATCTTCTTTCCATTTCGTCAACAGCCCATTGGAGTGCATTTGATGCCTTCACTACATCTGTTATAACTCTTGGAGTGAGTAAATGAGGAATTCCTTCATAAATCTTAAACTCAACCTGTTTTGGATCAATAAGAATTAACCTAACATCTTCGGGAGAAGACTTGTAGATCAAACTTAAAATGATTCCATTAAGCATAACACTCTTACCAGAACCAGTAGTTCCTGCAATCAATAAATGTGGTGCTTTTCCCAAATCTCCAACTATAACATTGCCGGTTATATCTTTTCCAACAGCAAATGATAAAGGCGACCTAGAGTTTTTAAATTCAACAGAGCCAAGCACATCTTTTAAGCTGACAGTTGCAACTTTGTCGTTTGGAACCTCCACACCAACAACATTTCTACCCGGCACAGGAGCTTCAATTCGCACATCACCTCCGTTGGCTTCCAATGTTAACGCAATATCGCTTGAAAGGTTTAAGATTTTTTTTACGGTAACACCTGATGGCATTTCTAATTCATACCTTGTAACTGCTGGTCCAATAACCACATCTTGAACTTTTGCAGCAACACCAAACTCTTGCAATGTGTTTTCCAAAATTATCGTTTTGTTGGCAATTCCCTCATCTAAATCACTCATATCAGTTGAAGAGGTTGTTATTAAATCTATTGGGGGTTTGGAGTAAGTATATGGTTTCACATTTTCTTCAGTCTCAATTTTTGAATCAAGCGGTTCAGTTTTTCTTTCAAAATCAACAAAACGCTTTTCTCTGTCGCTTGAAAAATTGCTTTGCTCTCTATCAATTCTTCTGTCAAGCCCTCGTTCCCTCGAAAAGTCCTCTCTTCTTCGATCTTGATTGCTATGGTCACTCGAAGTTACCTCTCCACCACTTTCCTTAACAACTTCTTTGATTATTTCGTCAACTTCATTCACGACCTCTTCTGGCTTAATTTCAGGAAGATTTCCTCTTAGACGAGGTTGTCTTGAAATAGAAAAACTTTCATTATGAATTGTTTGCTCAGGAGAAATAGATTCTTCTTTTAATTTTGAAATCCCATTTCTGATTTCTGACCCAGTTGGTGGTACTTTGTCATCAGATGTTTTCCTTCCAAAGAACTTGTCTAAATCAATTTCTGGTGGAGTTAAAATCGAAATTTTTTCTTCCTTTTTTTCTTCTAGCTTCTCTATCTTTTTTTCAAATGTTTCAGGATTTTTCCTTAAAAGTCCAAGGGATTCTTTCGCTTCCTCTTGCTTTTTGGACATCTTTTCTCTTTCCCCCTTTGAAACAATGTTGACCTGTGGAATTTTATCTTGCTTTTTTATTTCCTTTATAGATATTTTTACAGGTTTTCCTTCCCTCTTTTCTTTAATAAGATGAATCAGACAATCAGCGTAAAGACTTCCAAAAATAACTAAAAGAACACAAAAGACAACATACGCCCAAACATAACCAATAAGATAAGTAAGCGATGAGGTCAAAAGTCCAATGAGTATTCCACCTGCAGTATATTTTTTAGAATAAGAAAGAGCAAGATGCTCTCCATAGTTAAGAGTTTTTTCACCAACTTTTTCTGGCCCAACTATCCCCATTTGAATAACACACAATAAAAATATAACAGCAAAACTCAAAAATATAGTGTATTTTTTGGATTGTGTGTAATTTTTATTATTTATTAATGCTACTGCAACTAAAAACATTAACGCCGACATTGGATAGCCAAAAAGCCCAAATGTACCAAGCAAAAAACTGTGCATAAAAGGAATTATGTTTGTAATAAGGCAAAACAAAAACACACAAGAAACAACCAATAAAACTATTCCAGAATTTTTTTTAATGTTTCTTGGATTTTTTTTCTTATCTTTAATTTTAAATACGGCCATAATCCCCTCTTAATGATTTAAGTATAACACATAAATAAAAAAAATCAAACATACTTTTACATTTTTAATGAAAAAAAAAGACTTTTTTTGTGATATAAAATCGTTAATTAAAAATAACAAAAAAATTAAGAAAGGAGGTAAAAAGCCTCCTTCCTAGGATAGAATTAAAAAGCAATTTTTAATTTGACAGGCAATTAGACACTGTTGAAACAATTAGATTTTGAGATAAGACAAAATCAATTATCTTTGGAAGAGCTTGTAATGTTTCATCTGTTGGATGCATTAAGATCAAATCCCCAGCACTTAAATCTTTGATAGCTCTAGAATAAATTAATTGGGTATTATGATCCCTCCAATCAATAGTATCTCTAGTCCACATAATGGTTTTATAACCAAGGCTTTTTGCCACTTCCACTGTTTGCTCGTTGTAGGCTCCACTTGGAGGCGCAAAAAGTGTCATTTGCTGGTTAGTTAATTTTTCAATTAAATTATGTGTTGTCTCTATTTCAAATTTTGCATCATCATAAGAGATTTTATCTTGACTTTTATGCTTATAGCCATGATTTGCAATTTCGTGTCCATCGTTTAAAATTTTCATAACCAAATCTTCATTTTCAAGCACCCACATTCCACCAAGAAAGAAAGTTGTTTTAACCCCTTTTTCGGAGAAAACATTAAGCATATCTTCGATGTATTCCTCGCCCCAATAAACGTTGATCATTAAAGAAACTTTGTTCCCCTCTTTTTGTCCACTGTAATAAACACCATTTGTTATGTTTGAAACAGGTAAATCATTCCCACCCAAAAATGCAACAGCAGTAATAATGCCAAGAAGCAAAACGATGCAAAAATTAACAAAAATTTTTCTAAACTTATAAACTCCAAAATAAATCTTCTTCATACTGTATAATATGAACTCATGAACTTAAATATGCCAGGATTATACTATTGTTTAGGATTTGATAGAATCAAAAAAGCAGGCAAGCCTGCTTTTAAAATTATTCAACTTCAGAATATGTAGTCTTTATTGCCTTTCCTCCGACCATACAAATCATTTTTACAGCGTCTGGCTCGAACTCATTGGCAATCACAACAAAAGGCTTGTCTATTCTTGAACTTGCTTTAATAATCAAATAATTCACATTCTTCCCTATTAAATCACTTGCTTTAAGCCTTTCAAGGTTAACAGGTATTGTTGTGTCTGTGTAGCGATTATTAAATTCTTCAATTCTGATTTCTGCCTTAATCAATCTCTTTGGTTGTTTGTCTTCAAGCTTTTGCTCTAAGATAATTTTTTCTGCAAATCTGTCGTCATATTTCTCAACATCTTCTTTGAGAACTTCTGTTTTCAAAAGATATCCATAGCCATTTTTCTCAAATTCAGTGTATATATCAGGGTATTTTTCAACATAATCAATAGGCTTAAATTTTGGATTTTCTTCAAAGTTAAATTTTGCAATTACTTCTTGTATTAATCCATCAACAAGTTCCATCATTTTTTTGTTTAAAAGCTTAATCCCAAAAGGAAGTGTTTCAAATCCTTTTTTGTTTGAATAATCAATTTGTTTGTAAACTGCAATATCATATTTTGGATCATTTGGATCAAGTGGAAGGCATAACACAATTCTTTTCCCTTTAAAAACCATTTTTGCATAAACTTCTTTGTTTGCCCTAAACATAACTTTTGACTTTCCTATTCTTGCAGTAAGACCAAACTGTCTTAGCTTGTTTGTTACTTCACTAAAATATTTCTTAGTAGATTGAGTTGACGAAGAAAGTTTAAGAGCAAAACTTCTTCTTTTTGAAGGGATCTTCTTTTTGTTTTCAACCACAGGAGCACCCTCTACTTCGACAGATTGACCTTCATCGACTGATTCAATCTCTTCAATCAACTCTTCTTCGGCTTTTTCTACTTGCTCCTCATCTACACTCAATGTTTCTTCCTCTAAAACAACATCTTCTGTGTTAGGCTCTTCTATTATTTCTTCCTTCTTCTCCACTTCTTCTGTTTTTTCTACAACAGCCTCTTGCTTTTTAAGCTCCTCTCTTTCAAGCTCAAGAAGACGATTGTAAATAACCCTTTGTCTTGCTTCTAGTATTTTAATTTCACAATCAACATCTACAACTTCTTTCTTTTCCTCTTTGTTTTCCCTGTTAGCAAAGATCAAGCTTCCAAGAACAAAGAGTATGTAGCCTCCTGCAATAATTATGCACAAAATTATCACAATATTAAAAATAATCGTTGACATAACAACCTCCAAACCTTTATCTATGTATATTCTATCCCATAATAATTCGTTTGTCAATATCAATATTCAAAAAAAATGAATATTTTTAAAAAAAAGTGGGCATATTCCCACTTTTTTAGTTTATTTCTTTGAAATTAGCTTTAAATCAACTCTACCCTTGTCGTCAATTTTGATAACTTCAACAACTACCTCATCACCAATTTTTACAACATCTTCGACTTTTTCAACTCTTTTTTCGGAAAGCTTTGAGATGTGAATCATTCCTTCTTTTCCTCCGCCAAGCTCAACGAATGCACCAAAATTCATTATCCTCTCAACTCTGCCTTCATATGATTTTCCAACTTCAAGATCCTCTGCAATTGCAAGAATAATTTTCTTTGCTTTTTGAGCCATTTCTTCGTCAGGCGTTGCAACATAAACCTTTCCGTCATCTTCAATGTCAATTTTTACTCCTGTTTGTTCGATGATTTTGTTAATCATTTTTCCACCAGAACCAATCACATCTTTGATTTTATCTGGGTTAATTGTGAATATAATTATCTTTGGAGCATATTTCGAAAGTTCTTTTCTTGGCATTGGGATTGTTTCCAATAATTTATTCATAATAAACATTCTTCCCTCTCTTGCTTGATGCAAGGCTGTTGTTAAGATTTGTTTATCAATCCCCTTAATCTTAATATCCATTTGAATAGCAGTAACACCTTTTTCTGTTCCTGTTACTTTAAAGTCCATATCACCAAGAAAATCTTCAAGACCTTGTATGTCAGATAAAACAGCAACCTTTCCACTTTCTTCATCTTTTATAAGCCCCATTGCAATTCCCGCAACTGGTGAAGAAATTGGAACACCTGCATCCATAAGGGCAAGCGTTGAACCACAAACCGATGCCATAGATGAAGAACCGTTAGATGATAATATTTCTGAAACTAATCTAATCGCATATGGAAATTCTTCTTCACAAGGAATAACTGGCTCTAATGCTCTTTCGGCAAGTGCACCATGGCCAATTTCCCTTCTTCCAGGGCTCTTTAATTGTCTTGCCTCTCCTGTTGCATAAGGTGGCATATTATAGTGATGAACATACCTGTTTGCTTCTTCATCGTCAAGACCTTCAAGTTTTTGAATATCGGCAACTGTTCCAAGGGTTAATGTTGTGAGCGCCTGAGTTTGACCTCTTGTAAAAAGTCCTGTTCCATGAACCCTTGGTAGAACTCCAACATCGCACCAAATTGGTCGGATTTCTTCGAGACTTCTTCCATCAGGACGAATCCCTTGATTTAAAATCTTACTTCTAACTTTTTCCTTTGTCATTTTGTAAAGAATATCTCCAATTATTTTTTCTGACTCAGGATAAATTTCGGCAAAATGTTCTTTAACATCAAGATCAACTTCCTCTTGACGAGCCTGTCTTTCATCTCTGTCAAATGTGTCAAGAGCATAATCAAGCTTTTTATCAGCATATTCCCTGACTGCAACATTGATTTCGTCTGGAATAACCTCATATTTAATTTTTGAATTTACAGGTTTTCCTATCTCTTCTTTGATTTTCTTAATAAATTTAACAATTTTCTTTATTTCTTCATGTGCAAACATAATAGCATCAAGCATCACATCTTCTGGAACTTCTCTTGCCCCTGCTTCCACCATTAAAACAGCGTCTTCTGTTCCACTAACTGTAAGATGCATACGGCTTTCCTCTCGCTCTTTTGCATTTGGGTTAATAATAAATTTTCCATCAACCAAACCAACCAAAACAGAACCTGTTGGACCTGCAAAAGGAATATCAGAAATAGACAACGCAAAAGAAGAACCAAGCATAGCCATAACTTCTGGAGCAACATCAGGCTCTACTGAAAGTGCTGTTGCAACGACCGAAACATCGTTATAAAAACCTTTTGGGAACAAAGGTCTCAATGGTCTGTCTATAAGTCTTGACGTTAAGATTGCCTTATCAGATGGTCTCCCTTCCCTCTTTTTAAATCCGCCCGGGATCTTTCCAACTGAATACATTTTTTCTTCAAAGTCAACTCCAAGTGGGAAAAAATCTATACCCGGCCTTGGCTCTTTCGCCATTGTTACATTAACCATAACAACGGTCTCGCCACATCTAACTAAACATGAGCCATTTGCTTGTTCGCAAAGTCTTCCTGTTTCAAAAGAAACCTTTTTTCCTCCAATTTCAATTTCATAAATTTTTGCTGAATTTTTTGTTGTCATAAATACTCCTTAATATTAACAAAAGGGGGCACAAAAATTGTTCCCCCTCCTTATTATAAAAATACTATTTTATTTCTCTGATTCCCAAAGACTTAATAAGCTCTCTGTATGCATTGATATCTCTGTCTTTTAGATATAAAAGCAAACCTTTTCTCTTACCAACCATTTGGAAAAGACCTCTTCTTGAATGGTTGTCTTGCTTGTTAGCCTTTAAGTGCTCTGTGAGATGATTGATTCTTTCTGAAAGCAAAGCAACCTGAACTTGAACAGAACCTGTGTCGTTTTCGCTTTGTTTGTACTTTTCAATAATCTCTTTCTTTTTCACACTATCCATAGTTTACCTCCTAACAAATTTGTCTCCAAAGCCGAAGTAAAGCGTCGAGGTGATCATCTTACTGCGACTAAGGACTTTTTTATCGACAAAACAATAATACCACAAACAATTCAAAATGTAAAGTGTTTAGAAAGAAAATTCAAAAATTTTATAAATTAGCTAAAAAACTCCTGTTTTCTTTTTATCATTTTGTCAATTTGGGCGATGTAGTCATCTATAAATTTAACATTAAAACTTCTTTCTATCCTGTTTTCATAGTTGAAGATTCTTTTAGATGCTGCATTTGCTCCAACAGCAATAATAGTTGATGTTTCTTCCATGCTGTCTATGTTAAACACGCAAACTTTGTCATCTCTAAAAAATCCAATATTTTCAAGTCCTCCAAGTTGATTCTTTTGACGATAAAGGTAATATGGCTTGTAACCATATTCCATTATTTTGTCCTCTGCTTCTTGCAAAACTCTTTCAAGGTCCTTATCTGCAAGCATTTTTATCTTTTGATCTTTTAGAACAGACCCATTTTTCAAAGATAATGTATGTAATGTAATGTTTTCGGGAGCAAGTTCCAAAATTGTGTTTATGTTCTTGGTAATTTGTCCCTTACTTTCACCAGGAAGCCCTGCTATTAAATCCATATTCACATCAAATCCATATTCTAGCGCCAAGCTATAAGCATTTAAAACATCGCTGACCTTATGGTTCCTTCCAATTCTTTTTAAAGTTGCCTCACAAAATGTTTGAGGATTGATTGAAATTCTTGTTACCCCATATCTCTTTAAAACTTCCAGTTTTTCACGAGTTATCGTGTCTGGCCTTCCACACTCAACAGTGAATTCATTGACAGGAAAGGTCAACTCTTTTAAAATTTTTTCAAGCAAATCTTCACTTAGCACCGAAGGGGTCCCTCCGCCTATATAAATATTTCTTACGACATAAGAGTTATTAAAAATTATTTTTTTTGTAGCTTGAATTTCCTTTATTAAGCAATCGACATAAATATTTAATCTGTCTTTTACTTTTGAGAGTTCGTTAGAAATAAAAGAGCAATACAAACATCTTGTCGGGCATATTGGTATGTTGACGTAAATATCAACAAGATTATCGTTCCTTATTATACACTTTTGATTTTTTAATGTTTTTGCAACTAATTGAGCCTTTTTCGCACTAACCCTAAACTGCTTTTGTAAATATTCGGTAATAATGTATTCTTTTGCTTCTCCACTTTCTATCAAATCTCTTGCAAGCTTAGTCGGCCTTATTCCAGTTAATGATCCCCATGGCAGGGTCTGCTTGTATTTTTTTGAGAGCAAATCATAGAGGTTATTTTTAACAAATCTTTTTCTAAAACTCTTTAATTTTAAGTCAGTTAAGTTTTTGGGTATAACATTTTCAAAACCAACAATTTCCTTTTTTTCTCCGTCAATTATAGTGAATGAGTTTACGCAAATATCATTTTCTATTGTTTCTTCGTGAAAAAGAGTTATTCCGTCATCTTTACTCTTGTCAAAAAGACGCAACAAATCAATAATTTCCATTTCTAAGTCTTCTCTGTTAGTTTTAACTATCATAATTACTCACTCCTAAAAACTTTGTGAAGCTCCTTAATCCCCTCTAAGTTTGAAATTATCTTTTCTATTTCCGACACATTTTTAACGGCAACAACAATAGTGCAAGAAAATTCATTTTCAGTGTTTTTCGATTCAAATGCTAAGATATTCACTTTCATTTGTCCAAGCAAGGAAGTTATTTTTGTGATATTGTTAAAATTTTTCTCTCCAATAGCCTTGATAACAGCTGAGAATTGGCTATTTGATTTTTCTTCCCACTCTGCCCCGATAAGCCTTTCTTTTTCAAGGTATTTTAAATTTGGACAAGTTTTTCTGTGAATAGTCACACCCTGCCCGTGAGAAATATATCCCACGATTTCATCTCCAACAACTGGATTACAACAACCTGCATACTTGATTAAAAGACCACTTGTCCCATCAATCATAACACCTTGATTATTTTTCTTAACTTTTAAAACCTGAACATCTTTTTGCTTAATTATGTCGTGATCTTTGTTATAAAGATGAATAAATCTTCCAACAACCTGCCCAGTCGCCAAGCTTTCCGATCCTAGCGAAGCATAAAGCTCATCAATGTCTTCCATATTAAATTTTTTTAACACCTGCTCAACATATTCTGGGGTTAAAAGTTGATTTATGGTAAACCCTTTTTCAAAGATACCTTCTTCAAGCATAACTTTACCATTTTTAATATTTTCTTCTTTAAGCTCAGTCTTAAAGAATTGCTTAATTTTGCTTCTTGCACTTGAAGTTCTGACAATATTAAGCCAATCTCTTGAAGGACCTTTTGAAGAGGAGTTTGTTATAATCTCTACAATATCCCCATTTTTTAACTTTGTGCTGATTGGCTTCATAACATTGTTAATCTTTCCACCAACGCAACTGTTTCCCACTTCAGAGTGAATAGCATAGGCAAAATCGATAATAGTCGCTCCTTCTGGGAATTGCAAAACCTTTCCTTTTGGAGTTTGAACGAAAATTTCCCCATCATATAAATCTGTTTTCAAGGTTTCAACAAATTCATCAACAGAAAGATTTTTTGCATTTTCCAAAATTTCCCTAAACCAAAAAAGTTTTTTGTCAAGAGCTGTTGCTTTGGCTGTTTTTTCCTTATAAATCCAGTGCGCTGCAATACCAAACTCTGCATGCCTATGCATATCAAAAGTCCTTATTTGAATTTCCATAGGCCTTTTGTTTTCAGTTATGACAGTTGTGTGAAGAGACTGATAGCCATTTGGTTTTGGGTTTGCAATATAATCTTTAACCCTGCCCTGCATAGGCTTGTAGATTGAGTGAATCTTTCCAAAAACTGCATAACAATCTTCTACTGTATCCACCAAAACTCTCATAGCGATCAAGTCATAAATTTGTGCCAAGGTAACGCCCTTAAATTGAAGTTTTTTAAATATACTTGATATATGCTTTTGCCTGTAAGTAATTTCTCCCTTAATATTAAGCTCTTTCAATATTTCTTCAAGCCTGTTTTTTGTGATTAAGATTTGCCTTTGATTATCCTCTTTTTTCAACATAATATTGTTTTCTAGCTGAGCATAGGTTACGGGATTTTCAAGTCTAAAACAATAATCTTCCATTGTTGATTTCATATTACCAAGGCCAAGTCTTTCAGCCAGCGGAGCAAAAATTGTTTTCACATTAGAGACAAAAAACCTGCCTTCTTCGTCAAGAGGTTCTTTAAGCGTTTTCACATCATATAATATCCCAGCAAGTTTAATTATAACAACCCTTAAATCTTTACTAAGAGCCAAAAACATTTTCCTTATGTCCTCGGCCTCTTCGCTTTTAGATAAGCTATTGACATCTTTTATTACTTTAAAAGTTTCAAACATTTTTAATTCATCTTCGTTTAAATCTTTTAAAAACTCCTCAGCCTTTAAAGGCAAAACCTTGTAAAGCTGATAAAGCAAAAATGCAATCAAGGATTCACTATCGAAATGCAGATCGCTTATAATCTTAATAATTTCCTTGCATCTAGGCAAATTCATCTCTTCGCAAAGAATCGAATCTATTAAAGATTTTTCCTCATTAGAAAGCTCAAAACTACTAACAATTTCACTAAGTATTTCCTTCTTCATCTCCACCCCTTAAAACATTTCTCAAAAGCAAAAGTTTGTTGTATAATTTGGACTCATTAAGAGATTTCCTTTCCCTACCCAAACTTAAAATTCTAAATTCAGGACTTTTGATAATCTTAAAAAATTGAAGCTCATTAAAAACCAAAAGAGCAACATAAAAAGATTCAAAACTAACATCTCTTTTAGGAAAACAATCAAAATAACAATCAAACATATTATTATATGAATTATTCTCCTTGCTTATTACCTTTGAATAAATTTTTCCAAACAACCCTCTCGACAAATCTATGTTCTTAAATTTGTGAAGGCTTTGTTTTTTATCCACTGGAATCAATATTTCTGCGTTAGAGATTTTGTTGATTTCGGCAATAAAGCCCTCATCTAGAACAGGTGAAAGAAAAACTATTTTTGAAAAGTTTTTGGCCCATTCTAACCCTATTGGTGACAAAAGCAATGAGTTGTATCCCAAACACTCTTCATCACAAATTCCAAAATGAAAAATTCCTTGCGTACTATAAGATTTTGAAAAGTTAATATAATCATAGGCCGAAAAAGTTACAAAAGCCGTTCCAAAAACTGATGGCAATGTACTTGTTACATATGCTAATAAATCATTCTTTGTGTAATAGGAATACTTTGCTAAGGAATTTTTTTGAAAGCTTAATTGTTCAATTTCAAGTGGTTCGATTAATTGATTTATACCTTCTTTTATAAATGATCCTCCATCAAAATCTGATATCAGACCTTTTTTTGTTTGATTTTGAAACTCAAAGATAAAACTTTTTTGACGAGAAAAAAACATTTTTGAATAATGATTTATAAAATTAAAATATATCAATTCAAGGTCAGCAATTTTTATGGTCGCATGCTGTGGGAATTTTTTCATTGGAACAATCTCCACCTCACTTGCAGTGATCTTAAACTTGGGCTTTGGATTTGAACATCCAACAGGTTCAAGCAGTTTTAATTCTTCTAGAAAACTTTCGGTTATTTCTTCAAGTTTTATTTCTTCGTCATAATAAGAAAGAGGAATAAAAACTTTATCATCTACTTTTTCAAAAACAAAAGCATTAACTCTTTTTGTGAATTCCTCATACTTATCTCTTTTTAGCGTCAAGCCTGCTGCCATAGAATGTCCACCATAAGTCTCTAAAATATCTTTTAAACTCGAAAGCAATTCATGTATATTAATATCATCAATACTCCTTCCCGAGCCGTGTAAGTCATCTCCTACTTGCGAAAACAAAAAAACTGGTCTATGATATTTTTCTACTAATCTAGAACAAACAATTCCTAAAACACCTTGATCCCAAGCCTTAGACGCAAGAGAAATAACTCTATTGTCTTTCAAGTTGATTTTTTTTAGGGCTTTCTCACAGTCTTCAAATATTTTATTGCAGATATCCTGTCTTTTTTGGTTGTGAACTTTAATTTTTTCAATATACTTTTTAATTTTAACCAAGTCTGTTTCAAGATAGAGTTTTAAAGAATCACTAGCATCACCCATTCTTCCAGATGCATTAAGTTTAGGTGCAATTTTAAATGAAATATCAGTTGATGTTATTTTTGAAAGGGCTATTTTATTTTCCTTTATTAAAAGCTTAATACCAACAGGAAGATACTTTTCAAAAAGTTTCAATCCTCTTGTGACAATAGTCCTGTTTTCGTCAACAAGAGGAACGATATCAGCAATAGTTGCTACACATGCTATTGGCAAAAACTCTTCAGCAGACTTTTCTCCAAGTAGAGCCTGTGAAATCTTGTAGGCAAGCCCCGTTCCACAAAGCTCTTTAAAAGGATATTCTTGACCATTTAGCTTTGCATTTAATACTATTGTTTGAGGTATAACTTCTGGGATTTCATGATGATCTGTCACAATAATATCAATGCCCTTAGATTTTGCGTATTCAACCTCGCTATAACACGATATCCCACAATCAACGGTGATTATTAAATCAGGATTAAATTTTTTTATTAATTTATCAATCACTGCATTTGTAAGGCCATATCCATCAACATAGCGGTTAGGCAAATAATAACTTGCGTCTATTCCAAGTTTTTTAAGCGTCTTAATCATAATTGCCGTTGCACTAACCCCGTCAACATCATAGTCTCCAAAAACCAAAACTTTGTCTTTTAGCTCTTTTGCAACAAAAATTCTTTCTTTTAATTCTTTCATTCCTTTGATTAAAAAAGGATCATGAAAAACACTAGGATTGAGATATTCCCTAATCTTATCCTCTGTATTTATACCTCTTGATAAAATCAATTCCATTATTTTAGGAGAAATGTTAAATCTACTCGCAAAAAAACTTGTGCTCTCCACATTTTGATTAAAAAATTTTCTAAATATCATTTTAAATCTCTCTTATGATTTTATTATACACAAATATATACTATATTCAAACTAATTTTTATAAATAAAAAAAGTTTATGCTTAACTAAACTAATATTTCAAGCATAAACTCAACTTATAATTTTTATAAACAACCTTTAAAGGAGAATAGTCGAATTCGACTTAAAGGTAATATCTCTTATATTCCTCATCAATCGCCTTTTTTCTTTCCCTCTTTGATAATGATTTAGAAGGACCTCCGCCTCTTCCACCTCTTGTAAACCAGACTACCAAAAATATTCCAACTCCCAAAACAACAGCGCCTCCAATACTTCCTCCAATAATCCATGCAAGCTTGCTGTTTGAATTATCTGAATTCTTCACTGCCAAAAGCTCAAAAATAAATTTATTCCTTTCACTTGAATCCATTTTGTTTGGATTTAACTTATTGGTGTTAAACTTAATAACTAGGACATTATCCCCTTCATTTAATATAGTAACAGTAGGCTGAGAATTTTGATCTTGAATGCTTGCAAGCAATGTTTCTTGATTTATTGAATAATTTTCAGCAAGATAAATTTTAATTTCAACAATATCTGCCTTCCCAACCGAAGCAACATTGTTTGTGCTAGAAATATCAACACCATTAACTTCAATCTTCTTAACAAATTCGTCAGAATAATCGCCAGATTTTTTGAAGGATAATTTATATGGGTCAAGTTCAAATACTGCCTCTAATAAAAAATCTTGATTAAAGTAGTTTTGATTAATATCACCTTCGTCAACAATTAATGTTTGACAAGGTTTTCCAAAGCCAAACTCTATCACCGATGAAGCATACTTAAAGTTGTTCTCATCTTCGTAAAGCGAATATATTGGGCTTTTTTTCTTAAAATAAACCCCGTCTATCTCCAAATACCCCTCTTTTATTTCACCGTTTTCAACAGCCTCACTTTGAGTACTTTTGTAATACAAGTTCCAATTCTTAAAGACATATATAGAACCGGCTTTTGCCTGGGCAGTGGTTACATCTGAATCTTTGGTAAAATTTCTACTAACAGCAGAACCTGAACCAAATTTCACCACTCCTCCTCCAACATTTGAATCCACATAAACTTTTCCAACAAAGCTCAATGCACTAACTTCAAATGAAAAGGAGCCCGCTGTAAAACTGTTTGCCCTAACACTTAAAACAAATTCTCCGTTATCTTCAAACCAGGCAACATCACGAGTTTGAGTTAAACCATCTTCCAAATACTCGCTTTCACAAGGTTTCCCTTCAAGCAAAATTCCATTTATTTTGTAAAATCCATTATTTTCCTCTTCCTTTAATTTAACTCTAAATTTAGCGTATTTTCCATATTTGTAAATTTCTTCTGCCTCACCAACACTTTCCAAGAGACCATTATAGTCTAGCTGTGGAGAAAGTTTTATTTGAAAAGTTTGAAACATTTGCAATCTAAGTTCATTTCCTTCAGGCAAAACATTGACAAGCCAAAGATTTTCTGACCATCCAGCACTCAATGAATACCATTTAAATTTTTTTAAAACTCCATCTATACTTGTGTAGCTAAATTCTTCTGCGAAATAGAAATTTGGCAAAGTGACTGAATTTTCCGGAAGTAATGCAACATAATCATTAGTTAAAGAAGAATTTGCTTGATAATTTAAGTTATATCCGTATGGTTGGACTGTTGTGTTTTTAATATAAGCAACACTTGAAATATTCCCGTTATTTGGCTTAATATTTGAAATGTAGCCCGCGATACTGCCAAAGTAGTTCTTGTCCAAATCATTGTCAACCCTAACATCTACTGTAACTTCTACATTGCTTGCACTAACACCATTGATAATGGTTGTTAAAGCTCCGGACACCTCACCTGCTATTCCCCCAACATAATTTGTTGATTTAATAACATCTTCCTTAAATAAAGAAACTTTTCCAAAATTTGCCACATTTTCTAGGCTCGAAGAATCTGAAACATTGCCGGCGATTCCTCCAATTTTTGTTATATATGCTCCATTTAAATTTTCTTTAAAATTTAAATCTTTATAATTTACAACATTTTTAACTTCGGACCCGCCTGTAAGAAGCCCCACAAAACCACCAATTGTTGCCTTGTAAGAAATTGTCTGCAAATCTCCCCCATCGAAATCATTTTCAACTTCGCAGTTTTCTATCGTTGTCGAAGCACCTGCATATCCAACAACTGCCCCAACAAAATACTCTCCTTCTGGCTTTGTGTCTAATGAATAATTAATCCCTTCAATTTTAACATTTTTAATTACAGCACCTTGGGTATATCCAAACAACCCTTGATACAAATAGTTTGAAGTGATATTTAACCCTTTTATAATACGTCCATTTCCATCAAAAACACCTGTAAATGGATTATCTTTACTTCCAATCGGAGTCCAATCATAGCCATCTGGAATTTCTATGTCGTCTTTAAGTCTGTATTTTCCACTACCCGAAATACTCGCCAACTGTAAATGATTTTCTATTTCAGTGAATTCAGCAAAGCTTTCTGCATAAGATTTTTGTGCCGAAAAATCCTCGCTTATTTTTGAAGGTAAAATAAGCGTAGAGCCAAGCCCTATCAAAAGAATCATTAAGATTAATGCTTTTATTTTTACTTTCATATCTATTTGATATTTTATCATATAAAGTTTTTATTTCCAAATAAAATGAACATTATTTATTATTTTTTAGATTTATTAGTAAAAGTTTCTTCTAATTCGATTTTTTCTAAGCAGTCTGTCCTTATCTTTTTGAATATCGGTCTTTTCTGGTTTTACATTTTTATTTAACTTTGTTTTTTTTGACATCAAGTAATATCTTAGTTCGTCAAGTGCGTGGTCATCTTTTTTTATTGGCAAATCTCCATTTCCCCACCAATATGACTTAAATTCTTTAATTAAATTAACACAATTTTTAAAGATAAAAAGCCTCGTTTTGCCTTCAGCACTCTTTAAAAAACTTTTCACAACTGAAATCCCACTAAACATAGATTTATCTACTTTTGGAGAGACCAAAATGCCATTGTCGTAAAAAAGTTCTACAACACTTTTTTCGCTTGCAAGTGTTCTTTGACTTGCCGCGCTGTCAATTAAAGCACAAATCATTCCATTTTTTGCCCTTTGCCAACCAAGAGAATCAGAAATTTCCTTAATTTTACTTGCATGATAAGCCACATCTTTTTTTGCCTCAAAATGTTCTGCAATTACATAAATATTACCGTCAAAATCCTCAGCATACCAATGAGCCGATAGTGGATTATTTAAACCAGGGTCAATGGAAATGTTGTCAAACCAATCCTTAGGAACATCAAACGGCTCTATAACGTGGATATTTTCATCAAATTCGCTGTAAACCATTCCAGAAGAATTAACAAATTTTCCATACTTTCTCGCTTCCAATTCCTCTTTTGACATTGAAGAAGAAAGTTCCATTATTTCCTCTTTGTCTAAAAAGGGATTATCCTCCCATTGTATGTGCTCGCACCAAATTTCTTTTGAATTAGATTCATTTAAATAAATTTCATTATATACCCAAGTTAGTCCTTTTAAAGGAGTCATTGTTCCAAATATATCCCCCTTTTTATCCAAAACTCTCATCTTGCATTCATTATAAATTTCATAAGGAGGTTCCTCATCAAACCAAACAAAATCAAGGCTTGTCCCTTGGAATTTTTCTCTGCCCTGTTCACAGTTTTTAAAGCCAATTTTACTTACTCCACCAAGTGCATTCTTTATAAGAATAAAATCAATCATTCCAGTTTCTGGGCTTTCTTTGCTTCCATTTGCCATAACAATTTTTAGAATATATTTTGGATTTAAGTACTTTAAAATTTTTTCTTGCGCAACATCTCTTTGCACCTGTCTTGAAAGACTTACCACCCACCCTGAAACTTCCTTCTTATTTACTCTGTAAGGATGAATTGCACAAGCCATATAAACAGCTTCCACTGCTCCACATTCTGTTTTTCCACTTCGATTTCCTCCAAAGACCCACCTATTCCTTTTGGGATTTTTATGAAATGCAAGCTGTTTGTAGTGAATAAGCTTCCCGGTATTATAATTTAGCAATGGGTCGTTTTTTCTTCTTTTTAACTCAAAATTAATCTCTTCTAGCCTTTGCAACAAATTTAACATTTGACCTCCAACAAAATAAATTATTAATCCTTAGATAATGACATTTTTTTCTTTTTTTCAAAATAATTAAAGTATTAAAATTGAGATATGAGAAAAATAATGTTAATTTTTATTCTAATTTTTTTGTTTCCAAATATTCAAAATCTTGAATATTTCTGTTTGGCTGATTCAACAAAAACATATTATGCCAAGGTGGAAAACACATCAACCTACATTTATTCTGCTCCCGTAAAATCTGATGAAGCAAAAATATTTGAAATTCCTGCCTCTTACTATGTGCTTTTAACAGATCACGCAAACAATGATTTTTATAAGGCAAAATACTCTGATGTGGAAGGATATGTGCTTAAAAACAGCGTAACGCCCGTAACAGAAAAACCAAATTATCCATTTACCACCACATATTTCAGAGTTTTTTCTCCCACATATTTATACTCTGCTCCATATTCTGACGCAGAACATCTTGCAACCTTAGAAAGAGAAACAGATATAACGAATTATTACGGTCAAATTGAAGGAGATGAACTTTTATCCTATTCAACAAAACAATGGTACTATTGTTCCTATCTAGACAAAAGCACAAACACTCAAAAAAAAGGATATGTTTTCGCATACTACTGCGATGGTTTTCAGGATATACATCAAAATAACGAACCATATACCGAGATTTTGGAAGAACTTGTTTTTTTTGAGGAGGATCCCAAAATTCCTGTAAATTCAATGACAACAACGGCAAAAGTAATGATCGCTGTTGCTTGTGCATTGCCAAGTTTAATAATAATTTTACTTCTGATGAAGAAGAAATCTCCTTCTAATGTAAAACAGAAAAAAGTTTTAAAAAAACCAAAGAGAGACTACTTTGAATTTAACGAAGATGATATTTAAGCGTTACAAATTGGAGTTTAAATGGAATTCAATCTGAATGATTAAAGATAATCTTAAACCACATTTTTTTCGCAATAAATTTCTTTTAAACAATTTTTTTACCACATTATAATATATTCAAATTGGTTAGCTGGCTTTATTTAACTCACTGCAAGCCTGTCAAGTTTTGTTTGCGATAATTCAAGCTCTTGACCACCTCTTAATAAGGATAGTCTGTTCTTTACTTCCATTATCCACTTTTCATTTTTTAAGTATTCATCTAATTTTTCATATGTAAAACCTTTTCTTGCAAGGACCTGTTCAAACCTTTCTTCAGCATCATTAAGGCGCCTAAAATATGTCCTTAAAGAGAGGTTGTTTTCCTGTGAAATATCTGCGTTCCTTTTACCATCTAAATATTTTGAAATTAATATGTTTGCAAAGCTTTCTCCACACATTTCAAGAGTATTTTCTGTTAAAACTTTAAGATTAATAAGTTTAACCTTCCTTTCGCTTAAATCGATCATTTTTTCAGCCAAGCTTAATATGTTATTATTTGAAAAAGCAACTCCGCTCATATCCCTTGAATTTATTCCGCTACTCTCTACCATTTTATCAATAGCACCGGCTATTCTTTCCAGGTAACGATAAGAGCTTAAAATTGTTTTAGCCCAAATATTAGTGTTCATAATACCCCCTTTTGTATAATAACCAAATTATAAATTTCAAAAAATCAATAGTCAAACCATAGTGCCAAAAAAAATATTCGTTTTTTTATTTTTTTACAAAAATACACGATTTTGCCGTCATTTTTTTGTCATAATGACGAAAATTCGACAATTTTAGACAAAATAAGACTTTATTTTTTTACAAAATTATTTTTACAATAAAAACCCTTGCCTGATAAAATCAGACCTAAAACAAAAAAATTTAAACTCATAAGTGATTTTTATTTGTTAAAAAATTAATGCAAACCTATTTGTTTGTCAAGATTTAATCTTCAAGGTTTGTTATAGTTAAACTATTACAAAATCATTTTTTTATTTATGTATCTATATTATTTGATTATTAATTATAGTAACAACGGGGATATTACTATGTTCGAGTTCTTTAATTAAAGAATAAGTGATAAGCCAAATTCTTTTTTAGTCCTCAAAAATATTTATACTAATAATAAGTAAATTTTCCTTTAAATATGTTAACTTATTTTATTTTTATTTTAAAATAAATCCATTAGTCGCCCCATAGCCCTTTTCAACACTTCTTAAAGAAAGAAGATTTTTATCTTCAAAGATTTTATCTTTAAGCTTATAAGTAACCTTATAAGTTCTATACCCAATCATATTTAAAAAAGGATTAATATGAAACATTTCGTTTTTTATATACACCACCCCAACCATTATTAAAATAATGACATAGACAACAGCCATACTCAAATATTCAAGCTCAAATGCAAGAGCAAACAAAACAAAAAGCGGAAAATATGGCAGGAAATCGTCTTTTGTTATGTTATGACAACTAAGTATTTCAATGTTTTCATAATCACTTTGATTGATAAAAACAAAAACACTTATTAACCCAAGCAAAATTAACCCTAAATTAAAAATAATCATAACAGCATTAACCACATCAAAGCTTAAATTTCCCGTTAAAATATCAATTATTTCTTTAAGACTAATTAAAAAATAAAGAGGAATATAACTGCTTATATACAAACATATATTTAAAAAAAGAGTTCTTTTCTTTCCTAACATAGAAATATTTTTTGATTTAACAAAAAAATTATACAATCCTTATTAATAGAGATTAAAAATATCTAAACCTTTCTTTTTTGCGTATTTATAAGCAAGAATTGCTCCACCATATCTTTTTGCTATGTTGACAAAGCATATCAAAGCGTCACAAGTCTCTATCATTTGTTGATTACTGAAGGTTATTTTCCTTTTAAAGTGTTCTTCCTCTATATTATAAAAAGTTGTTTTAACATCACTGTATGGTATGTACTTTTCAACGCCAAACACTAAGTCATATTGAATTATAGGTTCTATTTCCCTAAAACTTGTTATTACAACTTCAATTTCTATATCATTGTAAATATTTCTTAATTCTTGACAAACACTTAAAGCAAGCTTATCAAAATCACCATGCGTCCCCATTGTAAAAAATTTACAGCCATTTTTTATATTCTCTTCCACAATATTAAGCAATCTATTTCTTAATTCATCATATTTATAAATACTTCTGTGACCGATAAAACAAATTTTTTT
>CALVMJ010000001.1 GCA_944345365.1 uncultured Clostridia bacterium | reverse complement strand
CCACATGCTGTTGCAAACAACATTACTGGGATAATTAAAACCAAAGCTAATGCTAAAATCAATATTTTTTTCTTCATAACTCCCTCCCTTTGTTATACGCGAATTGGTTAATGATTAATATAAGAATGTATAATTACCTATAGTATATTTAAATAAAGAAAAAAAATCAAGCAAATTAAATAAATTAAATTCCTAAAACTATTTTTATAAAATCTTGATATTATATAATATCCTATTTTTTTTCATAAAGTATTGTTTTATTGAGTAACTTTTGATTATAAATAAAATAAATATATTCATCTTATTGAAATATTGTCAAAAACAAAAAACAACTAATATTAAAATTGATAAAGCAAATATTTTATCGCTTCATTATAGCCATAAACACACATAAAATTTCTTTCATAAAATGAAATATGAGGTATATATGAAAACAAATCAAAGTAAAAAAAATATTACTCAACATGTTTGCAGTAATAATATGAATAAGATAAATAAAAGTCAATCCTATCCAAAGCCGCTTTGGATACCGATAACCTTAGGATCAATAATTAAAAATTCCTGTCAAATAAGTAACAATGGTATAACTTGCCCGACAGGGTCAACTGGAGCTACAGGACCAACGGGTCCAACAGGACTTACCGGGCCAACTGGACCAACGGGACCAACTGGGCCTAATGGAATAGATGGCCCAACTGGGCCTACAGGGCCACAAGGTATTGCCGGAACAGAAGGAGCTACTGGCCCAACGGGTCCAACAGGACCAACCGGACCTACAGGACCAACAGGTGCCACTGGTCCAAACGCATTTTCGGTTGTTAATCCTTATGATCTTTATGTCCGAAGTGGAACAATAGGAGGAACTGGGACACCAACGAACCCCCTACCTTCAATAGAAGACGCTTTGGATTTAGTTCAACCAGGAGGAACTATAACCGTTGAATCAGGTATTTACCCCACTTCCTCAACAATCAATTTAAATAAAAACAATATTACACTAAATGGGCTACCTGGTTCAACCGTCTATCTAGACGCTTCAACTCCGGCTCTACTTCTCAGTGGAAGTTCAAACATCATAAAAGGTTTAACTTTTACAAGCGACAATCCTTATCCAGTTGAGTTTATCCAAATTGAAGGAAATAATAACAGAATTTTGGAAAACATAATATATGGTCCAGCGCAAGCAGGGTCATCAGACACATGGGTTACGAATAGAGGAATTGTAACTCAAGGGTCAACAACTGATAATTGGATTGACAATAATATAATCTATTCTCTAAGGCAATGTGGTTATCTTAACCCTAATTCGACAGGCTTTATAACTAACAATACTTGCTTTAACACAAGAGGCTTTGTTGTGGATAGGGCACTCTTTCAATTTTCTGGCAACTCCTGGGGAAGTCCAGAAAACGCTGTTGATATAGCACTGCTCGCCGGAACAACTTCAGGTGCGCCATACGACCCAATAGCCGACCTTCAAGCCAACAATTCTAACGCTAATATAAGCGACCAAAGATAAGCATTTTTCGTAAAGTGTAAATTAAGAGGCAATAAAATATTTAACCAAATCAAAAACTTTACTTTTTAATTTGTTTTTGATATAATTTTTCAAAAGAATTTGAGGTTTTTATGAAAAAATTAAATTTTAAAAGAGGATTAGCACTGTTTTTTGGAATTTTTATGAGCATAGGCTTTGTGCTAGGAATTCCAGGAATTGTTTTGTTCGCAGGAAAAAGTGGAATCTTGCTTGCTTTAAGTATAATACTAGTTGTGGCTGGATTTTATGTTATGCCTATGGTGTGGATTCATTTTGGCAATCTAGGCTCGTTAAAAAGATTGGTAGTTGCAGTTGAAAGTGAGTATATTTATGATGTAAAAAATCTTTCTTTATATCTCAACATATCCGAAAAAGAGACTATAAACAGAATTCAAACTTGCATTAAAAAACAGTATTTAACTGGTTATCTTTTCGACGGCAATACACTCACTATTAATGAAAACATCAAGGCAACTAAAAAAATTAGAAGCACAAAGTGCCCTAACTGTGGAGCAAGCGTAACAATTTCTGCCACCTCAAATAAGTGTGAATATTGTGGTAAATATATTAATGATGATAAAAAAAATTAAAAACAGCTCTTTTTGTAAAAGGCTGTTTTTTTAAAGACAAATTAATGTAATCTCTGTTGGAAAAATGCAATTACCATTGTATCTTAAATGAAATTTATAACTTGGATTAAAACTATAAATTAGCTTAGGAATTTCAAATAAATCTGTGTTATTGTGATAAACAGAAATAAGCAATTTTGGTTTTTCATTTTTTATATGATTTTCACAACCCCTTAAAGCTTCTTTTTCTCCTCCCTCTATGTCCATTTTTATCATTGTTATCCTTTCCTTTATATCATTATCAAGACTAACTTGAATTATTTCTTTTTCACCATAATCTGTAATCAAGTTCGCAGATGAAGAATGGTCATTTTCCTTTATATATTTTTTTGAGTTTTCATTTCCTACGGCAAAATTTTTGTATGTTATGTTTTGAAATTTCGACAAATTTTGCTTCATTAACGAAACTGTTTCTGCTGTGATTTCATAGCAGTATATTTTATTGTAACAACTTTCTCCATAAGAATTTACAAAATCCAAAACTGAATCGCCTGTGTATGCCCCTACATCAACAAAAACTTCATCATGACAATTTTGGATTAAGTCTAAATCAAAATATGGCTTAAAAATTGGCTCCATTGCATTTTTTAAGTTGTTAAAATTAAAGTTATAATAATTATCCAAAATTGCAAACAATATAAATTTAGACTTATAGTCTGCTAATTTTTCATAAAGCCAAACTAGATCATTTATGCTTTTTTTGAAAACCTCTGCTCTATTAAAAATAAATTCAAAATTTTCTTTTGATAAATTCAATCTCCCCCAATATGGGAATTTATTAAAAAAATCTTCAATTCCTCTTTTTGTCGCATCAGGTATTTGCTTAAATTTTGATAGCATATGATTATAAAGCTCATACAAGTTTTTTTCATCAATTTCAGCAATCAGTTCGTTAAATTTGTTGTCTATAAAATTTTTCATAATTTTTCCCTTACTTAACTTATTTATGAAAATGCTCTCTTAATTGTTAAAGTATCCTTTCGAACGCTTGAATTATTTGATAAAAAGAAATATAATAAAAATATGAATAATATTATTGGGTATATTAAGAAAAACCAAAAATCTTTTGAGGAAAGTGAATTTAATGAAATTGACTCACTTGTTTTATCAAAGCTTTGTTATTTAGATATAGATGGATTTAAGCACAAAAATAAAGTATTAAAAGATTTAAAAAACGATAAAATACAAAATGTTTTTAACACCATAAGAATGTCAAGACTAAACAAAAAATTCTTGTATTTTCTCTCAATAAGCAAGCGTTTTAAAAATGTAAAAATTAAGAACATAACAAAAAAAGTAAACTACACAAAACACCAATATTTTATTGCAATTACTTTTGAGTTAAACAAACAAAACATTTATGTCGCTTTTAGAGGAACTGATTCTGAGCTTCTAAGTTGGAAGGAAACATTTGATATGATGTTTTCAGATCGCATTCCCTCACAAGAACAGGCCGATAAATATTTAAGAAGAGTTACTAAAAATTTTAGTGGAAATATTTTTGTTGGAGGTCACTCTAAAGGCGGGAATCTTGCAATATACAGTGTTTTAAATCAAGACTTAAAAACACAGGAAAAAATTAAAAAAATTTATTCTCACGACGGACCCGGTATATGCAATGACCTAAGCTTATCACCAAACTATAAATTAATTAGAAAAAAAATAAACAAAACATTGCCTCAATCCTCGATAATTGGATTAATATTTGAAAAAGACAAAAACTATACAGTGGTTAAAAGCAGAAAAATCTGGTTTTTACAACACGACCCATATGCGTGGATTGTTAAGAAAAACAAATTTGCATTGGCAAAAGATATAACAAATTTTTCAAAGAGAACAAGCAATTCAATAAAAAAATGGGTAAAATCAGTGAACCCTCAAAAACGCAAACTTTTTGTGGACACAGTATTTTTCGTGTTGTCGTCAAGCAAAGCAAAAAGTTGGATAGAACTAAAAAAATCTTGGAAGAAGGAATTGCCTAATATTGTTAATTCAATCCTTAACATAGAGGAAGATGTGGCAAAACAAGTTAAAGATATGCTTAAACTGTTTATAAAATACTATAAATTTGAATCAAAACAAAGAAAAAAGAAAAAACGAGCCAAATAGCTCGTTTTTTTAAATAGAAACAGAAATTTGCATAAAATCTTTTTGTCCTGCAACGGCTGAGGAAAATTCATAATTTGAAATATATCCATCAGAGTTAATTTCATATCTATAAATTAATAATAACGACATTCCTTCCATTTCGAACTTTGTCCATAAATAATAGTTGTTTCCACTTATTGTAATTCTTGCTTCAAATCCATACATTGAAAATAAACCTAAAATATCATCAATTTCACTGATATAGTAAAAGCCATTATTAGGATCTGCAAGCCCCAAAATGCCTGATGCGTAAAGATTTTCAATTCCAACAATTTTTCCTTCACCAGCAAGAGTCGTTACCGTATAAACAGCTGAATTTAATGGAAGGCTACTTTCAGATTTAAATGTATAATCATAAGCTGTTTTTATTTTTTCTATTTTTTCTTCCCAAGAATTATTACTCGAAAGAATATACTCTCCTTCAGGTGCAGTAATCTTCTTCTCCCAAACTGCCTTAAAAGTCTTCCCAATGCATGCAAGTTTGCTTTCGAGAACTGAATAATAATCTAATTCTAAAACTCCATTATTGTCTTTTACATTTAAATACAACTCTCCAGCCAAGTCGGCATAACAAACATCTATGTTAGAGAAACTCCTGTAATCAAAATAAGACAATTTAAAAATTCCATCTTTATAAAATTCCAAAATAAGCTCAGTTTTTTCATTTGTAGAAGGATTTATTAAAAAGTAATTTTCCCCAATTTTAACAATTTTTTCGTCGGTTTTTCCTATTTCAAAGATTCTGTCAGAATAAATCCCTCCATTTGAAGAATTATAAATAATTCCATCAAGCTCCCAAGCAACAAGCTCATAACCTTCAAGAGTTATTTTGTCATAATTTTCTTCATATTCGCTTAATGCAGGAAGTTGAAGATAATTGTCGGAAAAATTAACAATCAATCCGCTAGTCGGTGTTGGCTTAATTTTTTCTCCATCAATTAAAATCTCTCCAAAATCAAATCCAACATTAACCCATTCTAATTCTGCATAAGCCTCTTCTTCACAAGTATAAATATCACGAACCTCTTTCCCAGAAGATTTATAATAATATTTTATTTGCGAAACAGTGTATCCCGGCGCATAAAAATTAATTTTATTGTCAATTTTAAATTTACTATATGATGAAAAATATGTATCGCCAATTATTTCCACTCCATCTATTTTCCCTTTTCTAATTTCCAGTGGATATTGTTTTGCCCAAACAATTTTTGCCGTCAAATTTGGAACTTCATAGTAACTCACCATTCCCTGATAAAGCATGCTAACTTTCTTGCCAAACATATCAAAAAGTTCAATTGACCAATCATAGCCTTTTTGATGGTTAATGTCATAAACAATAAAATCATCTGTGTTAAAATTTTTTACTTGATAATAGTTTCCTTGACTTAAATTTGAATCAAGATCAATGTTATATTGTATATAAGGTTTCTCATTTGTATTTTTATAAACTATTGATTCGCCTTCATTTAACTCAAAGTTAATAACGCAGTTTTCAACCTCCGCCCAAATAATTTTAATTTCAATATCCGAGGAAATTGGTGTGGATTTTCCATTTTCGTCTATGCTTGAAAAGATAATTTGCCCATAGTTGTATTCGTAAATCAAATTTGTAGATGAAGAATTAACTTCAAAACCGGCAATAGCAAGCGTTATATCATTTTCAATTTTTCTAATGTCATAACCCAATAAATTTAATTCAAATCCAAGCTCTCCATAATCAAGTGTTAACTTCGTTTGAAAATCATTATTCGTTCCATTTAGTTTAGTTGCTTCTCCACCATTTAAATCAATGATAACTTGATAGTGAACTTCCTTCCATTGTGCTGTAAAAATCATCCCTTCTTTGTAATCAATTTCATCATTTGGGTAGCAAAAGAATTTTTCATTTCCAACTGTTACCTCCCACTTGTCAAATTTGTAGGCGGGAGAAATCGACTCAAAAGCATTTTCAGGAACAATTAGTTTATTGTCCTCATCAATATTTATTGCATATACTATGTCTTCTTTCCCATTCTCCCCTTTATCAAAAGCAATATCAAGCCATTTTGCAACAAAAATAAAATTATCATCTATATAAATATTTCCACCAAGGCCATAAAGAACATCATCTTTTATCCATCCACACAAAGTTTTTCCTTCTGGAGCGTCTGTAAAATTGTTCTTTGAAGGAAGAAAATAATCTTTCTTTGATGTTATCGTTTCAATATAAATTTGATTTTTATTTTCTGTTTTTTCGCTTACTTTAAAGGTTAGTTGAAATTTATATTCTATGCTGGCTGTAAATATAATTTCCTTACCAGCCCATTCTTCTTTAAATGTGAAATATGCTTGATATTTAGTATCTTCAAAATTATTCTTCCAACTTATATTTGCTTGCCCCTTTGAAATTGAAGGGAAATCTATCTCATCTTGAGGAAAAGCAAAAATCTCTGTTTCTAGCAATTCTCCTTCTACAACAAACTTCACCTCTGTTCCCTTTCTTCGCTCGGAAACTAAGACAATGCTGTCATTTAATAAAGCATCTCTATCTAATTTTATTTGACTCGAATTTATTTGAAAATTATTTTCTTCGCCCTTTTCCCAAAACAGCCTGTAATTTTTCTCATTAATTAATGGTAAAGAGAAAGAATATTCCTTTATAGAATTACCTTCAAAATCCTTTCTATCCCAAATACCCCAAATTATTTCTTTGGAATTTATGTAGCCTAAGTAGGTAATTTCCAGTTTGCTTTCATAAACAGCCTCAACTTCTACCGGCTCATTTGTATCTTGCTTATACAATTCCCCTAAATTATATATTTCCCCATTTATAATGAAATGTTTAAGATAGACATTATAAACTCCTCCGTCATCAGCAACCCTTGTGGTCTTTGGAAATTCATTAGGAAGGGTAAAACTCCCATTTCTAATAATTAAGTCCGTTGGAAAGTTTGGCTTGTTTAGCTCATCAGTAACAAATGAAACTCTGCCTGTATATATCGCCCTAAGAGTAATATCTTCTTCAACCAAGACTTTATTAAGACTGTCATTCCCTGAAAAAGAATATTTATTATTATCATACTCCCAATAAAGAAAAACATAATTTTCTTTTGTTGGAATGTTAGATGTTATATTTGCCAAATCACCCTTAAAATAAATGTTTTTATCTTCAATCTTTCCATTTCCACCATTAAGGTCATAAGTAATATAAAGATTCTTTTTCCACAATGCAACCAATGTTATATTTTCTTTTCCAAGAACTATATTACTTCCAACCTTATTGTTGCCAATTGTCCAACCATCAAATGTATATCCTTGTTTTTGTGGAATATAATTGGAAAGATTCACTCTTTCGCCTTCTATAAGATTATTCAAATTTGAAAAGTCAGCCCTTCCTCCATTTAGATCAAAATTCACTTCTAATCCTCTTGCAAGAACATTTCTCATATCCCAATCCAGAGTTTTTAGGCTTTCATCATTTTGATTCAATGAAGGGATTGCCTGAATGTTAAATTCAACAAAAATTTTTGAATATTTTGAATTAAAGTATTTAACTGTCATAAAACTCAAAGAGTTTTCTTGAAAAGCATATATTTCATAGCTATCCCTTTCTTTTGTTGAGGAAACCTCTTTAAGCATTTCAAAGTTATTATCTTCTCCCCAACTTTTTACTTCTTGATTAACATAATAGAAATACCCATCTTCACTTTCAAGCCATTGTGAGGAAAAAACAGGTGTAACATCAAAATAATCTTCCTTATTTTCAATAGAGAATAATTCTCCGTCAAAAAGTCCCCAATAATTAAGCTTTGCCCTAAAATAACAAGATTCACTTCCTGCCTTTAATTTAAATGAAGGATTTTTA
This sequence comes from uncultured Clostridia bacterium, assembly GCA_944345365.1. Classification (GTDB taxonomy): domain Bacteria; phylum Bacillota; class Clostridia; order Christensenellales; family UBA1242; genus Caccovivens. The sequence goes on along the minus strand of CALVMJ010000001.1, from coordinate 141,204 downwards.
ACAAAAATTTCCTGACTCGCTTCTAGATTTCCCCCAAAAATCCCACCATCACAAACTAAACACATAAGTGATTCCGTGTCATTGTTAGTGTTTACTTCGCCATATATTTCTTTTTTATAAAGGCTGTCGCCATAAACTATTTCAATATTATCCTCTAATTTTAAAGCATCAGAATGATTATCCAATCTTACACAACCAGCTACGACACCACAAGCAAGTATCACAAAACTCGTGATAGCATAAAGATAGATTCTTTTTCCTTTTCTTATATTTTTCATTTTAAACTTCTCCCTTTGTGATTCTAAACAAAATGATAAATCGACAACAATAAAGTCGTCGATTTTTGTCGATAAATTGTATCATTTTATTAAAACAAAAGTCAATTAATTATGCTTATATAAAAATAACTTTTCCCTCTAACCAACTCACAAAAAAACTTTCAACTTTTCTTCCACAAACTTCCTCAAACACAGAAATTATTTCCTCTTTTTTTACATTTTTATATGAGTAATCCTTAAAGTATTTTTTTAACGATTTAATCATTTTTTCCTCACCTATTTGCGTTTTTAAGGTATCATACATTATGATGCCTTTTGTATATATGCAGTTAACATACTCTGGTTCTGTTTTAAATTCTTCTAATGATCTTGACATTGATGTATCTAATTCTTTATAAACTTTTTCATAAACCTCTATAAAAAGCTTATATGAAGCAGTAGCATTTTTGATTAATTCATTATAATTCACGCCGTATTGCGTGTTTTTATCATAAAATAACGCTGTTGAATATTCTGTCAAGCTTTCATCAATCCACGCATCTTTAAACTCATTATTACCAACAACGCCATACCACCATTGGTGAGCTGTTTCATGAACGATGACATACTCATATTCCTCGTGATTTTTAATTTCATCGGAAATCATAACCAAATTAGGATACTCCATTCCGCCATGCACAAAATTTGTTTGAACAACACAAAATGTTGAATAAGGATACTTCCCAAACAAGTTATTAAATGTCGAGATTGAATCTATTGCTACTTGAAGAGATTTTTGGGGATCAACATCATCGTAATAAAAATATTTTATACTTGTTTGATCAACATTTCCTTCAACCACAGTAAACTTTTCTGATAAAACAAAGCAAAAATCTCTTACCATATTTGCCTCAAAAGTAGTGGTTTTAATATTTTTATTTATAACTGTGTTTTTCTCTGTTCCCGTACCTGCAATTAAAAATTTTTCTGGATATGAAACACAGACGTTATAATTTGAAACATCACTATAAAATGGGTCTCCGGTAGGTGAATATGCTTCCATCATAAAACCAACACCTTCCTCATAAACACAGGCGATGGGGTAAAAATTTCCAAAGTTAATTGCATTATCACCAAAGCCAAACCTGTGATTAATGTTTGGCAATGATAAAATAAATTCTATGTCAATGACAACGGTTTCATCTGGAAACAACTCATTTAACAAAGGAACAATTAAAATATTTTCGTCATCTCCACCTATTTCAAAATCAATAAATTCATTATTTATTGAAACAGTTTGAACATCTATTTTTCCAAAACTTTCTCCATTTGGATAGGCTTTTTCAAATAAGGCACTTGACACAACTTTATTTTTGCTTCCCTCTCTAAAAGCATTTGGATAAAGGTGAAAATATAAGGTTTCAAACAAATTGTTGGAATTATTGACATAAGTTACCTGCTGGAAAACTGACGCAGTCTTGGTTTCATCATCAAACTCAACAACAATATCATAAAAATTTAGTTTTTCATCACTAGATCCACTGCAACCAAAAAGAAAAATTGGACATAAAATAATAAAAATTAAAATCAAAACAAATTTTTTCATAGAATATGATATTCTTATATAAAGAATAAAATTCTTTTATAAAAAAAATAATTGTTTTATTTATAAGTTTGTGCTAAACTTATTGAGAACGGAGTAAAGAAATGGCTTTTTGTAAATATTCAACAGAATATATCGCTAATAATCAAACAGAAGTTGATAACATTTTTATCAATGATTATTTACCGAGCGCACCAGAGAATTGCGTTAAGGTTTATTTATATGGATTGTATCTATGCGGTAGCAGTTTGAAAGCAGATAATTCACTTGAAAATTTTGCCAAGCACCTTCAATTAGAAGAAGATGAGGTTGTTTCTTGTTTTATGTACTGGCAAGAAATGGGACTTGTCCAAGTTTTATCAACAACTCCGGTGGAAATAAGATACATACCTCTTAAAAATATTATATCTGGCACAAAATTATATAAACCTGAAAAATATGAAGTCTTTAACAGGCAAGCACAGGAACTCTTTGAAGGTGAGCGTCAAATAACAAAAAATGAATATTATGAATATTATGACTTTTTGGAGAGATTCCATATGCAACAAGAAGCTCTTTTAATGATCATAAAATATTGCATAGATTCCAAAAAATCAAATGTGGGATATAACTACATACTAACAGTTGCAAAAAACTGGGCAAATGAAGGGATCTTAACTGCCGAGCAGGTGGAAGAAAAATTGTGTGAGTTTGAAGAAACATCAAAAGAAATCTCGCTCGTTTTGTCTGCACTTGGCATTAAACGAAATTCATTCATAGAAGAAAAAAATCTTTATAAAAAGTGGCAGGAGATAGGCTTTAATAATGATGTAATCATCTTTGTTGCTAAAAGTTTAAGAAAGAAGAATAGAGCAAATTTTGAAAAACTTGATACTCTACTAATGAAATATTACTCTTTAAATCTGTTTTCAATAATTGAAATAGAAAACTTTGAAGCTAAAAAATCAGAGCTGTATTCACTTGCAAGAAGCGTAAACTCTGCTATTGGTGTTTATTATGAAAATCTAGAAACGGTAGTAGAAAACTACATTGTACCTTGGAAAAATTTAGGTTTTTCTGACGAAGCGATACTTGAAATCGCAACATATTGCAGAAAAGCTTCAATACGAACGCTCGAAGGCTTAAATGATAAAATACAAAAGTTCTTCAAGCTTGGTATTGTATCTGTGGAAAGCTTGCATTCCTATCTCGAAGAAATTATACAAACAGATAAGGAAATACAGTTAATAATTAATAAAATTGGACTAGAAAGAAAAGTAAATTACCTTGACAGAGAGTTTTTTAAAACTTGGACAAACGCTTGGTCTATGTCGAAGCAGTTAATAGAATATGCATCAACACTTGCACAAAATAAAACTCAGCCAATGCAATATATGAACTCTATTCTATCAAATTGGCATCAAAAAGGGATTAAAACAATTGAGAAAGCACAAAAAAATTCTTCACAACCTAAATCCCCACTTGCTCCAAACAAAGAAGAGTTAAAAGGACGAACCTACAAAAAAGAAGAACTCGACGCTTTGATACAATCTATCGACGAAGTTGAAATCTAGGAGAAAGAAATATGAAACAAACATTATTAAATGAAGCGCTTGGCAAGTTAAGGTTAAAAAAACAAATTGCCGAAAAACAAGCGAATCAGAATCTAAAATCTGCTCTTAAAGACAAAGATTTTTCAGATCTATATAATGATTACACCAACTCTATAATTGAAAATGCAAAATGTGAGGCTTTTGGACTACCATTTGACGAAAACAAATTAAACAAATTAAGACAAATGCTAGAGAAAAAATTGAAAGAGCTTAAAGTTAGCTCAATTTTCCCAGAATATTCTTGTCCAAAATGTGAAGACTCTGGATTAGTAAATGGGAAATATTGTGATTGCCTAAAAAGAGAAATTACAGATATATTACTTAAAAAAAGTGGCTTTAAAAGCCTAGAATCGTTTAAGAATTCTGATTTTTCCATTTTTGAAAATGAAGAGGAAATAAAGAAGATATACAAACTGATGGAAACTTGGTGTAATAAAACCGATTCCAACAAAAACTTAATCTATCTGCTAGGAGAAACAGGGACGGGAAAAACACATTTGATGAAATGTATGGCAAATGAATTTATATCCCAAAATAAAATTGTTTTGCTTTTGACTGCCTTTGAAATGCATAACACATTTGTTAAGTACCACATTGCAAAAGATAATGAAAATCTTTTGGACGATATATTATCTTGTGAAGTTCTTTTTATTGATGATTTGGGGACAGAGCCATTTTTTAAAAATATAACAAAAGAATATTTTTACCTTATTATCAACGAAAGAAGAATGAAAAATTTAAAAACTGTAATAACTTCAAATCTATCCCCTAATGATCTAAAAGAAAGATACGACGAAAGAATTTTCTCAAGAATAATGGATAAAGACTCTTCCGTCGTCCTAGAATTAAAAGGCAAAGACAAAAGATTGTTAAAGAGAAAATAAAAGAGGTCGACTTATTGCCTTCTTTTATTTTCTTGTTAAATATCTTAAATAGGCATTTAGATTTCGCCTTTGCATATCATAGCTTGAAGCATCGCCATGCCCACTATAAAGCATTTCAAAAGGAATTTCTTTAATCTTTTCCAAACTTATAACCATTTCTTTAACATTCCCTCCATTTAAATCTGTCCTTCCAATACCCTTTTCAAAAACCGTATCTCCCGCAAAAAAATTATCTTCGATTTTAAAGCACATACTGCATTTTGAATGTCCTGGCGTAGAAAAATATTTTATTAAAAATTCCCCACATTTAATTTCTCCATCACCCTCTAAAAAAATAATTTTATCAAAAGTTTTTACAACAAAATTTTCTCCATAATTTTGCTTTGGATCATTTAAAGTGTTTAATATATTTTTAGAAGCATAAACCAAGCAATTAAACCCTTTTAAATATTCCTCCAAATAGTAGGAATGATCATAGTGCCCATGAGTCAAAAAAACACCAACAACCTTTTTATTCCCAATAAAAGTTTTAATTACACTAAATTTAACTCCGGCGTCAACAATTAAACATTCATTTCCTTTTGTTAAAACAAATGTGTTGCTATCTAAAAAATCAGATGACAGTCTTTTTATTTCCATATCAAACCTCTTCCCTATTTTACCACTTAACAAAAATAAATCAAAGTTTTTAATTAGAATTTGTCACAAAATAATTGACTAAACAAAAAAAATAATGTAAAATGGAAAAGTATTTAGGGGTGTAGTTCATCGGTAGAATAAGAGTCTCCAAAACTCCAGAGGAGGGTTCGATTCCTTCCACCCCTGCCAAGTATTATTTTTTTGACATAAAATTGCAAGGGTGGAAGAAATCGAACTTTGTTCGACCCTTGTCGGGCGGAATTTAGCAAGTTGCTCCCGGCTTGCCGTTTGCTTCGCTCTCTCGCTAAAAACAAGTTCACAGGCTTGTTTTTTTAACGCGTCGCCCCTTCCATCAAAAAAATTAGATTATGATAATAAATAAATAACTATAATTAAAAAAACAGCATAAGCTGAGTTTTTTAGTTTTTATCATTGTATCCAAAAGAAGAAAGTTGGTTTGGCTTGTTTCTCCAATCTTCTTCAACTTTAACAAAAAGCTTTAAAAGAATTTTGTTTCCTATCAGTTTTTCACACTCGTTTCTAGCTTGTTGTCCTATAACTTTCAAGGTTTTCCCACCTTTGCCTATTATTATCCCCTTATGAGAAAACTTTTCGCAAATGATATCAGCCTCAATTATGGTTAAGCTTTCTTTTTCTTCAAATCTGATAATTTCAACGGCAATCCCGTGTGGGATTTCTTTTTGCAAAATTTTTAAAGCAACTTCTCTGATGTTTTCTGCCACCAAAAACTTTAAATTTTTATCGGTGTAATAATCTTCATCATATATAGGTTTTTTTTCGCTGTATTCTGGCAAGAATTCAATCATTTTTTCTATTAAATTTTCAATGTTGTCGCCACTTAAACTTGAAATTATAAAATCAGCTTTAAAATCACTTTTTAATGACTTATCACTCTTTGTTAAAACTGTTATAACTGGAATTTCTCCACTTTTTAACTTTTCTATGTAGTGTTTTTCGTCCTCGTCAGTAAACTTGCTCCCGTCAATTAAATAAACTATTAAATCCACCCCAACAAGAGCTGTTCTAACACTTTTATTCATAAATCTATCCAGGTGATTTTTGCTTATATGAATCCCCGGAGTATCAACAAGGATAAGTTGATAATCCTCGCCTGTTTTTATCCCTAGAATATTATTTCTGGTTGTTTGTGGCTTATTTGAAACTATTGCGACCTTTTCGCCTACTACTCTATTAATTAGGGTGCTTTTCCCTGCATTTGCTCTTCCTACAACACTCACATATCCACATCTATATTTCATTTATTTCTCCTAATCCCAGATTTTTTTAAAATAGTTTCAGCTAGGCTCATCATTTTAGTCTCATCTTGCTTTTTGATATGATCATACCCAAGAAGATGTAAAAGCCCGTGCAAAGCCAAGAAACAAACCTCTCTTTTAAAAGAATGCCCATACTCTTTTGCCTGTTGTTTGGCTCTATTTATGCAGATTGCTATATCTCCCAGAAATATTTCTTTAAATAAATCGTCTTTAAAATTCTCCAAATTATCTCCCGGCTTAATTTCAAGCATAGGAAAAGAAAGCACATCGGTTATCTTATCAATATCTCTATGTTCTTTATTCAGGCTTTTTATCTCTTTTTCGCTCACAAAAAAAACATTTACAGCAACATCTTCTTTTATTTCACATTCTTTTAGAGCTAAGTCAAAAATCTTCTTTATTTTTCTTTTGAAAATTAATCTATTTGTATATACTTTCATCTATTCTCCAATTTTACGGTTAAGTGTAATAATATAAGAAATTGATGTTATATTTCCAACCTCTCTTATATCCACCCTTTCTTCTTTTATTATCTCATATTCCTCAACTTTTTGCAAGGCTTTTGCCTTGGCTTTTTCTATTAAAGAGTCTTTTACCTGTGAAAAAGGAATTTCTACCAATTTAGTTGCAGCTTCATAAATTGTTGTTGTTTTTAAAACAAACGGCAAGAGATTGTTTTTATTTAATGTACTAACGCTTTCCACTATTTCATAATTTTCAAAAACATTTTCTTGTTTTTTTTCATAAATTTTTAGTGAAAATAAAAATATTTCGTTATTAATAATCTTTTTTCCAGTTCTATAAACTTCTTCATAACAACTATTATGGATTTCCTCTTCTATTATCCACACATCAGCCCAAATATTAGCCATTGCCTTAACAGGCATTTGTTCTCCACTAGAATTAGTAATGTAGGGCAATACAAGTGTATCACCCTTTTGAACAATATCTCCAACCTTAACGCAAAGAGTTCCTTGTATTAACTCTGTTTTAGTAATACGACCATCAAAGTTTGATATTACCGGCAAAAAATTACCAGTCATTTCTTCTGGAATAAGTTCTTCTTTGATATTAACAATAATTGTTTGTCCGACAACAGCCACTGAAACAAAGCTAAGGCTTTCAAAACTAGAATAAATTAGGCTTTCAATAATCTTTGTGTCAATTTTTGACTTAAATCCGTTTCCTATGCTGTCATCAACAACTTCAATCACTTCTTTATCAGAAATTTTTTCATTTCCCCAAACTTCAATTTTTCTTATAAAACAAGAATCTATTACTAATAATGCTAAGCCAATTATAAAGCCAATAATCAAACCATAAGAGGTTAAAATTTTACTTAAAGATGAAAATATGCCTGTTTTTTTTACGGAAATTATCTGCAAATTAAACTCATTAATTAACTTTTCCGCTTTACTATGATCAAAAAAATTAGTTTTAAAAAAAGAATGTTCCTTAGAAATTCTGTTTATATCAAAAACCTTACAAGATTTTGACAATTCATTAAAGAACTTTTCCTGATTATATCCTTTGACTTCAAATTGATAAAAACTTTTCACTATAAAGCCTCAATTTTTGAAATTTTACCAGAAATTTTTAAGGTGTCCTCGGTCAGTTCGACTAAAACCAAGTTATCTCCCTCTATAAGAAGTCTTCCATTTTTTACCTTAAAAGAAATTTGAGTTTTTGAGAGCAATGCGACACCTTTGTGACCTTCAACATAAAGGATCTCACCAGAAATATTGACAATGTTATACTTGCCGGTTAAATCAAAATTTTTAACTCCCTTCTTCACTTCAGAAAAAAAATTGAACACGCTCACCTCAATTTATCTTATGCGTGTCCAATTTAAATTAGAATTAATCTTCCTTTCTGTTAAGTATATCTGCAAATAAAATTGCTTTCATTTCGGGACTAAGATCTTTTATTTGCTTCTTTATTGATGCAGATTTAGAAAGGTTTTCGTCTTTATAAACTCTGCTGTTTTTTGAAAAAAATCTTTTCATTTGATTAATTTTCTCTCCCTGAAAATCTTCAAAAATTTCTTCATTTTTTTCGTCTTCATTAGATAGATTTTCAATTTCCTCAATCACAGGTTTAACACTCGAAAGACTTTTCTCCTCAAAAGAAACTTTAAGTTCTTTTTTTTCAACACTTTTAGGTTTTTCTTTACTTTCAGTTGAAATTTGTTTTTTTATCTTTTCCTTCTTTTTTCTTTTCTTAAAAATCTTTTTTCTTTGATCATAAATAATGTATAAGATAAAAAGTCCAAAAACTACTATAACTCCTATCCACCACATGGTTTCACCTCAGATGCCTAGTCTTCATCATCAGATTTGTTTTCTTCTACTCCAGCGATAGAATTTCTCATAGCTGTGTCAGCTTGCAAGTTTTGAAGTTTATAATAATCTAAAACTCCAAATTGACCATTTCTAATTGCCTGAGCGATAGCTTTTGGAATTTCTGCCTCGGCTGCAAGCACGCCAGCCTTCATTTCTTGGGTTTTAGCCTTCATCTTTTGTTCTTCAGCAACAGCAATAGATCTGATCCTTTCTGCCTGAGCTTGGGCAAGTACTTTATTTTTTTCTGCTTCTTCTGTTTCAAGTTTTGCACCAACATTTCTACCAATATCAATGTCAGCAACATCGACCGAGATAATATCATAGGCAGTTCCATCATCTAGCCCCATACTCTGAATTCTCTCTGCGATTGCAGCAGGGTCTTCTAAAAGAGCATTATAGCTTTCAGCTGCACCTATACAACTAACAATACCTTTACCAACACGGGCAATGATTGTCTCTTCTCTTGCCCCTCCCACAAGTTCTTTTATGTCAGTTTTAACGGTAACTTTAACATTAACTTTTACCTCAATACCATCTTGTGCAAGAGCTGCAATGTCATGAACTTCGATAATTTTAGGTGTAACACAAGTTTCAACGGCTTCAACAACGTTACTTCCAGCAAGGTCAATCGCTTTTGCTAAATCTATTGAAAGGTCAAGTTTAGCACTATGCGCTGCAATTAAAGCTTTAATAACCTTGTCGACATTACCTCCGGCCATGTAGTGAGTTTCTAGATCTACGACAGAAATATCAAGTCCTGCCTTTCTTGCCATTATGTAAGCAAGAACAATGTTTTTAGTATCAACCTTTCTAAGCCTCATACCAATAAGTCTAACCATTGAAATATGCGCTCCTGAGACAACTGCCATAAACCAAGGTTTAAGTGGCACAAGAATTAACATAACCACAACAAAGCATATTAATAGCGAGGCAATAACTATTAAAGCTATATACCCTGCCCCTAATGCTAACATTAAACTATTCATCTTTTCCTCCTTTAATTTCTTTAACAAAAATGGAATTGTCTTTTATTTCTTCAACAACAACCAGTTTTCCAATCGAAATATTATGATTACGTGAAATAATTGTAAAGGTTTTACCCTCAAATTCAGCCTTTCCAACTGGCTTGCATTCTGAAACAACAACCCCCACCTTCCCCACAAGAAGCTTTTTTTCTAGATCCTCACCATAGTTTTGTGGAACTGAACTTTTGCTTTCTATTATAGGAGTTTTTCTTAAAATACCCTTTCTTGCCGAACGAACAAAAATAGCAAAAAGCACTATGCCAATAACCATATACAAAACTAGTAAAAACAAAACAGCAAAAACTGATTTTGTAAAAACTCCCTCCAAAACTAGAGCACCTGTAGCACAAATTACTGACATAATTCCACAAACGCCAAAGCCAGGAATAAGGCCTTCAGCAATTGCAAAACCTATGGAAAGAACGAATAATAAGATAACAATCCACGACATTTCTGTCCAAAATAGAGCAAATTCCATATTTTTTCTCCTTTGTTAGCCTATTTTAACACAAAAGTTTGTATTTGTAAATACCCTTTTTAAAATAAGTAATCTATATATAAAAAAAAGGAAGGTGTTATCTTCCTTAATTGCCTATTATTTTTTTTAAATAATTTCTTTGCCAAAAGAATAAATATTGCTGAGCATATCCGCTTAAATCTCCAAATTCACTTAGCAAATTTTTTCTGATTATGTTTCTATTGTCTTCTTTTTGATAATAAAGATTATACATTTTGCTAATCCATGTATCAACCGGAAAAACATCTTTCCTTCCATATCCAAAGAGCATTATGCAATCAGCCACTTTTGGACCAATCCCAGAAAGATTAATTAACTTTTCTTTAAGATCACAAGTACTAAGCTTTTGCCAAGACACCAACTCGTTCGGCGTAACCTCTCTTAAAACTTTGTAAAGATATTTCGCCCTATACCCACAACCAACTTCTTCAAAAAAATTTTGACTGGCCCCCTTTAATTTTTCATAGCTTGGAAAAGCGTAATAATCCCCCATATTCTCTCCAAGGTTTAATCTAAGTCTTGAAAGTATCAACTTGATTCTTTTAATGTTGTTGTTAGCCGAAATTATAAACGAAATAAGAACTTCAAATATATCGTTTTTCAAAATTCTTATCCCACTACCATACTTTATGGGTCCTGTTAATATTGGATAGTTTTTAAGGTTAAGCTTAATTTTTGAATAATCTGTTTTTAAATCAAAGAAGTTTTCAAAATATTCTGCGTTGGTAGAAATTATTTCAAACCCTTCTTCATTTTCAATTATTTCAGCTTTTTCTTTACCTGAATAAACAACATTTTTATCAAAAGCAAAAATTTGCCCACATTCTAAAATGTGAAAAACATTAAAATCTTCTTTCCCAATTATTTTGATCTTATCTTTTTCTATTCTGTATTCCATAAGAAAATTATAGCACAAAAGCAATTAAAAAAGATACGATTTTCTCGTATCTTTAAATATTATATTATGCTAACTATCTTTTTGCCTCTTGATGAGCCGAATTTAACAACCCCATCTTTTGTGGCGAAAAGTGTATAATCCTTTCCAAGTCCAACATTGGCACCAGGATAAACTTTTGTTCCTCTTTGTCTTACGATTATTGAACCAGCAAGAACTCTTTGTCCATCATACGCCTTAACTCCAAGTCTTTTGCTTTGTGATTCTCTACCGTTCTTGGAACTACCACCACCTTTTTTATGAGCAAAAAGCTGAATATTAAAATTAAACATTCTCTTTTACCTCCAAAATAACATATTTTTTGTAATGCTTAATCACTTGTCTAAGGGAATCTAAACAGGTTTTTAGCAAAAGTTGTGCCCCTTGATTATCAAAATCTTTTTGTAATAGGCTTAGCTTTAAATAACCATCTTTGACCTTAATAAAAGGTTTTAGTTTAAGTTCATCTTTAATCCCCAAAACTGCCATTTGAGCAATAGAGGAAATCGATGCACAAAGTATATCTTTTCCACTTTCCATTAAACCTGTATGTCCACTTATTTCAAAAGCGATCAATCTTCCTTTATTTGAATAAAAAACTATTTTTGTCATAATTATTTCTTTATTGAAACGATTTTTAATTCTGTGTAAGGTTGTCTGTGTCCTTGTTTTTTACGAACATTTTTCTTTGGCTTATACTTAAAAACAACAATCTTGTCTTCTTTGCCTTGACCAAGAACTTCTGCCTCAACCACAGCATCTTTAACATAAGGTGTTCCAACAACTGTTTTATCTTCATCACATATAAGTAAAACATCAAAGCTTATTTTGTCGCCAACACTAGCGTCAAGTTTTTCAACGCGAATAACTTCGTTAGCAGAAACCTTGTATTGTTTCCCACCAGTTTGAATAACTGCAAACATATTTAACCTCCTCTAACCAAACTCGCTACTTACCAGGTGTCTTTCGAACTTTTATAACCTTTTGTATGCGGATACTTTGATAATATATCATAAACGCAAAATTTTGTCAAGTGTTTTAAGTAATCTAAAATGTTTTTGTTTTTTTTGATTTGCCATAAAAATGACAATTTGCCTTTTAAACAATTATGTCATAAATTTTTCTTATAATAAGTTTTATATAATTAAAAAAGATTAACAGACTTATTTTAAACACTTATTTTTTTTCAATAAAAAAAGTCACATTAGTGACTTTTTTTATTATTTTTTGTTTTTACTTTTCTTAACTGTCTTAACACCTTTTTTGTTTGCCTTAACCTTTGAAATCACAAAGTAAGCAATAACACCAGCAAGGACTAAAACTGAAAGAACAATCAAAATTATTCCAATTGTCTGAGTTGGAACACCAGGTTTTTTCCCTTCTGTGCTAACAGTGAATGTTTTTGTTTGTTCTGTTTTCCATTCAACTTCGTCTTCAACAGAAACAGTTATTTTGTATTCACCAGCAGTTTCAAGCTTATATTTGAAAATCAAGTCCTCGGCATTTCCTTTGTTTTCAACTGCAATCCAATTTCCTGAATCATCTTTTCTCGATACAGATATTTTGATTGTTTCAAGGAGTTTTTCTCTCATAGCTTTATCAGCTTCTGAGTCTCCTGCTCCAATTCCGTTGTCGGAAAGTATGATTTTTGAAATATCAATCGTGAGCTCTTCATTTAGGCTATAAGTTTCCTTGGTGAAGTCTTCTGCAAAAGCAATCTCTGGTTTATCAGTATCACCAACCCTTATAGTATAACTTGTTTTTCCATTTGCTGATTGATACTCTTTACCATAACTATCAACTATTTTATAAGATATTGTATATGATCCATTTCTGCTTAACTCATAAATAATATTCCCATTTTCATCGTAATACTCGTCTGCAAGCTTTCCATTAAAATCAGATAATTTATATTCTCTTGAACTGCTCGTTGGACCATTATAGCTAATTTTTATTGTTGATTTTTCAGGATCTATGTTTTTGTCACCACCAACTGAGTAAATTTTAATCTCTGATCCCAATGCGTAACTTTCTTCATAATCCCCATTCTCACCAAAGTTAACATAATATGTTCTTGATTCTGTTGAATCAGTTACTTTAAGTGTGTAAACATCACTTTGAACAACTTTATATTCGCAGGCATTTGCAAGGTCAACTCCACTAAGTGATTCTCCTTCACGAGTTTTATATTCAGTAACCATTCCTTCTGAAGAAATTACTGCATAATATTTTTTACCTGCACTTTCATAATAAACACCAGTTTTATCTTCTTTTAACCCTTTGCTTGAATCTACAATAAACAAATCTGCTGTGTATTTAAAGCTGTATTCACCAGATTTATTGAACACAAATGTGTTCTCACTTGTCTTTTCAAACTCGCCCGGAGCAGAAACACTTTCTATTTGGAACCACTTTGCAGAGCTATCTTCTTTGCTTGCAAGACCAAAAATTTCTTTCCCTTCTGCAACATTGTATGAAATTGTTGGAATGTCAAAAGCAACAGATTTGCCAACAACAGCTGTTCCGTCTCCATTAATTGATGAAGATGTGTTTATTCTAATAAAATCCTGCTCAGTTGATGTAACTGTGAAGAAATAATATGATGAAATGATGTTATTTGCTGGATCTTCTGAAATAACAACAACCTCATAATCTCCTGCATATGGAGGTGTTATCTTTCCAGCTGTATAAGTGTATTCACCTTTAAGAATATTATAAACAGATTTTTTGTCATAAACGCTTCCACTTACATCAACCTTTGTTCCATCTGCTTTTAAGTTATAAACTTCAACCTTTGAGTTCATAACAGCAACATAATCGTCACTATACACAACTGTTGGAAGTATCACTTCTGCATTTTGTTCAAGCATTCCACTAACATTTCCAGCACTTGTGACTGTTGGAACAACACTGTCATTGATGTCAGAAATTTCTATTTCCTTCTCAAAAACGCCTTCAACACCATAATCACTTGTGGCACTTGCTTTAATCACAACATAACTTGCGCCTGCTGGTGCTTTTGAAAGGTCAATTTCAAACTTGTCTTCAAGGATAACTGGCTCACCAATGTTTTCTTTGCTTGCATTTTTAAATTGATATGAAGTAATTATCTCAAGTCTGCTATCTATATCATGACTAGCAGTAGGCTCTTCAAATTTAATTATGTCTTTTGTTGTATAACTTGAAGAGAAAACTGTTGAAATATTAACAGTAGGAGCTTCCGTGCTTTCTGTAAAATCTCCACTAACAACAGTCAAATTACCAGGCATTTGCCATGTAGTTTCTTTTCCTGCTTCGTCTTTAGCCTTGTAAATAACTGTGTAATTTGTTCCATTTTCACTTCCTGTTAATTCGTTATCAGAATCAATGAAAGCATACCCAAGCTCAGCTGATTTTATCTTTATAAGATCAATATCATAACCTTCTGCATCTTTATCAGTTTCAACTCCTGCTTGTGTGAGTTTTTCTTTCAGACCATAATCAGTGAGCTCGTAAGCAACTTTAAGGAATTTATTCTTTTTTAACCAAGTATCAGCTTCTTCTTCTTTTTTATCATCTGCTACCGAAGAAATTGCCTCTTTAATAGCTTTTCCCAGCCAATCATTACTGCTAAGAGACTTATAATTATAGTTAAATACTAGGTTATATTCATTATAATCCTTGATTTCTATAACCGAAGACGATGAACTTCTAATTGTTCTTGTTAAGTCAATGTTTTCAAGTTTTGAATAGTTGTCTTTTGCGCCAATAGCATAAATCACAATATTTTCAGTAGATGTTTTTGATTTAAGTTTTGCCGAGGCATCAATATATTCTTCAATTACCTTGGTTATATCTTCATCTTTATAGTTTCTTAAATCACTTGCGTCAAACATAAAAACTTCTGGAGCTTGTGTGTCTTCTGCTTTAACAGTGATCGGATCAATTGTTTTGTTGTTACCATAAAAATCAGTAACAGTGTATTCAAATTTGTATTCCCCGATTTTTGAAGGAGTAAATTTGTTATCTACAATACTTTCAGTTGCTTCTTCCCACTTTCCAGAATTAAGGTAAGAAACTTTAATGTCATAGCTAACATTTATTTTTTCGCTTTGTGTAGTACCAGCAACATTTTTAAATGAAGCTGTTGCTGAAATATCTGGGAGCTCTGCTTCAACACCTGTTACAAGCGAGAAATCATCTCCATTGACAGTTGCTTTAACTTCATAATCCTTGTAATATTCATTTGCCACTTTAATTTGTTTTTGCAAAGAAGAAACAAAAATTGCATCAGAGCTTCCCTTTGCTTTTGAGTAATACCTATATGATATACTTGTTATTCCAAGTCCCACATAAGATTCTGATGAAGGATTGAAATACTCTCCATCTATAATAATTTTACCGTTGTCATTTGTCAATCCAACAGCCTTACCATTTGCACCCATAGCGCTAATTACAACATAATCCGTTTCTTCTGCTGGGATTGATTCGGAGTTTGTAAAATACTTAACACCTTCAATTTCTTTAGCATTTTCACCCATAACTTTTGGAAGAGGCAAAACAACAGATTTATATTTGCCATCAGCCTTTGCTTTTTCGTAAGCCACATCATAAACCGTAGGCAAAACATTTGCGTCAAACTCGTTAAGTGATAATGAGGCACTACTTCTCACACCTTCAACTTCAAAGCTCATTGAGTAAACTTTTCCGTCAACCGTGATAGAGTAAGAAACCATATATGCACCAGCCTTTTGCACATCAAAAGAGCCATATGTCATACCACTTGCACTTCCACTCATTTCACCTTTAATATTAGAGTCTTCATCTTTTTTTATTTCAACATTTTCACCTGTTGAAACATAAGTTACTTTAACAGTTGATTCCTCAATATTTGCGCCAGTATAATCAGTGTAGCTTTCAAGTCCAACAGGCACTTTTTGAGTCTTATCAAAATATGCTGTCCTGATAACATGGTCATTTCCAACATTAACCTTTCCATCGCCAGCTTCAAGCAAATATATCGTTTTGTCGGTAAGTGTTGTATCTGCCTTAGAAACATCATCTGCCAGACCAACAGGAAGACAAGTAAAGGCAAATGCAGTTGCAAAAGCAAGAGCTGTTCCTTTTAAAAATTTATCATTTTTTGTTTGTAATTTTCTGTTCATTTTTACCTCGCATATATTTGTGTAAATTATTACCCTTTAATTTTAATATAATCAATAGGATAAGTCAACCAAAAGCACCCATGTTTTTATAAAATTATCTGTCGCTAATTAAAATAATCATTTGGCTTTTTTATATAAGCAACAGAATATTAATTCACCACAAATAGAGAATTAGCATATAAATTATTTCCATAAAAAGCAGATTGTAACATTTTTTTTATTCCAGCATAAGATAAAAGTGTGTAGGTGATGCACAAGAATACATCAAGAAAAAATTTTTAGGAGGTACATATGAATTTATTTGGAGGATTTGGCGGTGGTTGTGCAAACAACAACTGCTGTGGTTGTGATTGTTTTACACTCATAATCTTAATATGGCTTTTACAATGCTGTGGTTGCGGTTGTAACCATTGTGGAGACAACTCTTGCATGGGCGGTTGTGACTGCTGTAACATCATCTTAATTTTACTTCTTTTAAGTTGCTGCGGTGGCTGTGGTTGTAGATAATTAAGAAATCCATAAAAAGGAGGGCTTAACCCCTCTTTTTTCTTTATTAAATAATAAAAATTTTCTATTTTCTATTTACTTTTTCTTTAAAATAGTGTATTATAAAAATATGTAAGGAAATGGAGGAATTAAAGATGAATGTAAAGAAGAAGTATGGAGAGGGTGCTCAACTCATTTGGAAAGACAGAAAAAGATATTTTGGATTACCTTGGTCTTTCACAAGATATTCTTTAATTAAAAAAGATAACGATTGGTTTAAGGTTTTTTCTGAAATAGGTCTTCTTTACACAACCGTAGATGAGGTAAATCTTTACAGAATAAAAGATATTTCTCTGCACCAAACACTTGGTGACAAGATTTTTAGAACAGGAACAATTACTCTTTATAGCAACGACACAAGATCCTCTGTTTTTACTCTTAGGCATGTAGCCAACCCTTATAAACTCAGAGATATGCTTTCAAGCTTTATTGAGGAAGAGCGTGCAAGCCGTGGTGTAAGAGTTTCAGAATTTCAAATTTAAAAACAAAAAATTGAGTTTTTCGAGTTTATTAAACTTCGAATTAACTCAATTTTTTTATGTAATCATCAAAATAATTAGGCAAAGGTATTTCAAAATTCATTTTTTTATTTGTCCTTGGGTGAACAAAAGAAAGTTTATAGGAATGAAGCAGTTGCCCTTGCAAGGCTTTTTCAGCATGTCCATAGACATCGTCACCCACAATAGCATGATTTAAGAATGCACAATGAACTCTGATTTGATGAGTTCTTCCCGTTAAAAGCGAAAACTCAACCAAGCAATTTTTTGAAAATCTTTTTATAACTTTATAGTCAGTTATTGCCAGTTTACCTTCGGCCGAAACGGCAATTTTTTTTCTGTCCTTTTTGCTCCTAGATAAATATGTTTCTATTCTCCCCTCGTCGTCTTTAAGGTTTCCCTCCAAAAGTGCAAGATATTTTCTCTTGCAGGTTTTATCCTTAATTTGTTTTGAAAGTGATGAATGTGCTAGGTCATTTTTAGCAACAACCATCAACCCAGATGTATTCTTATCCAATCTGTGAACTATTCCGGGTCTTAACACCCCATTAATACCACTTAGATCTTTCACCCTAGAAAGAAGTCCGTTTACCAATGTCCCCGACTTTGTTGAAGAGCAAGGGTGAACAACCAACCCCTGTGGCTTATTAACAACAAGCAAATCCATATCCTCATAAACAATTTCAAAATCAATCGCTTCTGGAACGGCTTGCAATGGTTTTTCGTCCTCGAAAATTCCCAAAATCTTTTGCCCAGCCTTAACCTTTTCTCCCGATTTAACCTTTTTCCCATCAAGCAATATTTCTCCGTTCTCAATTAAAGTTTTTATTCTTGATCTAGTCAAATTGGGCATTTTATTCGCAACTAAGACATCAAGCCTTGCTTTTTCTTCATCTTTTTGAACAATCATTTCAAATTTCATCTTTCTGCTTACCTCGTTTTGAATCTTTAACAAGAATTATCAGGTAGAAAATAACTAGCAAAGTCATTCCAACACAAACACAAATATCAGCAACATTAAAAACAGGAAAATTAGGCCAAAATTCAAAATGGATCATATCTCTAACATAACCAAAAGCTATTCTATCAATCAAATTTCCCACACAACCGCAATAGATTAAGGCAGATGCCAAATGAAATAATGAACCCCTTTTTCGCTCTTTATAGTAAAAGTATGAAAAGAAACACAAAAAAATAAAAGTAAAAACAATCAAGAAGAATTGGCTCCCCGAAAACAGATTCCACGCTCCCCCATCATTATGAACATTTATAAAATCAATAAATCCAGGAATAAACTCTTTTCTTTCTCCCAAATTTAAATTAAGATTTGTGAAATGCTTTGTTAATAAGTCCAAGATAATCGCACAAACGAAAACAGGAAGAAAAATAAATAATATTCTCTTGTTTTCCTTAATAATACTACTCTTCAATCTCCATTCCCTCCGGTAAAACAACATAGTACTTATCTTTCTCTAAAAGTTTAAGCTCTCCACCCATCATTTCAATAGCGCCACAAAAATAGGACAATATTTTGTCTAATTCTTCTTTTTGAGAATATTCAATGCTTATAATAAATGGTTGATCCTGCTTCACAAGATCTCTATATTGCTTTGCATCATCAAATATTTCTGGATAAATTACTCTAATACCATCAATATTGTCAATCTTTTCTACCTTCTGCTTCTTTTTAAAGTTATAGCTAGCCTTTACTTTCTGCTGTTTTTTTGATTTACGGCTAACTTTTTTTTCAGCGCTTTCAAAGCCTAAAATTTTAAATAATCTACTAAACATACTTGTTTAATATCTCCTTTATAAAAATAAATTAACATATAAAACAAAAAAAATCAAACAAAAAACATATTGAATAAATTATATATTCAATATGTAAAAATTATTTTTCATATGCTAAATCTAATTGATTATTGTTTTCTTCTTTTTTTAATGATTTTTCAATCCAACCGTTCTGATTAAGTTTCTCGCAAAGCAAATAATTTCTTCTTTTCTTGTCAACATTTTCAAACAATTTTCTAGTAACAGAATAATATTTAGTTCCATTTATTCTATATAAGAAGTATTTCCCTTCTTCCCTATCAACTTTTATGGAAAAATTATTTAAATCCGGTTCTTTGCGAATAAATTTTTCAGCTATTTCTTCGGTTAACTCAATTTCGCTAATAGCAGAGCGACTAAACGCGTCCCTATGAATTTCCTTTACAGATGAAGGAAACTTTATAGTTTTCAACGAAAGACAATTATTAAATGCTCTATTTCCTATTTTTTTTAACCCTCTTTCTCCTTCATTTTCTTCAATGTAAACATGCTTTAAATTAAAACAACCTTCAAATGCACTTCCCTCTATTTCCTCAACAGAATTTGGTATTATTATAATTTGAATATCCTCATTATATTTAAACTCAGCGGTATGAATTTTTTTACAATCTTCCGGAATTATTAATATATTAAGATTTCTTTTAAATGGATCTCTTTTGATTTCCTCATAAACTTTATTTATCCAGTTTTTCATAGCATCTCCTCAAGGTTAATTCTATCACAACATAAGCAAGCTGTCAATATGATAAATATTATTTTTTAGCTTTTTTTATCAAAAATCCCTCAATTCTATCCTGATATTTGGTAAGTAAAAATATTGCCAAAAAAGACAAAAGAAAGATAATTACCCACACCCAAATACCCCATCCAGAATAAGGAATAAAGTCGCCACTACCAAGATAAGATGTCAAAAAAATACCAATAGGTCTTGTTATAAAATTTGTAAGCATAAAAAATGTCCAAGACATATTCGTCAGCCCTGCGACGAGGCACAAAATGTCATCTGGGAACATAGGTAAAAGCATCATCACTGCAAAGCTGTATTTTGCTTTGCTTAAAAACTTAACCCATTTTTCACAGCTTTCTTCTCCAACCATAAACACAACCAATTTTCTTCCAAATGTCTGACCAAGCATAAATGCAACAGCACTGCCAAGCAAAATACCAGCTAAGCTTAATAAAGCTCCTTGTAATGGACCAAATACTATTGCTCCTGCTATTGTTAAAATAGTTGAAGGAATAGGAATAAAAGTTACCTGCAAGAATTGAAGAAATAAGAACCCTGCTCTTCCCCAAAAGCCAAGCCCAGAAATTAAATCTCTCAACTTTTCCACTGAGTTAAGTTTTTCCCAAACCCCTGTAAACAATAGAACAAAATATCCGCCGATTATTACAACAGCAAATATTAAAGCCACGAATAAACTTCTTAAAATTTTTCTTTTCAAACTCATTTTTCTATGTAATTATTATTCCATACACTAAAAAAAATATGTGCAAATGCACATATTTTTTAGTTTAAATTAAGCTGTAAGCATTCTAGCTATAACAACTCCGTAAATAATACTAGAAACAATGCTAACAAGTACCACTGCCAAAAATGTCCAACCCCATGCTTTCACAAAAGTTTTTCTTTCATATGTTCCTTCTTTGTAAATAATAAGCCCAATTATTAGACCAATTAACCCCAAGAATAAGCCCATAACTACTCCAATAACTGTTTTGCTTTCGTTCTTTGGCTGAGGAATATTGTTTTGATTTTGTGGTATGTTGTTTTGATTTTCCATTTCTCTCTCCTTTATATTATATATTAACACAGTGTTTTTAATTATGTCAACAAAATTTCATTATTTTGTGGTGCTTCCAAAGCCTCCATTTCTCTTATTTCTACATTTATCATCAAAAGTTATTCCATATTGAAGAAATACACCTTGTACAAACCCTTGCCCTTTTAGAACTTCCAATGTTTTACCATCATTACTACTATTTGTAATTTTAACAAAAATATGCCCCTCGTTATCAGAAAAATAATAATCGGCATCTATAATCCCTACTGTGTTATCGATTTGAAGTCTAAATTTACTTCCCAAACTACTTCTTGGAAAAATTTGCAAAACCCAACTTGGCTTCAATTTACACCTTATTCCTGTTGGAATTTTTATTGTTTCGCCAGGCTTTAAGCTAAAATCAAATGGGGCATAAAAATCATACCCCGCCGAAAATCTTGTTGCTCTTTTGGGAATTTTTAATTCATCATAAACATCATTAACATTTTTTCCACTAATTGAAAAATCCTTTTTAAACTGTGGAAAATTAATTTTTTCAAACAGCGCAACTCTTTTCATTATCTACCACCTTTTAAACAAATATTTATTATACTCAATGTTTGGATAGGTCAAAAAAACTCGATTCTAGAATCGAGTTTTTTGTTTCAGTAATTATATTACTCAATGATTGATGAAACAACACCAGAACCAACTGTTCTTCCGCCTTCACGGATAGCGAAACGAAGTCCTTCTTCGATAGCGATTGGTGTGATAAGAGTGATTTCCATCTTAACATTATCACCAGGCATAACCATTTCAACACCTTTTTCAAGTTCGATAGTTCCAGTAACGTCAGTTGTTCTGAAATAGAATTGAGGTCTGTAACCATTGAAGAATGGAGTATGACGGCCACCTTCTTCTTTCTTTAACACGTAAACTTGTGCTGTGAACTTTGTGTGAGGTTTAATTGAACCAGGTTTGCAAAGAACTTGTCCTCTTTCGATATCAGTTCTTTGTATTCC
This sequence comes from uncultured Clostridia bacterium, assembly GCA_944345365.1. Classification (GTDB taxonomy): domain Bacteria; phylum Bacillota; class Clostridia; order Christensenellales; family UBA1242; genus Caccovivens. Next base: position 119,311 of record CALVMJ010000001.1, on the reverse strand, counting down.
TCTAAGAAGAAGACCAACGTTATCTCCCGCTCTAGCTTCGTCAAGAAGTTTTCTAAACATCTCAACGCCTGTAACAACAGTTTGTTTTTGTGCGCCCATTCCAACGATTTCAACTGTATCGTTCATACGGATAACACCTCTTTCAACTCTACCAGTTGCAACTGTTCCACGACCAGTGATTGTGAAAACATCTTCAACAGGCATCAAGAAAGGTTTGTCTGTTTCTCTTTGTGGTGCTGGAATATATGAGTCAACAGCATCCAAAAGTTCTTGAATGCAAGCACAAGCTGGGTCGTCAATTTTTCCTGCTTGAGCAGCTTCCAAAGCTTTAAGAGCTGATCCTTTAATGATAGGTGTCTTGTCACCAGGGAATCCATATTCAGTAAGAAGGTCACGGATTTCCATTTCAACAAGTTCCAAAAGTTCTGGATCGTCTACTTGATCTGTTTTGTTCATAAATACAACGATGTATGGAACACCAACTTGTCTTGCAAGAAGGATATGCTCTCTTGTTTGAGGCATAGGACCGTCTGTTGATGCAACAACAAGGATAGCTCCGTCCATTTGAGCTGCACCAGTAATCATGTTTTTAACATAATCTGCGTGTCCTGGGCAGTCTACGTGAGCATAGTGACGATTTGCTGTTTGATACTCAACGTGAGCTGTGTTAATTGTGATTCCTCTTGCTTTTTCTTCTGGAGCTTTGTCGATTTGATCGTATCTCATAGCTTCAGCATTTCCCTTTCCAGCACTATACATTGTGATAGCAGCAGTAAGGGTTGTTTTACCGTGGTCTACGTGACCAATGGTACCAACATTAACATGTTCTTTACTTCTGTCAAATTGTTCTTTTGCCATTTTATATTCTCCTTTTTTTACTTACGATTGCATTTTAGCATAAAATAAGATTTTTTCAAAACGATTTTAATTAAAAATTTAAAATATTTTTATCGATTTTTTAATTAATCTTTTTTAGCTCTTTCGCCCTTAACTTTTTCAGCGATTGAGCGAGGAACTTCTTGATATTTAAGAGGTTCCATAACATATGTTCCTCTTCCCTGTGTTTGAGAACGAAGATCTGTTGCATAACCAAACATTTCTGCAAGAGGTACTTCTGCATTAACTATTTGCACACCAGCAGATGATTCATTACCGGTTAAAACACCTCTTCTTGAAGTTAAGTTACCCATAACTGTTCCAAGATAGTCGTCCGGAACTTCAACCGAAACTTTCATAATTGGTTCAAGCAAAACTGCATCTGCTTGTTTACAAGCATTTTGGAAAGCCATAGATCCGGCAATCTTAAATGCCATTTCGGAAGAGTCAACCTCGTGATAAGAACCATCTACAACAGTAACTATAAAATCAACTGTTTCGTATCCAGCAACCACACCATTTTTTCTTGCCTCTTCGATACCATTATTAACTGGTTGAATATATTCCTTAGGAATTGATCCACCAACAGTCTTGTCAACAAACTCATATCCCGAGCCAGGTGCTAGTGGTTCCATATCAATAACGCAGTGTCCGTATTGACCCTTACCACCAGATTGTCTAATAAACTTTCCTTCAACACCTTTAACTGCTTTTTTAATTGTTTCTCTGTAAGAAACTTGTGGTTGTCCAATGTTTGCTTCGACCTTAAATTCACGCAAAAGTCTGTCAACAATGATTTCAAGGTGAAGTTCTCCCATACCTGCAATAAGGGTTTGACCTGTTTCTTGGTTTGTCGAAACTCTGAAAGATGGATCCTCTCTCATAAGTTTTGCAAGAGCAAGGGCCATTTTTTCTTGCATGTCTTTTGTTTTTGGTTCAATTGCAAGTTGGATAACAGGCTCTGGGAAATCCATGCTTTCAAGTTGAATTGGGTGTTTTTCATCACAAAGAGTGTGTCCTGTAATTGTGTCTTTAAGACCAACAATAGCAGCAATATCACCAGCGCCAACTTCTGTTATTTCTTGGCGAGTATTTGCGTGCATACGGATAAGACGACCAACTCTTTCATTCTTTCCTGTTATTGAGTTATAAACATAAGTTCCAGCCTTTAATACACCACTATATACACGGAAGAATGTAAGTCCTCCAACAAATGGGTCTGTCATAATTTTAAATGCAAGTCCTGCAAATGGAGCTGATTCACTTGCCTCTCTTGTTTCTGTTTGCTCTGTATCAGGGTTAATTCCTGAAATAGCATCAATATCAACTGGTGATGGTAAGTATTCAACCATTGCATCTAAGAGCATTTGAACACCTTTGTTTTTATAAGATGATCCACAAAGAACAGGTGTCAACGCTTTTGAAATTGTTGCATTTCTGATTGCTTTTTTAAGCTCATCAATTCCGATTTCCTCTCCTTCAAAATATCTTTCCAAAAGAGAGTCATCTGTTTCAACGATTTTTTCAATCATTTCATTATGAAGTTGTTCAGCTTTGGCCTTGTATTCTTCTGGGATATCAACAACCTCAAAAACCTGTCCCATATCATCTTTATATATTTCAGCTTTCATTTTTAAAAGATCAATAATTCCTCTGAAAGTGTCAGCCTCGCCAATAGGCATTTGAATAGGAAGGGCTTTTGTTTTTAATCTCTTTTCAATTGACTCAACGCAAGCAAAGAAATCAGCTGCATCCCTATCCATTTTGTTTACATAGATAATTGTAGGAACTTTGTATTTTGTAGCTTGACGCCAAACTGTTTCAGTTTGAGGTTGAACTTTGTCACGAGCGCTTAAAACCAAAACGGCCCCGTCAAGAACTTTCAGGGAACGCTCAACTTCAATTGTGAAGTCAACGTGTCCAGGAGTGTCGATAATATTTATCTTATGTCCCTTCCAACTACATGTTGTGCAGGCAGATGTAATTGTGATACCTCTTTCTTGTTCCTGAGCCATCCAGTCCATTGTTGCGCTACCATCATGCACTTCCCCTATTTTATGAGTTTTACCGGTATAAAACAAAATTCTTTCTGTGGTTGTTGTTTTTCCGGCATCGATGTGAGCCATAATACCAACGTTTCTAGTCAGTTTAAGGTCAGTAGCCATAATTTTCTCCTTTATTAAATTAAATTTTTATAAATTCAATATTAACCTTAAAAAGGTTATTTAAACAATATTTTTATAATGATTACCATCTAAAATGAGCAAAAGCCTTGTTAGCCTCAGCCATTCTGTGAAGTTCATCACGACGCTTAATTGAAGCTCCTGTTTCATTTGAAGCATCGATTATTTCCCCTGCAAGCTTTGCTTCCATTCCGCGTTCACCACTTCTCTTTCTAGCGAAAGCAACTAACCAACGAATAGCAAGAGTTTGTCTTCTTTCTGGACGAATTTCCATAGGAACTTGATAGTTTGCTCCTCCAACTCTTCTACCCTTTGTTTCAAGAACAGGCTTAACATTTTCAAGAGCTTTGTTAAAAACTTCAATAGCTTCTTGCCCTGTTTTTTGATTAATGATGTCAAATGCTTTATAAACAATTCTTTGAGCGATTCCTTTCTTTCCATCAAGCATAACTTGGTTGATAAGTTTAGTTACAGTTTTGCTTTTATAAATAGGATCTGGAAGAACTGGTTTTTTAACGGCACTATTTCTTCTTGGCATAATATATCTCCTTTTAAGACAAATTAAATTGTCGAATCAAATTGTTAATTTTTTATTTCTTTGGGCGTTTAGCGCCGTATTTAGAACGAGACTGTTTTCTTTTAGCAACGCCGGCAGTATCAAGAGTTCCTCTAATGATGTGGTATCTCACACCAGGCAAGTCCTTAATTCTTCCGCCTCTTACCAAAACAACGCTGTGTTCTTGAAGATTGTGACCTTCTCCAGGAATATAGCAAGTTCCTTCTGTTCCGTTCGAAAGCTTAACTCTTGCAACTTTACGAAGAGCAGAGTTAGGTTTTTTAGGAGTAGCAGTTCTAACAGACAAGCAAACTCCTCTCTTTTGAGGACATTCATCTAAAAGTGGAGCTTTTGATTTATCCTCGAAAGTTTTTCTTCCTTGACGAACTAATTGGTTAATAGTTGGCATAGTACACTTCCTTTTAATCAGATAACTGAAAATTTTTGTAAATCGACTTTTAAAAATTTCCTCAAATAAAAAAGCCTTTTATTCAAGGTTTTGTTGTCATAAAAATAAACAGATAAAACTGTAAAACACTTTCATAAAACACTCACAACACGATTCTTGATCAAAACATCAAAAACTCTACAAGTGAAATCAAGTAGATCGGTGAAGCAAAGGTATGCCACCTGCTGTTTGTTTATGCTCCTAAAAGCAGTATGCCCATGACAACCGAACATACAGGAAGGATTATAAACAAAAAAAATCTTCTTGTCAAGTTTTTTCTAACATTTAACAAGAAGTTTTTTATTATTGTTATTTTAGCTTATCTATCTTTGGTTAATTCTTTATTTTCGTATATTTTAACAAGATTTTCTAATATAGAATAATTAATATTTTTATTTTCTTCCCTTGATTTGGTGATATAATTTCTTAATAGTTCTCCATAATTTAATATATTTTTCGAGTTTTCATCATAAAATTTAACCCGACTTTTCTGCATCCCCTCTTCATCAGAAACATTTTCAAAATAAACTCTTCTAAGGTATAAGGAAGCTTTCAGCTTTTTACAAGCAACATTAAATTTTTGAGTTATAGCTTGATATGACACATTAAATATATTGGCAATCTCTTTGATTCCTCTCTCCTTTCCATCAACTAATCCAAATCTTAAAATAAGTATAACAGCCTGATGTTCAGTAATTTTCGTAGAACTAACAAGAGATTTTTCCAACAAATTAAACAATTGTCGTTTGTCATAAGAATCAATAAATCTGTCAATCTGCTCACCTTCATCTCCTCTTTGCTCTAATTTATACAAAAGCTTGGAGTCATAATTTGTAGCAGAAACTTCACAATCTTTCATAATATCTAAAAGCATATATTTATCATTTATTTCCAAATCATCCAAATCAATGAATTTATTTTTATTAATTAATCTTTCCATATTTTTTCTCCTTTTCATTGATAACTAAATCATACACCAATCGACAAAGTTCGTCAATACTAATTTATGATTTTTTTAAACTCATTGTCCGAAATTATTTTAATTCCAAGAGCTTTTGCCTTTTCAAGTTTAGAGCCGGCATCTTCACCCACAACGACAAAATCGGTGTTTTTTGAAACAGAGGAAACAACCTCCCCTCCAAGAGAGATAATTTTCTCAGTTGCCTCACTCCTAGACATATTTTCGAACGTTCCTGTAAGAACAACCTTTTTGCCCGAGAAAATTGAGTTTACAACAGATAATTTTTTTGGATAAACGATCTCTACTCCGGCTTTTAACAGCCTTCTTATCTCCTCAATGTTGTTTTGATCGGCAAAATAATCTGTAATATTCCCCGAAATAACCTCCCCAATATCCTTTAAACTGTCAAAATCTTCTTTTTTCGCCTTGACTAAATCTTCAAGCGAAGAAAACTCTTTTGCCAAGTCTCTTGCCGTCTTAATTCCCACTTCCAAAATTCCAAGGGCATAAATAAACCTAAAAAACTCAACTTTTTTTGAATTTTGAATTGAATCAACAAGATTTTTCGCCTTTTTTTGTCCAAACCTTTCAAGATTGATTAAATCTTCAATTTTAACTGAATAAAGCTCAGAAACCTCACATATGCCCAGTTTTTCATAAAGGTCGCCAGCTGTTTTTTCCGAAAACCCCTCAATATTCATCGCATCTCGTGAAGCAAAGTGCGTAATTCTTGCCACCACTTGATCAGGACACCCGTAGTAGTTTTTGCAATAAACAAAAACACCCTTTTTGGTAAGCAAAGTGTTGCAAGATGGGCAATGCTCTGGCTCACAAATCTCTTTTGAATCTTCTGACTTTTCTGCAAGTCCCAAAATTTCTGGTATGACTTCATTGCTCCTTCTAATGAAAACTCTGCTTCCTATGCTAAGATTTTTTCGCCTAATGTCGTCAATGTTGTTAAGAGTAGCCCTTTGCACCAAAGCCCCTGCAAGCTCAACCGGTTCTAATAGCGCAGTTGGAGTAACCTTTCCCGTCCTCCCCACTTGCCATATAACATCTTTTAAGGTCGTGGTAAGCTCCTCGGCCTCAAACTTATACGCCATTGCCCACTTTGGGAATTTGTTTGTGTAGCCAATTTTTTCACGATTTGCAACATCATTAATTTTTAACACCATTCCGTCAATCAATATGTCAAGCTTTGCTTTTTTCTTGTCAACCTCTTCTATCAAAGAAACAACCTCATCAATGCTTGAAAAAGTCTTAAAATAGTCACCCGTGTTAAAGCCATTCTCAATCAAAAATGTGTGCATCTGTTCTTGTGTATTAAAATCCTTGCCGTCGCACTTTAAAATCGAATAGCAAAAAAAGTCCAAATTTCTCTTCGCCGTTTCCTTTGGGTCAAGGTTCCTTATCGCACCTGCAACCCCGTTTCTTGGATTTTTAAGTGGCTCTAATGCCGTTTTGTTAAATTCCTTAAGGCTGGAATGCGTCATCATTCCTTCGCCCTGAACAATCAAATTCTTCTTAAATGGAATTGTAAGTGGAAGAGATTTTATTGTTTTTACTTGTTTGGTGACATCTTCCCCAACAAGCCCATTTCCCCTTGTGGTAGCTCTCTTATAAACCCCATTTTCATATTCAACAACAAGTTGCAAACCGTCAAACTTGTATTCTAATGTAAAGTTGGTGCTTGGAACAAACTTTTTCATGTCCTCTATCCACTTTTCAAGCTCCTCTTTGCTCCTAACTTTGTTTAGGCTGTAAAGTCTCACCTTATGCTCTCTTTTCTTAAATCCTTTTAAAACATCTCCACCCACTCGCTGAGTTGGTGAGTTTGGCAAAATAATGTTTAACTCCTTTTCAAGGTCAACAAGCTCGTAATATAACGCGTCATATTCTGCATCAGAAATCGTTGGATTGTCAAGCTCATAATAATTTTTATTGTGCTTTTCAATCTCCTTAATCAAAAATTCCATTCTTGCTCGTTTGTCCATATCTTCTCCTTTTAAGGTTTTCCAAAATCAAAGCAAGGGGCTAAGGACAACAAAACGCTCCCGCATTTTGTCAGAAACTCCGTTTCTTGCCCCCTCACGCCCCCGCATGGGCGAGAGGGGGCGTCCTTAGCCCCTCCTTTTCGCTACCACCATTTTTCCGCCAACTTTTTAAATTGATTGTTCCCACAATCACAAAAGTTTATTCTTCTTAAAACCTTTCACTACTTAACCCAACTAAAATCTCGGTCATCGTTGTAAAGTTGCGAAAAACCAACATAAAAGTCGTAGTTAGTCGTGAAATCTCCAACCTCTTTCGAAACATCAAACGCAATCTCAAGATACGACATCTCCGGTTGCTCCGAAGAAATCTTCTCTTGATTAAGCACCCCATATCCACCATAACTAGCCGAATTCACCACTTGATAATAATGCCTTGCCGTCGTCTTTCCACTAAGGATAGAATAGTCAAACCCCGTCAATTCATCTTTGCCCGAAGGATTAAGGCTTGGATTAATAGCATCACAACTAAACTTGCCAACCTTAACAGCCTCGCCAAACACCTCGTTTGAATCAAGCTCAAAGTCAATCGTCGTCTTACTGCTCCCCGGATCAACCACTCCGTTATAAACCTTAATCGTCCTCGAATAAACCCTAAGTTCCGTGCCAGTCCACCACCTGATGTAGGTCGTTATGTTGATAAACAAATCACTGTCATCAATAATGCTTCCATCTTCATTTTTTGCAACATACTTAAAGTCAAGCCAAATGTCCGTTAAATTTAAAACATTCTTTGGCATCAAAACCATACTCTGATATTCATGGGAATTGATCCCCTCAAAAGGATCAGCCTCGTTTTGCGAAATGAAGAACGATGTCGAAGGATAGTCAATAATCTCCGACGCAATAAATGTGTCGCCCACATTGGTTATCTCGTCGTCCTCGCCGGCATTTCCAACCGTCGTCAGCTTTCCACAATACTCAACAACAGCATTCACAACATCTTCATAAAACAGGTTCTGCCTTCCATAAACTTGCGCCTCTTGCCCAATCACCTCTTCCAAAATGTAGTCAGCAATCTGCTGTTTGTTGTTTTGTGTAAGCCCAACATACGAGCCAGCAGAGTTAAATATGCGCTTAATGTCTTCAAGTGCAATCTGAGCCGAAGTCTTGCCGTCCTTTCCCTCATAGCCCTCAACAACCCACTCGCCACTCTCGTTAAAGCCCACCTCAACATCGGTGTCAAGCCCCAAAACAATTCTGTAGATCATATAAGCAAGGGTGGAAATAAAGTCATCGTTTGCGAATAATTCTTGATAGGCTGTACTATCAATAAAATCTTTATAATAATTTTGAAATCCTGCAAAATTGTAAGATGAGGCAATTTTATTATTCATTATTTTGTTATTTTCTTCTACGCCTGTCGTGCCGTCAACTGAATTAACAATAGAAGTAATGTAATTCGAAATATATCGACTTTGTGAATCATTTTCACTATTAAACTCCTCATACCCTTTAACCCAGTTCCAAGCCAGATTTGTGTCGGCAGTAACCTGAACATAGTCTTTTGTGCCGTCCAAATCTTCATCAATTTCTTCTTCGTCCACAATTTGATATCTGATTGCGTCATAAAAATATTTAAGGTTGTCGCTGTCGCTGGCACTTCCCTCATACCAATCCTTCAAAGTTTTGATATTATCGTTTTCAGTTAAGTTGTAAAGCACATCAAAAATATTTTGCTCCTCTTTGTCATCACTTGGAGGAAACTTATCTGGATCAACGAATACATCTCCTACTACCCCATATACTGCATATATATTGCTAAATATATCTTCTGAAAATTGATAGTAATAATTCGAACCGCCATCGGAAACATTGCCGTCGTAGTCGTAACTCTTTGGCCTTCTTAAAACCTTAATGCCTTCAAGTTCAACCCCACCCGAATATTCATTAAAAAGTCTGTCATATTCTTCTTGGGTTATTTCTCCGTTTTCAAGTTGCTCATTGAGGTCATTAATCCAGTCTCCACCAAGAAGTGAAGGAACACACCCACTCGCCAAAAAACAAACCGACGCAAAGCACAAGCCCAGCACACCGGAGCAAAACCTCTTAAACAAATTTTTCTTTTTGCTTTTCATAAGTTTAGTATAACCCTTTTTTGACTTAAAAGTCAAGAAAAACATTAATCAAAAGTTTTGACAATTAAATCACTTTCTCCAAACATTAATCAAAAAGTGAAAAATAACCTCAAAATCTCCCTCTCCCAAAAATTCTTCTTTTTGTCCACCTTTATACCAATAAGGCGTCATTTTCAAAAGATTTTTGACATCTTCTCTTGAACTTAACTTTTGCTTATACAAAACGACTCTCCCATCTTCTTGCAAAAAGTTGTGAAATGCAAACTTTTCTTGATTTTCCTTTGCCTGTGTTTTGTAGATCAATTCTTTTAATTCCTTCAAGTGAAATCTCCCCGGAACAACCTCAACAACACAGCCCCCTCTCTTTAAAACTCTCTCAAATTCCTTTTCCGGCTTTGGAGCAAAAATATTAAGGATAATGTCAACGCTTTCCTCAAAAAAAGGCATATCAAAAATGGAAGAAACAATGTAAAGAGATTTTTTGTCCGACTTTGACGCAAGTTTGATCGCGCTTTTTGAGATGTCAACACCGATCAATTTTTTGTAGGGAAACTCTGCTGAAAGACCTTTAAGATAATACCCCGTGCCACAACCTGCGTCCAAGACAACCCTCCCTCTTTCATTTTTGCAAATCTTCACAACCTCTTCCAAGAGTTTTTCAAAATACCCTTTTTCCAAAAATTCTTTTCTTGCCGTAACCATAAGTTTGTCATCTCCGGGGTTTTTTGTCTTTTTGTTTCTAACAAGCAAAAGATTCACATACCCTTCCTTGGAAATATCAAAACAATGATTGTTTTTGCAAACATAGTTCTTGCCTTCTTTTTTAAGTGACTCTCCACAAACCGGACAGCAAACAATTTCCGTCTTTTCCATATCATTCCTCTTTGCTATATTACAACATTTTTCCAAAAATCTCAAAAATTTTTGCAAAAAAAACGGGGCTTGCCCGTTTTTTTCTTAAAGTTCAATTCCGTTTGAGTAACTGATGTTTTGACTTTGCTCATCTTTTATATTTTCGCCAATATTAATGACTTCTTCTGAAATTTTCTTATTTTTACCATCTGTAACTAAATTTTCATATAGCTCTTTTTGTGTATAATTCGATTTGCTTTCTACAGCAAATTTAGATAATTTTATTATTGTATCATTGCTTTTATCTTTACTAACTACTAATACAGAAACCTCCCTGCCGTACCCCGTACCAAAATCTGCAAACCCTTGATTCCCCATTTTACTCACATAAGTTTTAACGGCATTTTCAATTCCGCACTGTCTTGCAAAAGGATTATTTCCAACGAATGTACCATTTTCTGATGTATATGTTTTTTTCACATCATTTCCATCTTTGTCTTTCTCTGTTACTGTAACGGTTATTTGGGATTTGGCTTTCATTAAATCAGAAACTTCAACAAAGTCATCCTTTGTTATGCTATTAACTACTTCATTTATTTTGCTCTGATTACTGAAATCATAAATATTTGTAGATTTGTAAACAGTTATTTTATTGTTTTTCATGAATTGAGCATCCAAAACTAAATAAATATTTCCATCTTTTATTGAATAACTTAAAATTTCTTTTAAAGTATAGTAAGGTTTCACCACCTCACTTATTTCCTTCAACTTCGCTTCTAACGCCGAGAAGTCGAGGGTTTCTTCCGGGTCGGTTGGGGTTTGGATTATTTCTGTTTGCACTCTTTCGCAGTTAAGGTTTGCTAAAACATTCACTCCCGGCAAAACACTTTCCGAAACAAGTGTTTCATTTGCAACCAAAAGGGCTTTGATTGCGTCTTCCTGCGATGTGCCTTGCTGATAATCTGCCCTGATTTCATAGAGTTTTGTGTCGTTTCCGTTTTCAACATAAACTTTTGCAACTGCGTTGGTTGGATTAAACTGGATATCTGTGTAACTCTTTGAATTGTTGTCTGTGAAAAGTCCAAACAAGTCTTCCCCGATTGTGTTTGCACTGTATGTATATTTTGTGTTGTCAAGAGTGTAGGAATATTTCACATTTGATGTTTTGGAAATTTGATAAGTCATTTGTGGGTTGACATTTTGTTTGAGGTTTTCAAGTTTGTACACCATATCAAGCCCTTCATTTTCTCCCAAAACATATTGATAGCAAGCAACTCTGTCTGCTTCGTTTTCCCAAAGTTCAAGTTTTCCGTTTTCAATCTTGTAACCCAGCATTGTTCCGTCAATTTTTGTTTCAAGCACGCTTTCAAACTCTGCAATCTGCTCAGCAGTAGGCTGGCTTTGGTCAAGAATATCCTCGGTCTGCACTGATTTGCAAACAAAGTTTTCAAGTGCGTTAACATTTTCAAATATGGTTTCCACAGGGCCTCTTGTTGCACTTGCCGACTTTAACGCCTCGATCATTTCGTCAATACTTGCATTTTCGTGTGAATCTGCATAAACAGATCCAAATTTTGTTTGATTTCCCTCGCCGATAAGCACTCCGGCAACTGCCGTAAACTTTCCGTTTTCGTTAACAAGTTCTATTATTGTATGAGTTTTTGTTTGGTCTGTTTCAGCAAATCCAAACAAGTCTTGCCCGATTGTGTTTGCGTTATATGTGTATTTTATGTTGTCACTTGCAAAGGAATAAGTTGTGGTGCTTTCTTTTAAAAACTCCCTGCCCATTGTTAAACTGAAATCTGCTCCCGTTTTCATTGCCTCAACAAGGTTTTCAAGTTTATACACCATATCAATGCCTTCATTTTCTTGAAGCATATAGTAATATGTTTTCAACTTGTCGTTTGTCTCTCCCCACACTTGAAGCATTTTGTCCTCGCCAATCTTGTAGCCCCGCATTGTTCCGTCAATCTTTGTTTCAAGCACGCTTTCAAACTCTGCAATCTGTTCAGCAGTAGGCTGGCTTTGGTCAAGCACAATTTCTCTTGCCCTGAAAACAATTCCTGCATCTTCAAAAGAAACTTTGTTTGTGATTGTCTTTGTTGTTGGCTGTGTCCCTTTAAGGTTGTCAAGCAAAATTTTTATGCTTTGAGTTGAAGGAGACTCTGCCTTAAATTCATATAGCTTTAATTCGCCGTTTTCTTCTGCAATAAACTTTGCAACTGCGTAGTATCCCGTCGAACTCTCAGCATTTGGCGTGTAACCAATTGCATACATACTCGACTTAAAATCACTGCTTGCATTTGGGAAAAGAGGGTTTACTCCAAGTGAGTTTTTGTTGTAATTATACCCTTCATATTCATATGTTGTTTGGCTTGATTTAACCTCGACATATCTTGATAAGCCTTCTTTGTTGATAATTTCGGTGAGGGCTTGCATTTTAAAGTTTGTGTCTATGCTTTGGTCTTTTTCAAGTGTGATTGAACTTACAAGCAACCCGTTTGCTGTTTTTTCGTAGGTTTGAAGATACTTATAATTTTCATCCTCAACAAATTCCCAATCAAGTAGCGTTCCACTTACTTTGCTGTCCAAGAATTGCCTAAACTGTTCAATTTCCTCTTGGGTGGAAGGTCTTTCAACAACCTCTTCTTCAACCTCTTCTCTTTCTGCCGAAGTGAGAGTTGTTAGCTGATTTCCACTCATTAAGTTTGATGTCGACTTAACGGCACTTGGTCCTGTTAGGGCCGTGATTTGTTCTTCTATGCTTGCGTTTTCGTTGCAAGGTGCTGTAATAACAACAATACTTGTAAAGTCACCTTTTCCAACAACCATTTCGGCTTTTGCTTCAAAATCTCCCAAACTGTTTTGAGCCGTTTTGATTGAGATTATGCTTGTTATTGTGTCGGCGGTTGCAGTTAAATCAAATGGGTTAGCTCCCTTTATGTTATAGCCATACTTATATCCATTAAATTCAAACTGATTTGGATTTTTCTTTAACAGGGATATTTTTGTTTCAAGTCCTTCATTTTCAATGGAATTTGAAAGTTTTTCAAGCTGGGACTTTTTGTCAAGTCCTTCTCCCTCTTTAAGTTTATAGAAAGAGAATTTTAAACTGTCTGTAACATCGCTAAAAGCAACCAAGAATCCGTCGTTAATTTGATATTCAACAAACCCTTCAACCTTTGATGAAATTAAATCTTTAAATGCTTGAAGATCTTCTTGTGTTGGGGCTGGATCAATAACTTCCTCATTAATTTCTTCAGGTTGACTTGCCTTTAACTGGCTTACAACAAGCCCAATAGGAACCTCTTGCTTTTCAACATTTCCTTCTTCTCCAAGAAGTCCTGCGTAAATTTCTTCATCTTCTAATTTTTCAAAATGAATATACTCAATATCTCCTATTATTGTGTTAGTGTTTGTGACTACATTGACATTTAAAGTGGAAACATATTTCCCGTCAACCCATTTAGTGCTTGGACCTTTAAGTTTTGTAACTGACTGTAATAAATTCACCCCTAATTTAAGAGCAAAAATATTGTAACCTTTAATTCCGTTTTTGTTGTATTTCATTCCGTCATATTCAAGAGTTTTTTCATTGTCGTTAAATGTGCAAAGAGCTGTTGGGGTTGATGCCAAAATTTCTTCTGTGAGTTTTTTAAGTTCGCCTTTTGTCTGATTTCCTGCCTCGTGTGAAACATCAATCACAAAAAGTTGTATTTTGCCATCTTTATTTATGTAGCAACTAAATTTTTTAGCACTAAAATCACTTTGTACAATTTCACCACCAAAAAAATCCTTAATTTTTTCTTCAAAGCTTGCCAAGTCTTCAACTTCAACCGGCTTACTGTCGTTTTCCTTATCTTGGTCAACAGGATCGGTCACAGGTGGCTTTGGTGTGCCAGTATCCTTAACAAAACACCCCGTCAAAATTGTGCTTGTTCCCACAGCCAAACCAACGGCAAGAATAAACCCTAAAACCTTGTTGCTCTTCTTTAAGATTGCTTTTCTTTTCTTTTCTTCCATAATGATTTCCCCTTTTAAATTAGATATCGTCATTATAACTTAGATATCGCAACATATGACTATAATTTTAATTCCAGCCATATTATAGCACAAACAAAAGCATATTTCAAGATGTTTTTTACTTTTTTATTACAAATTTCCCTTTAAAAAAATACTGCAAAAAAGTTTTTACAGTATTTCTAACGGTGCAATTTCAAGCATTAAACTCTTAACCCCAAATCCCTCAAACTCGATGTCGGCAACAAGTCTGTCGTCGGTTATTGATTTTATAACGCCATCTCCAAATCTTGGGTGACTAACTTTTTGTCCTACGAAATAGATTGAGGTGTCTTTTTTCGGTTTTTCCTCCTCTTCCTCCCTCTTTTTAAACAGATTTAACACAGAAAAACCTTGCATATTGCTTTTTTTCTCTTCAATTTTTTCTTTTTTCACAAGTCCAAGCTCTTTGCAAAATCTGCTTGGAATTTCAAACCTCGTCTGTCCGTAAATATATCTTTTCCCGCAATAGGTGACAAATAATCTCTCCTCTGCCCTTGTCACTGCAACATACATCAACCTTCTTTCCTCTTCCAGCCCTGCATTGCTTCCCAAGGATCTTGCTCCTGGGAAAATCCCCTCCTCGCAACCAACAACAAACACGACCTTAAATTCAAGACCCTTCACTGCATGGACTGTCGAAATTGTAACAGATCCTTCCTGCCCAACGCTGTCAACATCGGATATCAATGTAACACTTTCAAGATAATCAGAAAGTGTTGCCCCTTCGTTTTGTTTTTCAAATTCCTCAACAGATGCAATAAAACTGTCAATATTCATAAGTTTGTTAAAATCTTCATCTATTTTTGGATTAAAAGCAGACCTTATATCAAAAAGGGTTATAACATTTTTGACAAACTCAGTTAAGCCCAAACTTTTTTTAAGTTTTTCAAGATTTTTAAAAGTATCAACAAATAGTTGCAGTTTTTTATAAACAGCGCTTTCACTTTTTATTTCTTCTCCTAAAACAATTTCAAGCATTTTTCCATTTCCTGCAATCTGCTTGATTTTTCCCACGCCACTTTCACCAATTCCTCGCCTTGGAAAATTTATTATTCTCTCAAAAGAAACATCATCTTTTGGATTAACAAACAATCTAAGATATGCAATTATATTCTTAATTTCAACTCTTTCAAAAAACTTAAATCCACCATAAATTCTGTGGGCAATGTTATAGGAAAGAAAGGCTTCTTCAAAACTTCTTGAAAGAGCATTAACTCGCATCAAAACAGCAAAATCATTTAGTTTATAGCCTTGCGAAAGCAAATTTGATATTGTTTTTGCCACAAACTCGGCCTCATCTCTTTCGTCATAAGCCGGATAAATCACAGGCTTTTCGCCCTCTGATTTTAAAGTCCACAACTTCTTTTCTAGTCTTTCCTTGTTGTTCTTTATTAAATTGTTTGCAAGATTTAAGATGTTTGGTGTACTTCGGTAGTTTCTTTCAAGCTTAAAAATTTTAACATCGTTAAAATCTTTTTTGAAATTGAAAATGTTTTTAAAATTTGCCCCTCTCCAACTGTAAATACATTGATCCTCATCTCCAACGGCAAAAATATTCTTATGCACAGAAGAGAGCTGTTTTAAAAGCTCATATTGAACGACATTTGTGTCTTGAAATTCATCAACAAGGATATATTCAAATCGGTTGGCGTAATAAAAAAGCACTTGTGGACATTGTTTAAAAAGCTGATATGTTTTTATTAAAAGGTCATCAAAATCAAGCGCATTGTTTTCTTTTAATATTTCTTCATACCTTTTAATTGCTTTTATGATTACCTCAAAATCCTCATCTTCTTCATTCTTGGCATATTCTTCTAGTGATAAAACACCATTTTTCCAATTTGAAAGATGAAATGAAAAAAGCTTTTTCATTTTATCATCATCTTCATCAAGTTCGGTTAAAATATCTTTTTTAACTTTTTCGGAGTCAGACTCGGAATATATTGTAAAATCATTTGTGTAGCCAATGTTATATATTTCTTTTCTTAAAATCTTGGCACACATAGAGTGAAAGGTAGATATCCAAATTTGATTGCTTCCTTCACACATAGAAGAAATCCTTTCCTTCATTTCGTTTGTGGCCTTGTTTGTGAAGGTAATGGCCAAAATATTATATGGATTAACCCCGTTTTCAATTATGTAGGCAATTCTATGCGTTAACAGCCTTGTTTTTCCACTTCCAGCCCCTGCAGTAACTAAAACAGCACCTTTTGTTTGCAACAAAGGTTTAATTTGCTCTTCATTTAATGATTGTAGATTATAAGTTCCCATAAAAGCATTTTAACATAATACAAGAATTTAGCAAAACAAAAAAGGCTTTTATTTCTTATTTAGCTTAAAACTTTTTTATCTGAATTTTCATATTCAACCTTTCGTCTAAACTTTGCGTATTTATCGATTGTGTCAAAAAGGAGTTTTTCCTTGCCATACGCATCTAATTTTGAAAAATAGGCTTCATCAATAAGCTTTTTTAGAGGATTAAAAAGATCTTCATCACTTAATGAGCTTGCTCTTGCAATAAAATCAACATCTTCGTTAGATATAATTTTAAATTTAACATTTGGACTGTAAACAGCGTTTCTTTGTTTAAGATTCCCTTTTTCTGCCCCTTTATTAATTAACCTGTTTCTTGCATTTATTGCAAGGCTTTTTAATAGCTTATTTCCCATTTTATTTCTCCTTTTTTTTGTTTATTAAGACAATAAACATTTTACAATGTTTTTAATATTTAACAAAACAAATTATTTAATATTATTGCTGAAAACTTGTCGAAAAAGGTCTAATTTTTTGGAGCAATAAATTAATTATAGGTTTTAAGTATCAATAAATAATTTATTTACGAAAAATAATTTATCTCCACTAATTATTTATTAAAGAAACATTTTAATAATTAAAAAACGATTTTCAAAATAATGAAGAATTGTCAAATGTTTTTTAATAGATTTTCAAAAAAAATTAAAATATTTTAATATTTATATGATTTAATAGAAGAAAAGCATTGATTTTTGAGAATAAAACCAAACAAAACAATTCCCCTAGGGGAATTTCGGCCAAGTTTGATGTGAAAAAATAAACATATTGAAAAATATGTTTGTTTTTTTACTGAAGATTAAAAATTTATTCTATAACACCCCAGTCAAGCAAAAGAAGTTCCTTTCGTTTTTCTTTTGGAGTTAGCCAACCTGTTTTATTATCACGAGTTTTTAACACCGAAATTGGAATCATGTTTGAGCGTTGCAAATATGCTTTCATTTGC
Organism: uncultured Clostridia bacterium; assembly: GCA_944345365.1. Lineage (GTDB taxonomy): Bacteria > Bacillota > Clostridia > Christensenellales > UBA1242 > Caccovivens. Next base: position 101,988 of record CALVMJ010000001.1, on the reverse strand, counting down.
AACTTTAAATCTTCAAAAGAATAAAAGTGCAAATACTTATAAAACCGCTCATTGTCATTTCTATGCGAACGTTCTACTTTTCCATTATGGCGAGGTGTCCTTGGCTTTATCGTCTTATGCTCGATATTTTCCAATCGGCAGAAAGTATCAAACGGGTGTTCTCTATCATTTCGAGTTTGCTTTGTATATGTAAATTCACTTCCATTATCGGTTTGAATTTGCACTGGTTTATACCCAAAATAAACTATCGCACGTTTAATAAAGTCAATGGTATTATTGGCTATCTGCTCCATGTATGGAAAGATAAATCTTTCACGTGTTGCCTCGTCGATTACTGTATATTGAAAAAATCTGCGTTCTTCTTTAAATTCGCCAACATAACAATCTCTAGGAACACACTTAACATCAAGTTGCCATTTTTCGCCGATATGTATAGGCGTGTCATAAGGCTGTGGCTTATATGTCGACCTTTTCTTTACGTCAGCATACCAACCATTCTTTCTTAGCAGCCTATAAAGGCTTACAGGATTACGTCTATATGAAAAATTAAGACGCAACTTGCCGTAAAGTTCGTTAAGCCCTATATTGGGGTTTCGCCTTATCATGTCCTTTATATGTTTGAGTTCCTCGTCAGTATGCCTATTAGGGTGAGGAGTATAAGGTGCATGATATTTCGGCTCTAAACTTTCAAGCGTTCCGTCATACATTCTTCTCCACCTATAGAGAGTTTGAATTGTGCAATGATAACGATGTGCGACAAATTCAAAAGACATATTTTGTCTTAACATCTTTAAAGCTCTAAGCTTTTCCTCACTGGAATAAGCAACTTTGTAAACTTTCTTTTCCTTTTTTCTTCTGCTCATAGCCACCCCCAAATTTCAAGTATTATAGCAATAATCAAGAGTTTTGTAAATACCCCAAAGAGCATTAGACGGCACCTTGTCTATTAACGAGTGCCGTGCTGACGCACGGCAGACAAGGTGCCGTCTAATAAGTAAAATTGAGCCAGCAGAAGATGTAAAAAAAAGGGCGTTTAAACGCTAAACCGCTTGTTTAAAATCGCCCTTTTTGTTTTTTACATTATACTTCTTTGAAGTTTTACCTCATTTTTATCATAAATATAGAATTTTTTACGCAAAAAATAAGCCTATAATATAGACCTAAAAAAGGAATATGCACAAGAAAAATTGCCAATTATCCGTCTAAAAACGAATACTGCAAAGGCTTATAACTGATTGAAGAAATATATTCATTATCAACAATGCAATCGTCGAATAAAACAAATTTAACAACAAAATCGACATATTCGGTTGCTATGTCTTCATTGTTTATATATAAACTAAGTTCAGTTGGAATACCTCGACTATAAACTATCTTTTCATTTGTCTTATAAAGATATTTAGTTATATACGCAATAGTCTTACCAAATTTTAAATCTTCTTCCGTAATTTCTGAAAAATCATTACGGCCAAATTTCTCGGCAAAGAAAGAGTTTATCTTAGCTGTTTGCATTGCTTTTTTCTTTGTAGAATAACTGGTTTCTTCAGTAATAGTTCCCACCATTTCAGATTTAGGGATATACATCAATGCGTGAAAATGAAGCCTATTCTCCGTTGGAGAAAGCTCAAAAACACCCATATAATTCCAAGACCTGCGACAATGTAAATTTGACAAGCATTTTCTAAGTTTTTTCTTAAAAATACTAGAGTTCATTTTTTTATTGTCATAGGTTATTGTCACAAAATAGTTCCATTTATTGAGATTTGCTTTTCGCTTAAATCGTTTTATTCTACTATAAAAATTATGTATCTTCGCTTTTATATGGCTTTCGATATAACTATCAATATTTTTAATTGTAGGATAACTTTCAAGCATTTTGTCATTTAAAAAATTTCTTAAAGCAGAATGTGTTAGATTTTGTTTAACTGCCTCAAAATACATATTGTCAAAATATTCATCTTGCTCGGACTTTGACTTGGTGTTTGTTTTGCTCTTCTCAATCTTAAAAGTCCTCGTGCCAACAAAGTGCTTGCCGTCATGATATATTTTAAGATGCTGACCAAATGGGTCATTTTTTAAAGTTATAGGCTTTAATTCATTTTCAATATGTTTTTTTCTCATAAAAAAATATGCTCCTTAAAGATATTGTTTTTATGTCTGCAAGGTTATTGCCGAGTTTCCCACAATCACACAACAAATTGTGCAATTATGGAAAACTCTTTGATAAGTGGAAAAGTCTTTGACTTTACACACTAATCAACAATAACTGGAAAAGTGGAAAACTCCTAAAGAGTTTACGCACTTTACCACAGACACGACTACTGCTATTATTTAAATATCAATATCATCTTTGTCCGTCATATTCCTTTCTTTACTTATTAAATCGTTTATAAAATAACTATTCTGTTCTTTCAGTTCTTCAAAGGTAGCCTTTTCCGTTTCATATTCTTTTAAGTCTTCAATTCCTAATTTTGATTGTAAACTTTTCTTGTTAAAAAACTCACTAAAACAATCCGTTGAAAATCGTTTACTGTAAATCTTTTTGCTCATTAAATAATATTTTCTATCTTCAATTTGTCCGTCTTGCGTTCCACTTTCAACTTGAATAGCAAGTTTAGAGTATCCAAAGGTATTATAAGTGCCTTTGTAATAATGATTAAATTTGCTTGTAAAAGATTTTAATAAATACATAGGCAAAGTGTTATCACTGCGTATATATCTATACCTATAATAAAGGTCAATAAACTTACTAAACACAAAAGAGTATATAAGCTCCGTCACAAAGAAAAATGGCATTGCAAGTTTAATTTCGCTTGTATCTTTGATATGCACGATATCTAATAAATCTCTTGCGTCAGCACCTAAACTTTCCGGTCTTTGCTCGTCAGAAATAACTTTTACAAAAGGATAATTGTCAATCGTTGCAGAGTGCCTTATCATTTTAAGCCAATCAGTAAAGCCGTCATTCTTTTGGTTTGTTATATCTTCCTTTTTCTTCATTTCCCTTAGTTCAAGTTGATTTTTTCTTTCTTTTCCTATTTCGGTTATATTTACAACACCAAACTCAAAAGTATCTTTCTTTGGGTTATCTTCAATAACCTTTCTTCCAAGTCTTAGTGCGTCAAAATCAATAATATGTGAATGTCTGCTGTATGCGTCAATAAGCCTGCTATCTCGTTTGAAAAAGTCCATATTCCACATAGGAAAATTTCCTAAACTATCAAACAAATTATCAGTTCTTACACTATAATTTGAAACAATCAAACTCGATTGAATAATATACACAAAATAAAGCTGTGCGTAAGTTTCCAAGACTTGCCAAACACTTACAACTTGAAGTTTATCGTTATAAAATAAACCATATCTTTCAAAATCATAATCAAAGATTAAGTTTTTAAATTTCAAATTATATTTTCGCTTGACATATCGTCTTATTGACTTACAAGATTGTTTGTCAGTATTTAAGCCGATATAAAAATAATTTGCTAGTTCTTTAATATATTCTTTACAAGTTGCAAGATTATATATCTTATGCGTTTTCATAGCCTCTTTTATAGCATTTTCAAAATTACACCATGGAAAATATGGAAACTTTAAGTCGTTTTCAAGTATTTTTTCAAAGGCCTTATCTTTTAGCATAGTTTCCTGAGAAAGTGCCATGTCAGTGATTGCCGTTGTCTTTTTCTTTCCCATAGTGCCACATACCATTAAGACAATAGGCCGCTCATTGATAAAGCCACAATTTTTGCGTTCCATGTGATGTAAACGACGATATGCGATTTTCTTTCTAAGCCAGCAAATAAACATAAAGCCAAGCATAAGCCAAACAAACAATGGCATAGTTGAAATCATAACCGAAAGGTCACAAAAGAGTTTATATACCTGTCTATAAATATTTTTAAAGTCAAACGACATAACAAAGTAAAAGTAAAAGGCCAAGAATTCAATAAATATTGTTATCAAATTAAAATTCCAAGCCCAAATTAAAAGCCATAAACCAAAATATTTTTTATTTGTTTTAACAAAGTCAAAAAATGTTTTAAGCCAATTTTTAACTGGGGTGTAAGTTTTGCTTACAAGCCATTTATGGAATTTTAAAGGCTTGCTATCTTTGTTATATTTATTGTTATGCCTTGACAAATACATTCTAAAAAGTAAATACAATATTAAAATTATAGGAATAATAGCAAGAAGAAAAATTTTAGCAAATTTATATAAAAAACTCGATATAGAACTTAAATAGCCAACAAAATTTTCCTTGCTTGCCCAAATCTTCCAATAGCTTGACCATGACACCGTAAATTCTTCCCAAGTTGAGGGCAACCCAAAAAATGGAGTAAAACCTACACTTGAATAATTATTTACAGTAGGATTTACATCATAATCAAACATAAACATTTCTTTAACATAAAACTTTAAAGAGTTCCAAACATCAACACAGCTTTCTTTAATTCTTACACATGCGTTAGGGAAAGCCCAAATAGCACAAGCAATAAAGCCAAGTGTAATCGAAACGCAAATTATATGTAAATAATTCTTCTTTAACCAAACCTTAAATTTCATTGAATTTTACCGATTGTAAAGATAAAGTAGCCGACCACAAACAAAATTAAAATTACTAGCAATACCTTTAAGATATTTTTAAACTTTTTCATAACTTTACTTACCTTTTTTTAATTTTTCCGTTCAAACCATTGACTTTTTTATTTTCATTGCGTATAATATTAACAACGAAAGTAAATTAAATTTCTTTTTCCACTGTCATCTTAAAGTTGGGCAGTGGAATTCTTTTTTTTATTTCTTGTTATAATCATTTCGAGCAAATGCCTTAATTCTATTTGACTGATTTTTACTCAAATATCTCTTTGAAATTAAACGAACACTTGATTTATCATTCAAATTGATTTTATTATTTTTAGTATTTCTACTATAAAAATAATTTTGAACCCCACTAGGGGCATCAAACTCTTTAAACTTTTCAATTCGTATATTTCCTTTACGAACTTGCTTAAATCGTTTTTCGTCTTTAATATACAAATGAGTTAAGGCAACAGCTCGATTTTCTTTGTTTTTCTTATCATAGTAAATTGCGTAAGTGTGACTTCCGTGTGGTTTGTCACTCTTAAACAAATAACTATTTTTAATTTTCGCTAACCTCATTAAATCTCCTTATTCTCGTTTCTTAAACACTGAATTAAACAACCTAAACGGCAAACAAATTAGCCACCAAGCAAATTTAATAACTGCTTTAATCAACCACCAAATAATATTAAATACAATAGGCAATATAGGCCAAAGAACAACAAGTAATAAAATTAAAAGCAAAATGGCAAGCAAAATTTTAAACCAATCAGCAATTTCAAACACTGTTGTTTGCACGTTATCGGGATTTCCGTCACCGGTTTGTTTGTTATCAATTACAGGCAAATCATAATACACGCCGTCTGTTTCAAATGCCAAACGCAAGATTGAAACATCTCCGACAATCGTATAACTTTCACTTGAACTATCACCTGTTGTGACCTTTCTATATTCGGTTTCAGCAAAACGCACAACCCATTGTTGATTTTGAATATCTGCGAGCCCTTCTGCGGTCATTTTATTACGTGTTCCAATATTAAAAATTCCCATAGAAAACATGTTATCCATATTTTCATTTTCATTTTTTATAAAATCTTCGGCTGTTTCTATAACATTCCATTTATAAGAATGTGCAAACAAACCATCTCCAGTATAAACACCTTGTTGTTCCCAATTTAAGTATGCATATTGAACATAGTCTTCGGGATTTTCGGGCATAAACACAGGCCCTATAATATTATAATTTGGAGCACCCATCATAGCAAACAAGTAAGTTTGTGTTGTATAAGCCACATCAATCTCATACAATTTATCAATTGGTTTGTCGGTTGAGAATGCAACAAAATGGCTATCACACATTGAATAGTTATTAGGGAAGAAATGCCAGCCGTCTTTATAACGCATAAAACCGACATATTTACTTGTCACTGCGATTGTTTCAAATTCGGTTGCTGTCATTGAAATATATACATTGCCGTCTTCTGCTGTTTTAATTGTATATTGCTGTGCAACCTTAAAAACAACTTCGTCAATCGTATTTTCGTTATCGTCTGGAAGCCCCTCGTCAATATTTTCGTCAAACACACGATATATTGAAACAACATCATAATATCTTGTTTCGCCCTCTTGTGCTTTTAAACCATTAACAAGATATTTTTGAAACACCCCGTCATAATTAAGCAATGTTAATTTATAATTTTTAATCTTGTCTCTATTATGTAAAGATGTCGAAATATTGATTGTTGACGCAACATATTTCCCGTATTCTTGATTTGGTTGATATACATAAACAAATATTTCTTTGTCGCTACTTTCTGCAAGCTGTATAACCGACAACGAATAATCATTTTGTTTTACAGGGTAGTCCATTGCGTCAAAATTGGTGTCCATTTTCAAATCTTCCATAACATTTGTATAACCACCGACAACATCTATTGTTGACGCATGAACAACACCCATTGTTGATGTAAAACCAGCTAAGAAACAAGAAACAATCAATACTATTGTCAACAATAATATTTGTATTTTTCTTGTCTTTGTCATAATTTTATTTACTCACTTTTCAAACTAAAATTTATATTTATAGTTTCACTATTATCTACACTAGAAATAACCAACCTAAAATAAGGTATATCACTATCAATAGCAGTTGGGCAACCCGTAATCGTCATATCAGAATAATATAACCCAATAATTTCGGGTAAGTCCAAATTTGCCATAAAAGTAAAGTAATCTTCATGTGCAGAAATAGAAAAACCTTTTGCCAAACTTTCCATTGTCTTATATTCAACTTGCGTTTCGTCTGCAGAGAATGTAAAGTTTGTTTTTTCAATATCATTAGGCACTATTGCAATTTTATATTTGCTTTCTTTGCCAGTGATGTTGATATTTGTTGTAATGTCAAATTTATACTCTTTTTCAATTACAACATCAAAATTTGCTCTATCGCTCATAATGTCGTCGTTTCCATAAGACACATAGAAATTTTTTAATGGGCTTGTAAGGCCGTCAGTCCTTATATAAATAAAACCAACGACCAAAACAACAATCAAAAAGATTATTAAACCCGACAATAAAGTAGCGAAAGAATTATTTGACTTTCTCTTCATTTCTTTGCACCTACATTATTAAAATTATTTTTTGTAGTTGTCTTTTATAAATTGTGCTATTTGTGGAGCAGTATATTTTTCAAAAAACTCTTGTGAGGGGTGAACTTTATCACTTAAAGAATTAGTCTTTGCCTCAAATTCAAAATTTCCATAAGAATATAAATCTAAAACAGGTATTTTATATGCACTGCATACTTCTTTTATAGCAATCGCAACATCTTGAACGGAATATCCAACACTATTTGTAGTTCGATTTACAACTTGAAAAGGTGTCATAAAGAATATAAAAGAGTTAGTATATTTCTTTTTAAGTCCAGAAGCCAATACGTTCAACGCCCCATAAACAGTAGTATTCTTAGTATCTCCTAAAGTTCCAAGAGGGACAGAACGAAAGAAATCATTAACCCCACCTAAAACACTTACAATATCAGCATTTTCCATTTCATTGTATCGAATAGACATTGGCTCGTATCCGTTATCATTAACAGCTAAGGTAGAGCCCTTTATGCCATAATTTTTGATACTTTTTAAGTTCAATTTTTCTGCAACTAATTCAGGATATGGGGAATTCATTTTTTCCCCAGTAATACCGTCTTTACCATAAGTTATACTATCACCTAAAGCAACATACGTTAATTGAGAGTAATTTACTTCTATTTCAGTTTCTTTTCTAAAAAAGGTCGAAAAGAACGTTGCACAAAAAACAACTACAAGACAACATAAAATAATAATTATTATTTTTTTCATATTTTTACCTAAACATAAGTATTATAACACATTTTAACACAATATCAAATTGTTATTTAATACCATAAATTTGTATATCACAGCCACGACCATAAACTATTTGAGCATATTCAGTTCCAGCAGATAAATCAAATTCAATTTTAACTAAATCACCACTGTCGTCAACGTCAATTGTTTTAACTGTTTTCTTAGTAATAATATGACTTGCATTTCCTTCAATTAAATTTGTATATTTACAAATAGTTTTATTTGGAACAAAAACGACAAGTTTAGAATATGATTTAACTTCAAAAGTTTCACTAATAGAACAATTTTCAAGAGCCGAGCCAGCTGTTAACATACTTTCTCCAATATTTGGTGCAGTATGACCATCTTTTGAACTATCTGCAACAAACAAATTATTCTCATAGGCAAATACTTGTTTTTTGTCAACATTAACTGTAAGTTGCTTAGCATAGCCTTTTACTTCATACCATTTAATGTTTTTATCTTCATTTGGTGTTATTACAATTCTACAATATTTTGCAAAATCAGGTGCATTATTAAAATCTCCTGTCAACTTACCTGTAGAAGATAAATATTTTTCTTCCTTATCATAAAAGAAAATTCTATAACTTACGCTATTATCAAAAACAAGTTCAGTTTTTAGTCCAATACAACCGATTAGTTCCTTAGTATAAATAGAACTAGATGTTTCTAAATAAGAGCCTTGCTCAGTTAAACCACCAACGCTATAAATATTTGTAGATAATGTTGTTTGTTTTTCATTTCCTTTTTCTCCAAAAAGACTGACAAGACCAATTACAGCACCAATCAATAGAATACAGCCTAACACAATAAGAATAACCTTATATGTAGACTTTTTAATTTTTTGTTTACTCAATTTAAAAAATCTCCTTTATTTTTTTATTTAGCAACAGTCACAGTGATTTGACCAACATATTTGCCCATATTTAATATAGTTAAATTAACATTTTCTCCGTCAACTTTTGCTGGAGTAACTACAACTCTAAAATATTTTGCTGTTGCAGGAATAGAATTGTTGTCAAAATCAGCATTTAAGCTGTCAGTTGCAGACACAAAATCTTTGGCTTCGTCATAGAATACAACTTTATAGCTAACAGTAGCGTCTTCATCTACAACGATTTTCATATCTTGTGTTTTATACATATCATGTGTATAAGCATTTTGTCTTGACTCAATAGCTTTTCCAGTTGTTGTATCGACACTTCCTATCGAATAACTAGAAGTTGTAAGAGTTTTTGTTGTATCATTTACATGACCAAGGGCAAAAAACAAACCAATAACAGCACCCAATATCAAAATAATTGATATAAAAGTGATTGCCCATTTCCATTTATCTTTTTTAACATGACTATTTAATTTACTCACTTTAAACCTCCAAGTTATATTTTAATGCAGATTGCCAGTAGTAAAACCATAACAACGACAACTGCACAACCCGTTAAAACGGATTTCCAATTTATTTTTTTCATATTTTTTTTAAACTCCTTTATAAAATATATTTTAATAATTTTAAGATAACTTGCGAATAAGGGTCTTTGCAATAAATCCCTGTGGCATTTCCGTCTTTGTCAACACCAGTTTCTATAAAGCAAGTTCCGTCTTTTTCAGAAGAAACAGACTTTATGTTTTTAAGAGGAACGCAAACCTTTATGTCGTCAAATTTTTCCGTAACTTCCAAAAAAACATCTACCATTTCATTCGCACCTTTAATAAACTTGTTTAAGCCTTTTCTAAATTTCTCGACAGCTTCCATTACTTAACACCACCAATTTGATTTAAAAGCATTTTCAAAAGAGCCTTGTCGCTATCTCTTGACGGCTTAACACCGCATTCATAAGGCATACCGTCTTCATCAACTGTTAAAACCTTGTATGATGTGTATTTTGTTGCTTTGCCGTTACTATCGACCATTTCTTCGTCAGACATAACGAGTTCTGCTTTTGGTGCAACATCAAAAACAATATCAAGTGGCTCATATCCACCTTTATCTTTTGGAGCGAAATCGACCTTAATATCACGACCACGAACTTGACCTTTTACGATATATGACCAGTATTCCTTGCCGTCACTTCCTTTAAAACTTTCTCTTTCAACAAATAACTTTCTTTCTTCGTTTTTCATTTCTTTACTTCCTTTTATATTTTTGATTTTAGTTTTACCTAACTTCAACTATTAGGGGTGAGCCTACAACCTTAGTAGGGCTTACAGTTTTATTCAGTTTTTTCTAAAAGGGTCATTTTCTCTTGTTGTAGTGCTTAATACTAGAACGCAAATAACCTCTGCTATCACTTCTATACAACTCTGACAAATTATCTCTTGCAGACTTATGACCATAAGTAACATCTGCACAACCACTGCCAAGCGAGTTTTTATACCAACCGCCGGACTTTTTGCGTTTACCAGTTATACAAACTTGATAACCCCCATACGCCTGACTTACAACCAATCTGTTTTTTCCACCACGACAATACTTGTCATTAAGTCTTGAAACTTCTTGCTATAAGTCTTTTTTAGAGATTATAAACATCACCCCCTTTTAACAAAAAATTCTCGTATAATGAAAACTCATTACACGAGAACTCAAAAATAAGCTATACTTTCGTGTGTTAAGTTTCATTAACACACTAATTGTATAATTTCATAATTAAAAAACGATTTTCAAAATAAGGTCTTGACATATCAAAAATATTATGTTACAATTTTTATGTCGATAGAAGTATTTTTATCATTTGACTTCTAAAATAAAATTAAAAAAGGAGAACTGTTTAAAATGGTTAAATCTACTAAATTTCTACAATTAAATTATTTAAACAACCATATACGAATGGTTCTTTTTAAATAGTATTTCAAACTAGTTTATTCAGAATCTTCGTATTCAAAATTACTACGGAGGTTTTTTATGTCAAAAAAAATAAATAAACAAAATAAAATATCATTAAAGCAATACTTAGCAAAATATAAATTTGGAATATCAATGTATATTCTTGTTTATCTTATCGCAGGAGCTTGCACCGTTGCGCAAACAATATTGACTGCTAATGCAATTGAAAAAATCACATACTTATTATATAAAGAAGCAATGATAATGTTGGCAATAATCGCAGGGATTGCTTTTGTAAGAAGAATGTGCTGGTATCTTTCAGGACTTATTTATCAAAAATATACTAACAGAATAATGGCAGATCTAAATCTTGATTTAGCAAAACAAGCTTTTAAACTTAACTCAAAAACTTATGCCGATCACGAAACGGGAATTTTTGTCCAAAGAATTGTAACTGATCCCGAAAATGTAGTTAGGCGTCTGGCAGACTTAATTGATCTACTCACAGATTGCGTAACTTCTCTTGTTATGATTATTTATATAGCGACATTAAATATCTATATCTCAATAGTTATTGTGGTAGTAGTATTAATATGTTTGTTAATAGAAAGACATAGAAGAAAAAGAAATAGAAAAAATAAATTTATTGTGAAAAGAAAAAATGATAAAATCTATTCTTTGACGACAGAAATTGTTAGGAGTGAAAAGGATATTAAATCGCTTGGACTCGAAGAAAGATTGAGTGAGATTTCAAAAATGAACTATAATGAATATAAAAAAGCTTCATATAACTATGAAGTTAAAGATATGAACTCATGGACATTAAGAAATTTCATAATCGAAACATTTGCTGTATTATTACTCATTTTAGGCGTTTATATGATTGACATTTCACTTTTAACTCTTGCCTCATTTATGATCATTTACTCAAATAATGGACGTTTGTCTTCCTTTGTTTGGTGTATTGGAAAAATTATGGACATCTTTTTAGATGTTAAAGTTAGCAGTGAGAGAATGTTTTCACTTTTTGACAACAATGAATTTGTTTGTGAAAAATTTGGAAGTGTGCACCTAGATAATGTCAAAGGTAAAATTGAATTTAAAGATGTTTCCTTTTCATTTGTAGAATACGAACAAAATAACAATGACAAATTTTTAACAAAAAATGAATTAAAAGAAAGAAAAAACAAAAAGAGAAAGATAGAAAATGTCAACAAAATTTTTGACAAGCTTTCCTTTAAAATTGAACCAAACACAACCGTTGCCTTTGTTGGAAAATCAGGTTCTGGCAAATCTACAATTTTAAACTTAATGTCAAAGATGTATGAAGTTAATTCTGGAAAAGTTTTAATTGATGGCGTGAATATTAATGATTTGGATAAGGAAACACTAAGATCTTCAATTTCTCTTGTAAATCAATTTCCTTATATATTCGATATGACAATTAAAGAAAATTTGATCTTATCAAAAAAAGACGCAACAAAGGAAGAGATAGACTATGCTATTGAAAACGCATTTTTAAAGGAATTCATCTCAACATTAAGTAAAGGAATAGATACAAAAGTTGGCGAAAGTGGAATAAAGCTTTCTGGTGGACAGAAACAAAGGCTGGCAATAGCAAGAGCATTACTGAGAAATTCTCCAATAATTATCTTTGATGAGAGCACAAGTTCTCTTGACAATTTTGCACAAGAAAACATAAAAAAATCGATAGACAATTTAAAAGGCAAAAGTACGATAGTTATTGTTGCTCACAGATTATCTACAATAAGAAATGTCGACAAGATTTTCTTCTTGGATAATGGAAAAATTGAAGATATCGGAACATTTGACGAACTTTTCGAAAGAAATGACAAATTTAAAAGTATGTTCTATGCTGAAAAAATAGAATAAAAATTTAAAAACTATCAAAATAAAACAAGGACTTTGCAAAAACAAAGTCCTTGTTTTATTGTTTTTTAAAAATAATATAATTAATTCATTTCTTTTTACTTTCTAAGTATATCCCCTGCATTCAACTTTAATCCCGGGCTCTTGATGCTTATAATTTGTTTTGCAACATTTGCAACTTCAATTTTCTCTCCGTCTTCGTTTTGCATATCTTCCACAACAAACTCTTTGTTAAAAACATCGTCATTTGGACTTAAAACCTGCAAAACATATCCGTTTTTTATGTTGTTTCTTTGCTCTAAATATAATCTTTTATTTTCCTCTTTAACTACAACTCCCATAAATTCACTTTTTTGCACAGGATTGGATGTTTCTAAAAACTCCTTGTCATCATCACCAAGCAAAAATCCGGTAGTATATCTTCTGTGGCTTGTTTTTTCAAGTTCATCACATATTTCTTTTGTCGGCTTATTTGGTAGCATCTTTAATGCTTTTTTATAAGCATTAACAACTGTCGCAACGTAGTAAACAGATTTCATTCTTCCCTCTATTTTTAAACTGTCTACACCGGCCTCTTTAAGTTCGTTTAAATGGTTAATAAGGTTCATATCCTTCGAATTAAAAATATATGTTCCCCTTTCATCTTCTTGGACTTCGTTTTCATCTTCTCTTGAAGTTTCTTTAACGGTATATTTCCATCTGCAACACTGTACACATTCCCCATGGTTAGAATCTCTTCCCGTGAAATAGTTTGAAAGCAAACATCTTCCAGAATAGGATATGCACATAGCCCCATGAACAAAAGCTTCTAACTCTACGGACTTGTCCAAATTTTTTCTTATTTCCTTTATTTCGCAAAGAGACAGTTCCCTTGCCAAAACTATTCTTTTCACTCCCATATCTGCAAAAAAATTGGCAGAAGCTGAGTTAGTCACATTTGCCTGAGTGCTCACATGAACATCTAGGTTTGGTGCATACTTCCTTATATGGTAAATTATCCCAACATCAGATGCAATCACTCCATCAACTTTTGCACTCGTCAAAAAGTCAAGATATTCATTTAAGTTTACAAAGTCAATGTCTTTTGCAAGAATGTTCAGTGTCACATAAACCTTTTTATTAAGAGAATGTGCCTCCTTGCAGGCACGCAAAATCTCCTCATTTGTAAAATTTCCCGCAAAAGCTCTAAGACCAAAACTTTTTCCAGACAAATAAACGGCATCTGCGCCAAAATGCAAAGCTGTTAAAAACTTTTCATAATTCCCTGCTGGTGCTAATAATTCCATTTTAACCCCCTAAAATTTAATCAAAATTTTCTAATTTATTCTCTAATTCATCGCATTTTTGTTCACCAGTAAACTTTTTATCACATTGATTTTTCTTGCTCTCAACAACTTTCTTTCTCCACTCAATGACTCCACGAATATTTGAAAGAAAAAAAGTTATAAAAGAAAACACTATTGGTAAATTTTCGATTCCAAAAGATTCCCCTTGAAAAACCGGACGCAACCAGATAAAAACTTGCAAAATATTTGATAAAATAAATAACACAAACATTAAAAAGTTTTTTCTAACCATAAAATATAACGCAATTGTCAAAATTGTAAGGTTGGCCGTAGCAAAATATAAACTTGGCGTGTTTAAGTGTTTAAGCAAAAAATAATATCCCACAGCGAAGCCAATTGTTACAACTGCAACGATAATCCATTCTGGCCATGTAATTTTTTTTGTTTGAGATATGAGTTTTGCTTTTTTTTCTTTTTTATTGAACAACCATAAACAAATTAAAATTAATGCTGTAATTATTGAAAAAGAACTTTGAATAACTTCGCCCCAATTTTTATAAATGACAGATTGCCAAATATAAAGGCTCAAATAAGCCAAACAAAAAATTAAACCTATGTTATAACGTTTTACCCATAAAAGAACATAAAAAACACCCAAAATACTACAAATTGTTGCTAAAGCTGAACTTTTTACAATAATAGAAGATATTGTTATTGATAAAACACCAAAAGCCAACAACCAATAATCTAAAATATTAAAATTTTTAAGATAGTCTTTTATTTTTTCTTTCATAAGTCAATTGTCGGTCTCGCCGTCAAACTTAAATCTGCCCTGCCAAGACCTTTTTGAATATAATAATAAGCTGCTGAACCAATCATAGCTGCATTGTCAGTGCAATATTTTAGGACAGGAAAATAAACTTCTATATTTTCTTTTTTCGCAAGATTTGTCATTTTTTCCCTGAGCATAGAATTCGCTCCAACACCACCAGCAATGACAAGTTTTTTGTAACCACTTGCCTTGGTTGCTCTTAATGATTTTGTGCAAAGCTCATCAGTAACACACTCCTCAAAACTCCGTGCAACATTTTCTTTGCAAATATTCTCTTTTTTTTGCTCTTTGTTGTGGACATAGTTTATAACAGCTGTTTTTATTCCACTAAAACTAAAATTATATGTTTTTGAAAGGGCATTTGACACTGTAAATTTTATGATATTTTCCCCTTTTTTTGCAAGTTTGTCAATTTCAGGGCCTCCTGGGTAAGAAAGGCCAAGCACTCTTGCAACCTTGTCAAAGGCTTCACCAACAGCATCATCAACCGTTGAGCCAATGAGTTTTTGCTTTGTATAATCACTAATTTTTAAAAGAGCTGTGTGCCCTCCACTTACCATAAGGCAAACAAATGGAGGTTCTAATTTTTGATGAGAGATATAGTTCGATGCAATATGCCCATGTATATGATTTACGGCTATAAGCGGAAGATTTTGAGAATAGGCAAGGCCTTTTGCAAAATTAACTCCAACAAGCAAAGCCCCTACAAGGCCAGCTCCATATGTAACAGCAATCGCATCAATTTGATTTATTGTGATATTTGCTTCCTTTAATGCCTCTTCATATAAATTCGAGATTGCAAGCAAATGATTTCTTGATGCAACTTCTGGAACAACTCCACCAAATCTTCTGTGAATTTCTATTTGAGACGAAATAACATTTGACAAAACTTCTCTTCCATTTCTAACAATAGCAATTGCGGTTTCATCGCAGGAAGATTCTATCGCCAAAATCGTGACATCTTTTTTATTTCTAAGTTCTTCAAACTTTACTTTAACATCTTTAATATAAGACATATTTCCTCCTTTGCCTAAGATGATTTTCTAAGATAATCATTTATAAAAGGCTGTATATCTCCGTTCATTACGGCCTCAACATTGCTAGTTTCAAAACCTGTCCTGTGGTCTTTAACCAAAGTGTAAGGGCAGAAAACATAACTCCTTATTTGACTTCCCCATTCAATTTTCTTAATCTCCCCTTTTAAATTTGCAAGTTTTTCTTGTTCAATTTCTTCTTGACGCTGTGTAAGTTTGGAGTAAAGCATTTTCATTGCCGTCTCTCTGTTTTGAATTTGTGACCTTTCTGTTTGACAGGCAGTGATAATGCCGGTTGGAATATGGGTTATTCTCACAGCAGACTCTGTTTTATTGACATGCTGTCCACCAGCCCCGCTAGACCTAAATGTGTCAATCTTTAAGTCTTCTGATCTTATTTGAATTTCAGGCGCACTTTCAATTTCTGGCATTACTTCAACACTTGCAAAACTTGTATGCCTCCTAGAATTAGAATCAAAAGGAGAAATTCTTACTAGCCTATGAACACCCTTTTCGGATTTTAAATAACCATAAGCATTTTCGCCACTAATTAAGAAAGTTATGTTTTTAATGCCAGCTTCATCTCCTTCAATTAAATCTAACACCTTAAAATCAAAATTCATTTTGCTGGCATACATAGAATACATTCTCATTAGCATATCAGCCCAATCCTGAGCCTCTGTTCCCCCAGCTCCTGCATGAATGTTAACTATTGCATTATTACCATCATATTTACCACTTAAAAGTGTTTCCAGCTTAATTTGCTCGATTTTTTCTTCTAACCCTTCCAAGCATTTTTTCAACTCATCAAACATGTCATCTTCGCCAAGCTCACAAAACTCTATTAAAGTCTCAATGTCCGATATCTTATTTTCTAAGTTTTTTATAAGTTCAATTTTTCCCTCTGCCCTCTTAAACTTTTTTCCTATTTCGCTGACTTTTTCGGGATTTGAATAAAAGTTTGGCTGGCTTTGCAAAAGTTTATATTCTTCTAGTTCCTTTTCACACTTAGCGGGGTCAAAGACACTCCTTTATAAACTTAAAATCTTCTTTTACCTTTTTTAATTCTTCTTTTTCGTTGTCAACAATCATTTTTTTTCTCCTAATAAGTATTATTATACAATTTGCTTAAATTTAAGTCAAGAAAACAAATCAGTTCATTTTTTCAATAAAAAAAAGAAGCTTGCAAGCTTCTTTTAATTTAAATTATTAACCTAAAATCTTGGCATCTGCACATTATTTGTAGCAGTTGGATATAATGGCTGTTCAAATGTTCCAGGGCAGGCGCTTTGTGTTGGACTAACCTGACAAGGTGGAATAACCGGATATCCGTAAGATGGAACCAAGACATCAACCACTGCAACAACCTTTAAAACGATTTCTATACAACCGGTAACCGTAAAAGTGTTTTCAGCTGTGTAAGAGCCGATGGTCGAGCTAAATATTCCCATTGCAGTAATATTAACAGGTGTTGCGGCTGGCTGAGGAACGAAGAGAATCACATTTTTTGAAATTGTAACACTTGATGTTCCTTGACCCAAAACCCCATTATTATCACGATAGAAAACGGTAACAGGAATTGTAACATCTAGGCTGACGTTTGCATAGTTTGGCGCTGTTTCCAATCTTTCTATCACAAGATTAGAAATTGTTGCGCTTTGTCCGGGCGTATTTTCTGCCGAAATAAATGTAAGTGGTAAAGCAGGGCTTGCAGGAGTTAAATTCGTTACTTGCAAAACAACTCCTGTGTCGGTTGTTTGAGAAACACATGCATCAAATACTTTTGTTGTTTCAATAAGCACCTTTTCACAAAGTCCGTTTAAAGCATTTCCACAAATAGGTCCCGGTTTGTTTTGATTGGTATTATTGATATAAAAAGACATTTTTACCTCCTATTTTGTCTATCTGTATATAAATATATGAAAAAAACAAAACAAAGTTGCAAAAATGCTCTTTTCGATATTTTTTAATAAAATAAAAATTTTATTAAAGTTCTTCAAATGCCTTGTCTATAACTTTATCAATTTTATAATTTGACCTTTTTTTGTTTATGTGAATTAAATACTCAATGTTCCCAGATTTACCTGTTATAGGAGAATAATCAATATTACTAACCACAAAACCTAAATTTTCGAGATAATCACAAAATTCACGAAAAATAGCCTTGTGAATATCTTTGTTTCTTATTACCCCATAATATTTTGAAGCAATTTCTTTTCCACATTCAAATTGAGGTTTAAAAAGAAAAACGCCTTCAATTTTGGTTCCAAATTCCTCAATAATCTTTGGGAAAATATACCTAAGTGAAATAAATGAAACATCGCAAACGATAAGATTAACTTCCTTTAATTTTTCGCTTTCAATAAACCTAAAATCACAGTTTTCATAAAGCCTAACTCTTTCATCTTTTCTAAGCTTTTCACTAAGCTGATTGCTCCCAACATCAACAGCTATGACTTTTTTTGCACCAGATAAAAGTGCAACTTCTGTAAAGCCTCCGGTGGAAGAACCAATGTCCAGCACAACTTTATCAGTAAAATCTAATTTAAAAACTTCTCTTGCTTTTTCAAGTTTCAACCCGGCCCTGGAAACATATGAAAAATCACTTTCAACTTTAATAATTTCACTCCCTTCGATTTTTAAAGAAGGTTTTGCTATTTTTCCATCAACAAAAACTTTTCCTTGGACAATTGCCTCTTTTGCCCTCTCTCTTGAAGGAAAGTAATCTTTCATAACTAAAAACATATCAAGTCTAAACATATGCTCATATTACCATATTTATCAAAGAAAATAAAGCATTTTTCTTAATTTTAAAGTTATATAAACCTTTAATTGTTACAATTAAGTAATTAAATTATAAATTCAGTATTGCTTTTTATTAAAAAGATGATATAATAATAATATACAAATGATAAGGAGGATATTATGGAGTTTTTGAAAGAATATTGGTGGATTATCGTTGTTGCTTTGGTAGTATTAGTTGCAATATCAATAATGATTGCTGTTGTTATTAAAAAGAAACAAGTAGGCAAGGAAGAAAAAACAAAAAAAGAAGAGCATAAAAAGGAAGAAGTAATAGAAGAACAAACACCTTCAATTAAGTCAAGTTCATCTTCTAAAAATGCAATTAAATCATCTAATAACCAAGGCTTAAAGAAAAATCAAGTAAAGACATCTACATCGGGTAAAAAAGCTCAAACTGAGAGCTTAAAGAAAAAAAGTATCAAAAAAGAAAATGTGAGAAAAGAGCCAGCGAAGAAAGAGGAATCTTCAGCGCAAGTTGCAAACACGCAGGAAAAACCAGAAGGTTTGGAGAAAAGCAAATCTCGTCCTGCAAAATATATAATAAGCTATGACAAAAATGCAAGACTTTGGGTTGTTAAAAAAACAGGTAGTTCAAGGGCAAGCAAAAGATTCGTGACAAAAGCTGAAGCGCTAGAATATGCAGAGGCTCTTTCACAAAAGCAAAACCTTAACCTAACAGTTAAGAAAAAGGACGGAAAATTCCAAAAGCAAAATTAAAAAATTGAGCGAAAGCTCAATTTTTTTATTTTTTATATAATTTTTTACTCCAAAGAAATTAGATAATAGTAAATTGGCTGACCACCATATGCAACAGTTACCTCACATTCTGGATATTTTTCAGCAAGTTTTTCTTGTAAAACAATCGCTTCTTCCTCTTTAATATCTTCTCCATAGAAAAGTGTTATCGTCATAACGTTATCATCTATCATCTTTGAAACCAAATCCTCGGTTGTCTGAGAAACGGTGTTTCCTTTTGCCAAAATAGCTTTGTCGTCAAGACCAATTATTTCTCCAACGGAAAGGTCAAATCCGTCAACATGAGTATCTCTGACAGCATAAGTTACAGCACCGGATTTTACATTTTTTATAGCATCGTTCATTGCCTCTGTGTTGTCTTCAACGCTTCCATCTGGGTCAAAGGCAATGGCTGCAGAAATGCCCTCTGGCATGCTTCTTGTAGGAATAATCACAAGGTTTTTGTTTGTTAAGTCATTTGCCTGCTCTGCTGCAAGAATGATATTTTTGTTGTTTGGATAGACGAAAACCGTTCTAGCTGGCACTTTGTCAGCAGCACTTGCAATGTCAGCAGCACTAGGATTCATTGTTTGCCCACCAACAATAATTTCATCTACTGCCAAATCTTTTAAAATTGCAGCAAGCCCATCTCCTGGAGCAACGGCAACAATTCCAAGGTTTTTAGTTTCCTCCATTGCTTTTGCTTTCTTTTTTAGTTCTCTGTTTTGCTCACGCATATTTTCTATCTTTAGGTTTGTCAATTCCCCAAGCTCCAAAGCATAGGCAAGTGCAAGGTTTGGCTCGTTGGTATGCACATGAACTTTTACTAATTGAAGGTCGCCAATGCAAATAACAGAATCACCAATATTCATAAGTTTCTCACGAAGCTTGTCAATATCTGCCTCAGTGGTCTTCTTTTTCATTTGAACCACCATATATTCGGTACAATACCCAAATTCAATATCTTCAAGCTTGTTTATATCTGCGATAACATCGTCAACTGTTTGAACAGGCTTTTCATCATCAAACAACACCTCAATATCTTCCTCGCCGATTAAAAGCTTATGGAACCCAGTAAAGATAACAATTATACCTCTTCCACCTGCATCAACAACTCCTGCCTTTTTTAAAACCGGCAACATTTCAGGTGTTTGCCTTAAAATCTCTTCACCAGTATCAAGCACTTTTTTCAAAAAAACTTCAAAATCATCTGTTTTCTTGGCTATGCTAACAGCATTTTCGGCCATAACCCTTATAACCGTTAAGATTGTTCCCTCTTTTGGCTTAGTAACAGCTTTATAAGCGATATTAGCCCCTTCTTGCAAAGCATTAGCAAAGATTTTTGTGGTTATTTCCTGACATTTTGCAGTAACAGAACAAAACCCCTTAAATATTTGCGAGGTTATAACCCCACTGTTACCCCTTGCTCCCTTTAAAGCTCCTTTTGCAAAAGCTTGACTCAAAGCTTCAATGGAAGAAGAAGGGCAAGAGGTTACCTCGTTAACAGCTGACTTCATTGTTAAAAACATATTTGTCCCAGTATCTCCGTCTGGAACAGGAAAGACATTAAGCGAGTCCACGTATTTTTTATTTTTTTCAAGGAATCCAGCCCCTGTTAAAATCATTTTCTTAAATGTTTGAGCATTTATCGTCTTTGTCATCATTTTCTCCTATTAAACACGCACGCCAACAACATGAACATTGACGCTGTCTACTATCATACCGGTAAAGTTTTCAACGCTGTACTTAACCGACTTTTTTAAAGATTCTGAAACTGCGCTAATCGAAACCCCATATTTCATTATGCAGTAAATATCGATATAAATTCTATTTTCAATATTGTGTATTTTCACACCTTTGGAATAAGACTCTTTTCTAAAAAGTTCTTTGGCGCTATCTTTAAAAGACTTAGAAACAAGATCAACGACGCCATAGCAATCCATTGCAGAATAACCTGCAACCACCCTAATTGCGTCGTCGCTAATAGAAATATTTCCATAATAGTTATTTGTATCTACTGTCAATTTAAAAATCTCCCTTGTAGCCTATTCATAAGTATATTACACCAAAAACGGCAAAAAGCCAAGTCTTTTATAAAATTTTATTAAATTTTTTTGCCTAAATAGAACTTATTTAGATATTTTTTTGAAAAATTGATTGATTTTGTTTTGGATTTGTGCTATAATACAAAGGCTGAATGAAAACGGAGGTAATTAACGATGAGCAGAGTGTGTGAAATTTGTGGAAAAGGCAAAATGGCTGGCAAGACTGTAAGCCACGCAAATAATAAAGCTAACAGAACATTTGAAGTTAATTTGCAAACAACAACAATAGAGGTTAATGGAAAACCAAAAAAAGTAACAGCTTGTACAAAATGCATTAAAACTGCAAGAAAAACAACTAAATAATATTGATGTAGAAAAAACACTAGATTTCTAGTGTTTTTTTATTTTATAAAACCCATATAATTTTCCACTAGAAATTTAATGGTTTTTTATTAAAATTCAACCCACTAAATAATCTGTTGGATTTGTATTAGAAGACAAAATCCATAAATTCCCCTTAAAATTTATAAAAAGTTTATTATTCTTCGACATTTTCTTTCTTTTTAAAAAGTTTTAAAAGACTCCTCAGACACTTAGGGCTTTTAACGCAAATGATTTTAAATTTTTTCTCTTTGTTGTTTTGTTCTTTTTCCATAATTTTTTATATGAAAGGCGTCCCTAATTTGTGCAGAAAAAAACAGCAAAAGCTGTTTTTTCTATAATAAGATGCAAATCATTCCGCCTTTTCCTTCGTTTATTATTCTTCCAAGTGTTTTTCTCATTTTTTTCTGAGCATCAAGAGGCATCATAACAAGCTTTGAATTAATATTATCGCCAATTAAAGATTGAAGGTTTTTGCCTAAAATATTTGTCTCCCAAATGGATTCTGGGTCAGATTCTATTTGCTCAATAAGACTATTTACAAGATCTTGGCTTTGAATTTCAGTTCCAACAAGAGGGGTCACCTCTGTGTTTACATCTACTCTCATTATATGCAAGCTTGGAGCTGAAGCTTTTATCTTAACTCCAAACTTGTTGCCTTGCCTTACGACCTCAGGTTGTTCTAGCTGGAAATCTTCTTTTAAAGGCACAACAACACCATATCCTGTTTCCCTAACCTCTTCAATAGCTTTCTTAAACTTATCATATTCTAGTTTTGCAACTGCCAAATCTTTAATATAAGAAATGAGCTCAAAATCATCGTTAATTTGATATCCACACTCCTTACTTAAAACCTCGTAAAACAAAGTTTCTTTTGGTATGACATCAAATTTAACAGTTCCATCTCCCATTTCAATGTTGGAAAAGGTAATAGGATCAAAAGAATTACTTTCAATAAAAGCCAACTTTTCTTTGTCAACTTCGCTAAGTTTAGATATTCCTGATGCAAAGTTTCTAATTTCAGATGATATTTCTTGTATAATTTCATCTTCAAAATCAAGAGCCTGTAACCATTTTGGCATTTTGATTTTTATTGAAGTAACAGGAAATTCAAACAAGAGTTTTTCAAAGACCTTGTCGATATCGCTTTCTTTTAATTCTAATGCGTTTAAAGGCACAACAGGAACATCATACTTTTCTGACAAAGACTGAGCAAGTTTTTTTGAATCTGCCGATGCTGGATTTTTGCAATTTAAAACCATAACAAAAGGCTTGTTACTCTCTTTCATTTCATTGACAACCCTTTCCTCTGCTTCGGCATAACTTGTTCTTGGAATATCTGTTACACTTCCATCAGTTGTCACAACAATACCAACGGTAGAATGCTCTTGCATAACCTTTTTCGTTCCAATTTCAGCGGCTTCTTCAAAAGGCATTTCTTCTTCACTCCAAGGAGTTTTAACTTTTCTTGGCTTGTCGTTTTCCTCGTGACCAACTGCACCATTAACCAAATATCCCACGCAGTCAATAAGCCTAACACTTAAATCAACATTATCAGCAACCTGAATTTTTACGGCCTCGTTTGGAATAAATCTTGGCTGAGTTGTCATAATTGTTTTTCCATCTGCCGATTGAGGAAGCTCGTCAATAGCTCGTTCTTTGGTGTTTTTTTCTTGAATGTTTGGAACAACAAGTTTTTTCATAAATTCGGTTATAAATGTGGATTTTCCAACCCTAACTGGACCAACAACTCCCACATATATATCCCCATTTGTTCGCGACTTAATGTCGTTATAAAGTTCAAACTTTTCCATTAAAAACCTCCATAGTTGCAATATATCCTATGAAGGTTAAAGCATGTTTATGACTTAATTATTATCTTTTTCCTCGTCTTCTATGATAATTTCTTTTTCAGGTTTTTCTTGCTCTTGTTCTTTTTCTATGATGGTTATATCAGATTTTTTATTAAAAAGTTTTTGTAAACTCTTAGAAAAATTGGCTTTGTTTTCTTTTTTGTGGGCAAGTCTTACTAAATTTCCACGATGAGCAAAGAAGATAAGCGCAAACATCACCCAAACAAGAATGATTGCAATCCACCAATAAGGGGCAACTCTGTCAAATAATGCTAGATAAATTGTTGTGGCAATTGTCATCTCGCAAACAAAAGATAAGGTGGCAACCGAAGCATAATCTGTGATATAAAGCACAATGCAACCGAGTACAAAAAATATCAACCCAAGCCACCAAAGAGGACTAAAGAGAAATACTCCTGCACATGTAGCAAGACCTTTTCCTCCCTTAAAATTATAAATAGCCGGAAAAATTTGACCAATAACAGCACTTAGCCCTGCTGTTAGAAAAGCAACATAAAAAATTCCAGGGTAATAGTGATTCATTATCAATCCAGCCAAAAGTGCAGGAACCCCACCTTTAAGAAATTCTAAAAGCATTGTCGCAATTGCAATTTTTATCCCGTAAACCCTTAACATGTTCATTGTTCCTGGGTTATGGCTTCCCTTTGTTGTTATGTCTTGGTTATGCCTTTTCCATGCAAGAATTCTTGCGAAATTAACACTTCCAATGAAATAGCAAACTATTATTATAATCACAAACCACAAGGCAATCATTCATCTTCTCCTTTTGTTTTTAGAATAATTTTAATAGGTGTTCCAGAAAAATCTACTTTTTCGCGCAATTGATTTTCCAAATACCTTTGATACGAAAAATTTACAAGCTTAGCGTCGTTACAAAAAATAACAAAAGTAGGAGGGTTTGTTTCTGCTTCTGTAATGTAAGAAAGCTTAATCTTTTTACCCTTTTTTGCAGGAGGTTCAAAGTTTAAAATAGCATCTTGCAAGATATCGTTTAAAAGTCCTGTTGTTATTCTCTTTGATGCATTCTCATAAACACGCAACACAGCCGGCATAATGTCTCCAAGCCTTGTGCCTTCTTTTGCAGAAATAAATACGGTTTGAAGATAACTCATAAATGCAAGTTGCTTTTTCAGTTCCTCTGTTATTTGTTGCTTCTTTCTCTCCATAATATCAGTTTTATTCATAACAACGACACTAGGCTTTCCTGCTTCGTGGACATATCCGGCAATTCTTATGTCTTGTTCGGTTAGATTTGCGGTGGAATCAAAGACTATTAAAACAACATCAGCCTTTTCAATCGCGCGCATTGTCCTTAACACTGAGTAGCCTTCAACAGATTCTTGCTCGACCCCCCTGCTCCTTCTAAGTCCCGCAGTGTCGACAAGCTGATAAGTTTTTTTATTATATCTAAAAGGAATTAAAACAGCATCTCTTGTCGTTCCCTCTATATCAGAAACGGCAACCCTTTTTTCTCCCACAAGCCTGTTTATTATAGAACTTTTCCCCACATTAGGCCTTCCAACAACAGCAATCTTTATGCCCAAATTATTTTCATCTAAATCAACTTTCGGGAAAAATGAGGTTATAACATCAAGCACATCTCCTATGCCTTTGCTTTGCGCGCAGGATAAAGGTAAAGGGTCTCCAAGTCCCAGCTGATAAAATTCATAAACATCTTCAATGTTAAACCTATCCAATTTGTTCACGACCAAAACAACCGGTTTTGTTGTAACTCTTAACTTTTTTGCAAGGATTTCATCAGCAGTCGTCACCCCTGTTTTTCCATCAACAATCATAACAATAACGTCAGCAATATCCATTGCAATATTTGCTTGTTCTTGAATTACTTCTTGAAAAATATCGTCACTTTTTGGATCTAATCCACCGGTGTCAATAAGGGTAAACTCTTTGCCACACCATTCTGCGTCAGCATAAATTCTATCCCTAGTTACCCCAGGCATATCATCGACAATCGAAATCCTTTCTCCACAAATTTTATTAAAAAAACTGCTTTTTCCAACATTAGGTCTTCCAACAACAGCAACAATAGGTCTTGACATAATCTACTCCGCTGTTATTTTACCACAAAAAAAGCACTATTGTAAAGTTTTATTGTGCATTAACTCTTTTTTCTTTTGCATTTTTCATAGTTTGGGCAGGCATGTTCACAATGCCTTTTTCTTGTTAATCTTTCAAAAAGAAAAATAAAGGAAAACATTATTAAAATAATTACTAATAAGATCAATAAAACCGGAAACAATCCAAAATCCTCAAAAGCGTTAATAACATTAAAAACAAAAAGGGACAAAAGATAAGCCACAGCAAACTGAATCAAAATTCCAATCACAGTCCATTTTTTGCCAATTTCCTTTCTTAAAATAGCCATAGTAGTCACGCAAGGAGAATAAAGCAAAGTAAAAATTAAAAAAGAAACCACGTTTGAAATAGCCGGAAAATAAATGTTGCTGGAAGGATCTTTTAAGCTATCTGCTACATTAATAACCTCTCCGTGATTTACTCCATTGAACATTATTACAGAGGACAAAATTACTTCCTTGGCAATTAATCCAGCAATAAGAGCTGAGGCAAACCCCCACTCACCAAAACCAAGAGGAATAAAAATTGGCGATATGATTTCTCCTATTTTTTGAAGCATACTTCCATTTGACGAAGGAACATAGTCTAAGGAAAACGAAAAATTTGAAAGTATCCAAATAATTATATTAACACAAATCAGTAAAATACCAACCCTTGAAACGAAAAGCCTTATATTTTCCCATAGAACGTTTAATATTCTTTTAACCGAAATCCCCCTATAAGGCGGAAATTCCAAAATAAAAGATTGCTCTTTGCTTTTAAGCACAGTTTTTTCGAAAATATAGCTCATCAAGACAGAAATTAAAACGCCCAGCAAATAAAGGAATAAAATATAAAAAATGTTCTTTGCTCCAAAAAATGCACCGCCTATCACAATGTAAAGTGGAAGTTTTGCACTGCAACTCATGTAAGGAGTGAGTAAAGCTGTTTTAATTTTGGCGTTTTTATCTTCCATGTTTCTTGCCGTTAAAACTGCACTCGACGAACAACCAAAGCCCATTAAAATTGTATACACGCTTTTACCTGAAAGTCCGACCTTGCCTAAAATATCTTCAAACATAAATGCGACTCTTGCAAGATAGCCACTGTCCTCCAAAATTGACAAAAACATAAACAGCAAAACTATTTGAGGTAAAAAAGAAAAAAGCGTGCCGACACCACCCAAAACTGCATCACAAAAAAGGCTCGTTACCCACGACTCCTTGCCAAAAGCGAAAACAAAGAGGTCTTTAATTGGTTGTCCTAATAAGTTATTAATTCCCCAAAGCAAAGCATCAGAAATCCACTTTCCAAAAGAAAAAAAAGTAAAATAGAAAACTCCTGTCAAAATTAACAAAAAAATTGGAAATGCAAGAAACTTGTTTAAAAATATATTGTCAAGCTTGCTTTTACCGTATATTTTTTTTGTTTTAACAACACATTCATTTAAAATTTCATCGATAAATTCATATCTTAATCTTGCTATTACCTCCAAAGAATTTTCAGGTAAATAAGTCTCTATTTTTTCCAAAACCTTTTGAGGCAAGGATGAAATTGTTTGCTCGTCTCTTTCAAAACATTTTATGGCATAAAAATCAAGTTTATTTTTGGGAAAATATCCTCTTATATGATCTTTTATGATATGAAGATTTAGTTTTTTTAAATAGGGAAGCTCTTTACATCTTTTATTTTGCATGATTGCATCATTTAATTCACCTAATCCCTCTCCACTTTTAGCACTCACATTCACAACATTGATCCCAAGTTTTTTTGATAATTTTTTATAATCTATTTTATTCCCAACATTGCTTGTCTGATTAATTGCAAGCACCACATCAAATCCATATTCAAGTAAATTAAGGGTTAAATATAAATTTCTCTCTATGTTGTTGCTATCACACAGATTAATTATTTTTTCTTTTTCGTGTTTAAATAAATATTCTCTTGAAACATTTTCTTCATAACTTAAGGTTGTTAAAGAATACAATCCAGGCAAGTCCACTAAACTTATTTTTTCGCCTTTATGATAATATGTTTTTTCTTTTTCCTCAACAGTTACTCCGTGCCAATTCCCAACATGTTCGTTGCTATTAGTAAGTTTGTTAAAAAGCGAAGTTTTGCCCGTGTTTGGATTTCCCACCAAAATAACCTTTAATTCCTGCAATTTTACCCTCCTACATTAATATAAACTGCAATGCTTTTTTTTAAAGAAAGGATATATCCCCTCATTTCAAGCAACAAGACACCACCAAACAAGGATTTTTTTAAAACTTTAATTTTTGTCTTATTTAAAAATCCCAAATCGTAAAGTCTTCTTTTAATTTTCATTGGACAAAGGTTGCTGATATTTTCAATTTCATAAATTTTTCCAATTTTACACTTTGATAAATTAACCATTCCCTTCTCCAACAACTTCTAAGTTTGTATATTATACTTGCCGTGCAAAAAAAATATTGCTTTTTGCATAAAATTTTCTTTGATTTATTTATTACTTTGTGCTAAAATTACTAAAAACAAGGAGAAGTATATGAAGTGTATATATTGTGGCTGTGAAGAAAGCAAAGTTTTGGATTCAAGAAGCACCGATGAATCAAATTCAATTCGAAGAAGGCGTGAATGCCTTAACTGTGGAAGAAGATTTACGACCTATGAAACAGTGGAATTAACTCCAATTTTAGTAATAAAATCAGATGGAAGCAGACAGGCATTTGATATAAATAAGGTTAAAAACGGGTTAATAAAAGCTTGCGAAAAAAGACCTGTGTCATTAGAACAAATTGAAAAAATCGCCGGCAACATAGAAAAAACATTGCAAAGCAATTTCCAACAAGAAATTAAATCGAGTGAAATTGGAGAGATGGTTTGCGAGGCATTAAAAAGTGTCGATGAAGTTGCATATGTGCGATTTGCATCTGTTTACAGACAATTTAAAGATATCGAAAGCTTTAAAAAATTAATAGAAGAATTATAAAAAACACCTCATTCGGTGTTTTTTTTATTATAGTTTAACAGATGTTAAATAATATTTTTAATAAACCAAAATTTTTATTCATATATTGAAATATATGGAAACATCGTTTTTAGATCTTAGATGCAAAGAAGTTGTAAACATTGTTGATGGCAGAAGATTAGGACATATTCTAGATGTGGTTATATCTCTTTCAAATGCTTATGTTTTGGGGATTGTAGTTCCGGGAGAACAGAGTTTTTGGAACATATTAAAACCCTGCGACCCTTTGTTTATCCCTTGGCAACAGGTAACAAAAATCGGCGAAGACACAATCCTCGTCGAAATAACAAATTCTTGTCAAACAAGACCTTTTATTCTTAACAACAAAAAAAGTTAGTTTATTTTTTCCTTCATTATTTTTAATGCGCTTTTTTCAAGCCTAGAAACTTGCGCCTGCGAAATCCCCACCTCTTCACTCACTTCCATCTGAGTTTTTCCAACATAGTATCTTAAAAGCAGAATTTGCCTCTCTCGTGGGGAAAGCAATCTTATTGCTTCCTTTAAAGCGATTCTTTCGTATAAGCTGTCATCACAGTCTTTTAAATTTTTTAATTGATCCATAAGTTCCATAGAGTCTCCACCATCGGGGGAAATTGGTTCGCTAAGTGAAACCGTCTCGCTTATTGCATCAAGAGCAAATGTAACCGTTTTAACAGGAACATCAAGATAATTTGCAACGTCGTCAAGAGATGGTTCTTTAAAAGAATTTTGAGAAAGCTCTTCCTTTGCTTTTAAAGCTTTATAAGCTATATCCCTTAAACTTCTTGAAACCCTTACAGAATTATTATCTCTTAAAAACCTTCTTATCTCCCCTATAATCATCGGAACTGCATAGGTTGAAAATTTAACTCCCAAAGAATCATCAAAATTGTCAATGGCTTTCATAAGTCCCACACAACCCACCTGAAACATATCATCGGCCTTGTCACCTTTTCCTCCAAACCTTTGCACAACCGACAAAACAAGCCTTAAATTTGCCACAACAAAGGCATCTCTGGCAAATTCATCTCCTTTCTTCACCCTCTTCATTAAATCTTCAATATCTTTGTTGGTAAGCTTTGGAAGAGTCGCAGTATTAATGCCTGCAATAATAACTTTGTTGGCCATAAAACCTCCATCAGAAGGTAATTTGTCCCACATTTTTTTTATTATGCAAAACTGACAAAAAAGGATATAATTTGTCAAAAAATTAAAGAATTTTGGAAATTTCCTTTTTCATTTTGTTTAAGATTTTTTTCTCAATCCTTGATATATAACTTTGACTTATGCCAAGTTTGTCAGCAACCTCTTTTTGTGTCAGCTCCTCCTTGCCTTCAAGCCCAAACCTTAGGACCATAATTTCTTGTTCTCTTTTTTCAAGCTTGTCAAGCACTTGCCATATTGCATCTTTTTCGGCAGATGTTTCAATATTGCTAGTTATTTCATCATCTTCGTTTGCCATAATATCAGCAAGTATTAACTGATTCCCTTCGCCATCTTCACTTAATGGCTTTTCAAGGCTTACCTCGCCCTTTGATTTTGACACCTTTCTTAATTGCATCAAAATTTCATTTTCAATACATCTTGAAGCGTAGGTAGCAAGCTTTATGTTTTTGTCATTTCTGAAAGTCTTAACAGCTTTTATAAGCCCAACCGATCCAATGGAAATCAGATCCTCAAAATCAATGCCCGTGCCTTCAAATTTTTTCGCAATATAAACTACCAGTCTTAAATTATGCTCAATAAGTTTACCACGGGCATATTCATCTCCGTTTTCAGCTTGCATAACAAGAAGTTTTTCTTCCTCGTCTTCAAGAGGAAGAGGAAGAGCTTCATTTCCGCAAATAAAACAAACTATATTTTCAGGATTAAGAAAAAACTTCTTACCAAATTTTCCAAAAATAAGCTTTTTAATTTTAAACAATAATTTATTCAAATTTAACCTCCCATTTGAGATGAATGAAGCAAAACAGCCGAATGCATAGCTTTGTCAAAACCTGAAAATGAAAGACCTAAACAAACATTTTCGTAAGACTTTTCAATTTCACCATTTTTAATAATCATTTTTTCAACACTAAAAACAAGCATTTTTCCACCCTTAACGGCAGAATTTACATTTATGTAATGACCATTTTTTAACCCTTTTTCATCTATTTTACTCATAAACAAGCTTATTAAATCTTTCTCGTAAAGTTTTGAAAACACTTGATATGTAATCAAACAAATGGGCTTTTGTGTTATTGGATCGTAAAGAAGATTTCCGCTGTCAAAATA
This sequence comes from uncultured Clostridia bacterium, assembly GCA_944345365.1. Classification (GTDB taxonomy): domain Bacteria; phylum Bacillota; class Clostridia; order Christensenellales; family UBA1242; genus Caccovivens. The sequence continues at coordinate 70,982 of CALVMJ010000001.1, read as the reverse complement.
GCCCTTTTCTTCAATCTTTCTTCCCTTGTCAATGATGTAGACCTTTGCAGAAAAATTATTTAAAATCTTTTTCCTATTTACATAAGTTATCCCAACTTTTAATATAACAAACAAAATTAAACTACTAAGCAAAATTACCATTATCGTCATATATCCAAGCATCTGCTTGCTAAATTCAACCACACCCCCAAATGCAAAGGTAAAAACAAGAAAAATAAAAAGACTCATCACTGTTTCCTTAACCTTTTTACAGGGGAAACAAAGGGTTGTTATCATTATACCGGTACATACTTTTAGCAAAACATCCATAAGCATCGTCAAATTAAACAAAGGATATAAAATTGATACTAAGCTTCCAAGTAATGCGCCCAAAATACCAAACCTGTTTTTTTCATTTAGTAATCTACAAACTGAGGAAATAATAAAGAAGTTAATAATGAAATTTTCTATCAAAACATACTCAATATACATTCCCGCTTCCTTTTAAAAATTTTTAAAATTAAGCCTTAAAACCATCAAAATTTAATATTCAAGCTTAATTTTTATTATTTTAAAACTATCTTCTTTTTTATTAAAGCAAAAAAAGAGCGATATTTGTCTATATCACCCGTTTTATGTTGCATTAAAATTAAAAAGATTAAAAACAAATAAAAAAAAGCCCACTTTAAGTGGACCTTAATCATTACTTTTTCTTATTTCTAAGTTGTCTTAACCATGCTGGAATTGTTGGATCAATGTCTGTATTTTTTTGTTCCTTAATTTCTGGTTTTTTAACCTCTTCCTGCTTTTCTTCATTTAGCTTTGAAAGCCCAACAAGCCCTTTTAGTGACTGTCCTTCCTTTCTCTTACCAAACTCACCAACATCTTCAACCTCTTCCTCAGGTTTTTCTTCTGGAACAGGGAATCCAGTAGCAATAAGTGTTACTTCAATTTCTTCATGCATATCTTCATCAATGCAATTTCCAAAGATAAGATTACACGATGGATCAAGAACTTCTCTAACAAGACCTGTAACTTCACTTATGTCTTCTTGTGTTAGGTCATTTCCGCCTTTAACATTAAGTAAAACTCCCGTTGCACCTTCGATAGAAGTTTCAAGTAAAGGACTTGCAACAGCAGACCTAACTGCGTCAAATGCCCTGTTCTCGCCCTTTCCAAGACCAATTCCCATATGTGCAAGACCTTTGTTTTTCATAATAGTTCTAACATCTGCGAAGTCAAGGTTAATTAAGCCCGGTTTTGCGATAAGATCAGAAATCCCTTGAATACCTTGTCTTAAAACATCATCTGCATATCTGAAAGCCTCAACAATAGGGGTTTTCTTTGGAACAATTTGGAACAACCTTTCGTTTGGAATTATAACAAGTGTGTCAACATATTTTTTTAGTTCTGCAATTCCTTTTTCTGCATTTAAAGCCCTTGTTTTACTTTCAAACGCAAAAGGCTTTGTGACAACTGCAATTGTCAAAATCCCAAGTTCTTTTGCTATCTTTGCAATTACCGGAGCTGCACCTGTTCCTGTTCCTCCACCCATTCCGGCTGTGATAAATACTAAGTGGGTTCCTTGCAACATTTCAGTTATAGAATCTTTGCTTTCCTCAGCTGCTTTTTGCCCAATCTCTGGTATAGCACCAGCTCCAAGCCCTCCGGTTAATCTCTCACCAATTTGTAATCTTACAGGGGCCTTGTTAATAACTAAAACTTGCTTGTCAGTGTTAACAGCAACGAATTCGGCAGATGAAACCCCAGCTTCTATCATTCTGTTTACGGCATTATTTCCGCCTCCACCAACACCAACTACTTTAATTTTAGCAAAAGAAAGATTGTTTTCCATAGATATTTCTCCTTATTTTAATTTAGTATAACTCATTTCACATTATTTTCCAAGTGTTTTTTATAAATTTATAAGTTTTGTTTTAATTATTAAGTATTTAATGCATAGTTTAAGATTCCTAAAATGCAGGCAAACTCTGGTTTATCTTGTCCTGGGATATCTGCAACTCCCAAAGCAATGTTTCTTCCAATGCATTTTGATATGTAATCTTTTGCACCTTTAAGCTTTGTTAATGCAGAGCCTGTTAAGTAAGTTGGAAGAAAACCAATGTAATCCCTCGAATAATTTTGCACAGTTTTATTAATTGCCCTGCCAATATCTTCTAGTCTTTGCAAAACAACGTTGTTTGCATCTTGTAAATTAATTCTCTCAACCCCAGTTTCTGTAACAAGGTCATAAAAATCTCCCCGCCCACCTTTAACCGAAACAACCATTTGTTTTTTTAATTTTTCGGCATTTTTATATGAAACAGCAAAATTTTCACAAAGGTCACCTGTAATATATCCTCCGCCAAGTGAGTAAGGAGTTAAGGATAAAAGTCCGTCACCCTTGACAAAAGATATTGAAGTTGAAAGATGTCCGGAATCTATCAGTAAACACTCGTGTTCTCTTTCTTCCTTTGGTATGACAAGTAGCGCCTCTGTTAATGTCTCACTTACATATTCAACTGAAATAAATCCAAGACTAGCAAATATTTCATTAAACTTTTCAATAGTTTCTTTGCTTGCAATTACAACCGAAATTTCTGCACTTAACTGTCTTGCTTTTTTACCTATTGGATCAGAAAGAATCCTTCCTCCCTCGTCCAAACAATAACTTATCGCAGAAGTAGAAATAATCTCAACTCCATCTGACATAATTTTTCCAGCTCCCTCTTCAAAAAGACAATCAATATCAGATTTTTTAATCTTTTTGTAACTGTCAAAGTTTATGTCGGCCTCAACAACTTCAACTCCGATAAATTCGGCAGGAAGCCCAACATAGAGTTTTTTATTATATTTTTTATTTATGTAATCAACACTTTCAAAAATCTCAGAAAGAGAGCTTTTAAGTTTTTCAAAATCGACAAATTCTCCCTGAAAATAACCATCATACGCTACCTCAGCACTATCTAAGATATTAAAGGTGTTGTTTAATCCCTTTCTAGCTATCATAACTCTAAGTTTTGATGAGCCAATTTCAAGGGCTACTGCAAGTTTTTTTACCATTTTTACTCCTACACTTATCTTAATTTTAGTATTTTTTTTCTAATTTGTCAAGATTTTTTTTAATTTTGTGAATTTTTATGCAATTTAATTTATATTTATCAATCACTTATTTTCGCTAGTTATAACATTCCCATCTAAATATACATGCAAATAAAGTTCGTCTTGATTGGTTATTTGGTTACCTATCACAATTGCACATCTGTCCACTTCTTCACTTGTGTAATCCCCATTAATTACCAAAAGGTCATAGAGCATCGGTAAAACCTGAAACATTCTTTGCATCTTACGACTTAAATTTACATCTATATTTAAAATTTTAATTTCTCGATTTTTGAAAGTCGTTATAACAATATTTGTTTCATTGCTATTAGTAAGCGGATTATACTCACTGTAAACAAAGAGCTCCTTGCAAAAACCAAGAACTTGTGGAAGAGTTTTGTTGTTTTCAAGCATTGAGGAATAAAATCTTTTAAGCCCGTTCTCGGTTATATCCAAAAACTTCCCTTCATAAATTTCTCCTTCAAAAGTCAAGCCCTTGATTAGAATAGGATTTTCCTTATCGCTTTCAAAATTTCCTTGCTCCACACTAAGAACTTTAAAATCCTTATCTAACAAAGCCATCTGATCGTCTTTTTGAAAAGCGAAAAGTTCTTGCCTTTCGGCGCAATGAATAACGAGTTTTGATGGAAAAACAGTTTCAATATTTATTACCTCTAAATAAGGGAATTTTTCTTCAATTCTCTTTATATACCCGGTTTTTGACATAAAAAGCAAGCATTTTCCAAAATCTATATTTGCCTCTTTAATAATCTCTTCTTCATTATAGGGTTGTTCTAGGCTTGTCCTAAAATCAATTTCAACTTCCTTCACTGTAAACACAGTAAAACAAAGCGTTAAAACAACAGTAATAACACCTAGCAAAGCCGAAATTGATATTATAAGCTTTTTCTTCATCAATCCACCCTTTTTATATCTGCCCCTAAACTAGAAAGTTCTCTTTCAATCCTATTATACCCCCTGTCAATATGCCTTGCGTTATTGACAACGCTATATCCCTCGGCACAAAGTCCTGCAAGAATCAAACTCGCCGTACCTCTCAAATCCATTCCAAAGACCTCTGCTCCAAATAGTTTTGGAACACCTCTGACAAAGGCAACTCTATCTCTAAGATGGATGTCTGCTCCCATTTTAATTAATTCAGGCACATGCTTAAATCTCGATTCAAAAAGGTTTTCGATTATCATACATGAACCATTGCTCACACATTGAAGTGCCAAAAGTTGTGCTTGAAGGTCGGTTGGAATACCTGGATAAACAGAAGTTTCAATTTTTTTCAAGCTTAAAGGCTTTCCATCAGATTTCACCCTAATTTTATCACAACTAGCTTCAATTTGACAAGCAGTTTTATTTAATTTGGTTATAACGCTTTGAAGATGCTCGGGATTAGCCCCATTTAAAGAAATATCCCCACCACACATTGCACATGCAATCATGTATGTTCCCGCAACAATTCTGTCTCTTATTGGAGTAAATTCTCCCCCTCCAAGTTTAGCCACTCCATTTATGACAATTTTTTCAGTGCCTGCTCCGGATATTTTTGCACCTAACAAATTTAAAAACTCCTGCAAATCAACAATCTCCGGCTCTTTTGCACAGTTATAAATAACTGTTTCACCTTTAGTCAACACACTTGCCATTATTAAGTTTTCGGTTGCTCCTACACTTGGAAAATCAAGCATAATCGTGGCGCTGTGCATATCTTTTCCATCACAATATATGTATCCATGTCTTTCAGTAATTTTAACTCCCAGTTGCCTTAGCCCAGAAAGATGAATGTCAATAGGTCTTGCACCAATTTCACACCCACCGGGATAAGCCACTTTTGCCTTTTTGAACTTTCCTATGATTGCACCAAGGGCAAAGATAGAAGATCGAACAAGGCAAGCAAGTTCGGTTGGAATGTCAAAAGAATTTAAAGAGGAGGAGTCAACGACCAAAACCTCTCCTTCCTTTTTAATTTTTGCTCCAAGATGCTTTAAGATGTTGCACATACATTCCGTGTCGGTATAGCTGGGATATTTATGAAGGACAATTTCTCCTTCTGACAAAATACACCCTGCAAGAATAGTTAAAAGTGAGTTTTTGGCACAAGAAATATCAATTTCTCCGACCAATTTATTACCCCCGTTAATCACAAACTTAGACATTTTTCCTCCGCATAAAAACAAATCCCTACTTTAACATTTTATGCAAAAAAACAAAATCTCGACACAAAAAAAAGCGCTAAAAAGTCTAACTTCTAGCGCCTTCTATTTATTAGATTCTACTATCAATTTTTAGTATTGTAAGCACATAGCTTTGATCACATTTCTTAATTGATCTTAAAGCTATTTTTGTTTATCTTTGGATTCTCTTAAAATATCAACTCCCATAGCATATTTTGAAACATTTGCAAAATTATCATCATAATTATACTTTTTAAGTCCAAAAGTTTGCCACATCTTAGAAAAAGAATAACCATTTTCTAACATTTCTTTAACATCTTTATCCTTAGCCGAATTATTGTTTTCTTGATTGTTTAAATCAACACAACCTTCTTCATCATAGATCTTACTTTGTAGATCACATTCTAATTTATCGCAGAAATAGGCAAATTTAGCTTCTTTCGTTTGTTTTGCATTAAATTCATCAATCAAATCTTCAAATTTCTTAGCATTCCCTAATTTAGAAAAAACCTTCCTTACGGCTTCTTTACCTTTAATTAATTTTTCATCTTTAGTTATTTGCCATTGTGTCAAGTCCCCTATAACAATTTCTTCAACTTCGTGCACAGCAAGCATGGTCAAAACTTTCGCTATATCAATATCATATTTAAACTCTGACCACATACCAATAGCAAGCATTTGCGCCCCATAAATATGCTCTGCTATGCTTTCAACTCTAAATCGGTTAACTCCCCAATTTTTCCAACCTGTCCTAACAACATCTTTTAATTTATTGCAAAGCACATAAAACTCAATAACATTTTTTTCTTTCATTTTTTACTCCTCTTGATTCTTATAATAACACAGAAAATTACAAGAGTCAATACCCTAATTTCCCCTTAACAACATTCAAACACACGCCAATCCCAGCCATAAACATCATAAAGGAAGTTCTGCCACTTAATAAGAATGGAAGTAACAAACTTTTGTGCAATAGAGACGGTTACAGCAAATTATTACACTATAATTTAGTAAAATTTCTCTCAATAAATTTCAAATCTTTATTAAATAGTCTGAATTTTTAATTTTATCCTCATTCATTTTTGTTTCAATTCCTATTGTTTTCATTCCTAACTTATGAGCGACATCAATGGTCGATGCCGAGTCCTCAAATAATACAACATCACAAAAGTCAGCATCTTTAATATATTTTGAAAAATTTTCAAGAAAATATTTTTTCAATATTTTCATTTCTGGCAAGCAAAATATTCTTTGAAATTTATTAAGAATTTTTTTAGATTTTAAAACATCTTCTAATATCATTTTGCATTGATTGGATAATATATAAAATTTTTTTTGCTTGTTCTTCAACTTTTCAACCTCAAAAAAATAATCAAAAATCTCAACTTTATTATCTAGCAACAAATCTCGGGCCACAATTTGTTTTTTGAGCACAGCATCTTTTATATCAAAATCCACACCATTCTCTTCCTTAAACAGATTATAAATCTCTTCGTCGTTTTTTCCTAAATATTTTTGAAAACTAATGTTATTTAAATGAATTTCTTTCTTCAAAATGGAAGACATCACCATGTTATGAGCCTTCATATGATAAGGCTCCGAATCTATCAAAGTCCCGTCAAAATCAAATATAAAACATTTGCAATTTTTTAATATTTCCAACATTTGTTTATTCATAAATCCCCCAACGCCAATTAATAATATCCATCGCTTTTTAATATATCACAGCAATTAAGAAAAAGCATATAATTTAAAAACAATTTGTGTACTTTTACCTTTTATTAAATATTATTCTTATTACTCTGCCAAAGCACATTCAAACACACGCCAATCCCAGCCATAAACATCATAACGGAAGTTCCATCACTTGAAATAAAGGGAAGTGGCAGACCTGTTGGCGGGATGCTACCCGTTACCACGAGTTAATGCACTAAATACTTTTTTATTTGCTAAAAATATAAGGTAAAATATCTTCAAACTTTTTATAGCCCGCCTTTTCATTAAAATGTCCTGCATGTTCATAAATTTTATGTATAGCATAAACAGAATGAGCAAATATTTGCAGTTGATTAAATTTTATATAAGGATCATCTTTTGAATAAAAACAAATAACATTGTCACAATAATTTTTAAATTCCGAAATTCTATCAGTATACATATCTTTGTTTATTTCATCAAATTTAGGATCAAAATAATAGTTATTACAACCACTAACAAAAATAGCTTTATCTATCTTTATCTTATTAAAAATGCAATATTTAATCAAGAAGATACAACCAATACTATGACAAATAAATACTGTTTCGCTTGTGATTTTATCTTTATATTTATCTAAAACTTTTGACCAACTTTCGAATGATTGATTTTCAGGAGTGGGATAATTTAAATTAAAAACTTCTCCTTTCTTAATTAATTTATTCTCAAGCCAAGGGAACCAATTTTCTTTATTGTGACCGAATGTCCCATGTATTATAAAATAATTTCTCATAATTTTCTCCTTTGTAATTAAAGTATATCAAAATAAAAATTGTAAATCAACAAAAATTTTAAATTTATTGATTCTTACTCTGTCTTGCAACATTCAAACACACCCCAATCCCCGCCATAAACATCATAACGGAAGTGCCACCACTTGAAATAAACGGAAGTGGCAACCCTGTTGGTGGAATTGAGCCGGTAACAACGGCTATATTTAGAAGCGTTTGAACTCCAATTACAAAGGCGACTCCACTTGCAAGCAAAGCACCAAATCTGTCTTTGGCGTTTAAAGCAATTTTAATGAGAAAATATATTAGCGTCAAAAATGCCAAGATGACCATTGTCACGCCCACAAACCCTAATTCCTCTCCTATTATAGAAAATATGAAATCAGATTCAGCAAAAGGCAAAAACAGATATTTTTGTCTGGATGCAAAAAGGCCAACTCCAAACCACCCCCCATTGCCAAGTGAGTATAGCGACTGGATAAGTTGAAATCCTTCCCCCTGAGGAGAAGCCCAAGGATTTATGAAGGCAAAAAGTCGTTTTAGACGGTAAGGCTCTGCGATTATTAATGCTGGAACAGCCAAAACGGCTGGAATAGAAAACATTATGGTGTGTTTTTTTGTTATTCCTCCTGCAACAAGCATAAAAAATGTTATCAAAAGCAAACACATCGTCACACTCATACTTGGCTCTAAAATAACTAAAAGGCAAAGAGCTCCTGCTACGAACACCACTGGGAGCAATGTTTTAAAGTTTTTTATTTTTTCGTGATTGTCGGAAAGGTAACTTGCACAGAACAAAACCAAGGTAAATTTGGCAACTTCTGATGGTTGAATTGAAAAACCTAAAATACTCACCCATCTTTTTGCTCCATAACTTTCCACTCCTATTCCTGGGATAAAAACCAAGACAAGTAAAATTGTTGTTACGATTAAAGCAATCCACCTAAACTTTTTTAATGAATGATAGTCAAAAAAAGCAAAAAAAATCATAAGAGCAAGCCCAAGTACTGCTCCTAAGATTTGCTTATAAAGAAAGAACTTTGAGTTTCCAAAATGGTATTGAGCAGAATACATACTTGCACTGTAAACCATAATGCAACCAAAAGCCACAAGCAAAATTACAAGCAAACAAACAATAAAAGAAGATTTTTCAAATTTGATTTTTTTATTCTTTAAAACTTTCACAAACAATTTCCTTAAAGAGTTGACCTCTTGCAACATAAGATGTAAATTCATCGAAGCTTGCACACCCCGGTGAAAGCAAAACACAATCGTCTTGCTTTGCCTCTTTTATTACATTAATCACTGCATCTTCCATTTTGTCAAATTTTTTCACATTATATCCATGGGATTTTGCCGTGATAAAAATTGACTGCCCAGCACTTCCAAAACAAATCACTTCTTTAATGTCATATCCTTTTGTGAACATATGTGCAAAGTTGCAATCCTTGTTTTGTCCTCCAAGCAAAAGAATGAGATTCTTTCTTTTTAAACTTTCAATTGCCATTTCAACACACGCAACATTTGTGGATTTTGAGTCGTTAAAAAATTCCACACCATTAAACTTTCCAACAAATTCAAGTCTGTGAGCTGGTGGAATAAAGTCCTTTATGGCATCTTTTAAATTGTTAATTTTTACCTTGCAGTGCATAGCAATATTTACACAAGCAAGCACATTCTCCAAATTTTTATCTCCAATTAAAGGGACATCGCTAACCGGCATAATTTTTGTTTTGTTGAAAAAAATTTCTCCGTCTTTTACATAGCTTCCTCTTTTTTGCTCTTGTTTTGAAAAAGTACTTGTGTTTTTAGTCAAATCTACAAGGCCACAGTTGTCATCGTCTAAGTTATATACCAAAAGATTTGCCTTTGAAAAATTTTGGCTGATTTTGTTTTTGACTCTAACATACTCAGCAAAATTTCCGTGGCGATCGATGTGATCTTCTTGCAAGTTTAAGATGCAGGCAATGTCGGGATTAAAAACTTTGGATAGTTCCAGTTGAAAATTACTCACCTCGCAAACTGTAAAGCTTTTTTTTGTCGTGCTTGAAGCAATTGCAGAAAGAGGTAGCCCAATGTTCCCACAAACAAAAGTTTCTTTTCCGTCCTTTTTGAAAATATCTCCCAAAAGGCTAGTGACGGTAGTTTTGCCGTTTGTTCCGGTTATAGCCACAAGTTTTCCCTCTAAAAAGGAATAGCCAAGATCAATTTCGGAAATTACCGAAACTTTCTGGTCTATAAAATGTTTAATTATTTTATTTCCAATTACTTTTACACCCGGTGATACAACCACCAAATCATATTCCTTTCCCATTGGGTTGTTTTCAAAACAAAAAAGATTTGAAAAGCGTTTATCTTCGTCGTATATACTTACGCAAGCATCATAAGAGTGAAGAAGCTTACAGGCAGATTGTCCACTGATTCCCATTCCGTAAACCAGCACTCTCTTGCCTTTAAAATATCGCATAAAAACTCCTAAAAGACTAACTCCAAGCACAAGCATAGTGTTCCAAGGATAGTTGTCATAACTATATATATTACGACAATGCGATTTTCATTCACACCTTTTTGTTCAAAATGATGATGTAAAGGAGCCATCAAAAAAATTCTCTTTTTGGTCCTTTTGTAGTGAAGAACTTGAATTATGTCAGAAAGAGCTGATAGAACAAACATAAGCCCTATAATTGGCAATAATAGAGCTTTTCCAGAAAGACAGCAAACGCTTGCAATAAAACCTCCCAAAGCAAGAGAGCCTGTGTCGCCCATAAAAATTTTGGCAGGAAAGGCATTTGCTGACAAAAATGCAAGCAATCCTCCAACCATAGAAAAACAGCAAAGCGCAAGATTTTCCTGCCCCGTAGTCATAGTTAAAATAATACCGAAAAATACCAAAAACACTAAACTCACTCCTCCGGCAAGTCCGTCAAGCCCATCGGTTAAGTTGACGCTGTTTGTGGTAGCTAAATAAACCAGCATAACAAATGGTATTATAAACCAGCCAAGATTAATTGTAACACCAAAAAAATCAAGGCTTGTCCCAACTTTAAAGAAGACATATAGTGCCATAATTATTGCTATACCAACTTGTCCAATTATCTTTTGATATGGTCTTAGGCCTTCGTTTTGATGAAACCTAACTTTTATAAAATCATCTAAAAACCCAAGCACTCCATAACCCACCATAACAAGCAGGCAAAGCCAGGCAGTTAAGACTTCTCCTCTAAAAAACCAAAAACAACTCAAAATAGCTGAAACAATAAAAATTACCCCACCCATTGTAGGTGTGCCCGATTTAGAAGAATGTTTTTCAACATAATGCAGTGTTGTTTGTGAAACTTTAAGTTTTTTGCACAAAAAAATTGTTGGATAGACTAATATAAGTCCAATAATTAGTGCTAAGATAAATGTTAAAACATAAAATATTTCCATCTTTAAGCCTTCCTTTTTTCACCGACCAAAGCCAAATTTTTTCTAAAATAGTTGTGGACTTCGTCAAAATCATTATATGGAATTTTAACACCTTTTATATCTTGATATTTTTCTCCCCCTTTACCTGCAATAATTAGACAATCTCCTCTTTCACAACAACTTAATGCTGTTTGTATTGCCAACGCCCTATCTGGAATAACTACATATTTACCCTTAAACATTCCACTTTCAATATCTTTTATTATTTCGATGGGATCTTCAAATCTAGGATTATCAGATGTTAAAAAAACTTTATCGGCGTATATTAAGGCAATACTTCCCATCAAAGGCCTTTTGCCTCTATCACGATTCCCTCCACAACCAAACAAAAGCAAAAGTCTTTTATCACAAAGCTCTTTTGCATTTTGCAAAACCTTTTCAAGGCCGTCAGGAGTGTGTGCATAATCAATTACAACATTAACTCCATTAAACACAATCGTGTTAAACCTCCCGAGCTCTGGCTGAGAATTTTCCACACCTTTGACTATTTTTGAGGGACTTATTCCCAAAACAGAACAAACGCTTATTGCGCATAAACAATTTAAAACATTATAATCTCCCACAAGCTTTGTCGAGATTCTAAAAACTTCATCCATAGAGTTGCAAATAAAATCACTACCAGAAAAGGACTTTAAAATATCAATGGCAAAAACATCACTTGGACTTTCAACTCCATAAGTAACAAAAGGGATTTTTATCTCATTCGTAAGCTTTCTTGCATAATCATCATCGATGCATAAAACAGCCTGCCTTGCAAACTTTTCGGTAAAGATAGATATTTTTGTCTGGGCATAAGTTTCAATATCCCCAAAAAAATCCAGGTGGTCTTGGGTTATGTTTGTTAAACACAAAACTTCAAATTTGACCCCTTCAAGCTTTTTCAAAGCAATAGCATGGGCAGAAACCTCCATAACCACATATTCAATGCCACTTGAATACATCTGCCTTAGTAATTTATGAAGTATATGTGGATCAGGTGTGGTAAAACCTGTTTCAACAAGGTTGTCACAAAATTCCCCACCCATAGTCCCAATTATTCCAACATTTTTTCCGCTCTCTTTTAAAATATCAGAAATTAATCTTGCAGTCGATGTTTTTCCGTTTGTTCCAGTTATTCCAATTATTTTAAGCTTATCACAAACACAATTATTTAGTTTTTTTGAATATGTTGCAAACCTCTCTCGCACATCAGGGCAAGAAAAAACTTTTTTCCCATCGTTCTTATTTTTTTTACCAAGCCTTATAACAAAACTCACCCCTGTTTTTAAAATTGAATTAAGATTTTTATCGCCTTTTAAATCAAAAAACAGATCCCCATTTTTAGCAGAATTTAAATCAATAGAAATATCTTTAACTTCAATTTCCTTTTGATTTTGCGTAAGACAACTTTCATCATCAAACAAATCCCTTAAAAACATTTTTCCTCCTTGTTTTAAGCAGTATAGTTCTTTTTGTAAAAAGAGTCACCAGCCCAACAAAAACAGACAAAACATGACAAACTATTTTTTAAAAACTTCTACACTGCTTTCAAAAAGTTTTAATGCATCACTTTTAAATGAATAGCTTATTTTTTCTTTTTCTTTCAACCTTTTTCTGCTTTGCTCAATCATAATATCCAAGACTTCTTTAAATCTATTTGGAAATAAGTAGCATGAAAGCGCCCCTGGAATAGTATTTATTTCATTGACAAAAAGTTCTCCATCTTTCCACAAAAAATCAACCCTTACAACGCCAAAACACTCAAACATTTTGTAAACATCTTGCGTTGCATTCTTTATTTCTTGTTTTAAGCAATTTGAAATTTCTTCATTAGAAAAATCTGACTGTTTTATATATTTGTCATCAAATGAAAAAATCTCCCCCTTATTAACAACACAAACATCAGATGTAAAAACTTTATCATTATAGGAAAAGCAAGCACAATTGAATTCTTCGCAACCCTTTAAGAATTCTTCTATTAAAACTTTACTATCAAAGTGTAGTGCTATTTCCGTCGCCTTTATTAACTCCTCTTTTGTGTTACAAACGCTTATACCAACACTGCTACCCAAGTTTGCAGGCTTAACAATAAGTGGGAATTTTAAGTCCTCTAAAATTAAACTTAAAATATTTGATGATTTTTCTAACTCCCACCCAAAAACAACTTTATAATTAGTTGTTTTTAAATTAGAGTTTGCTAAAATTGCCTTTGTAAAAGCCTTATCCATACAAACACTACTAGACAAAATTCCACAAGAGGTATAAGGCAAGTTGCAAAGTTCCAAAACCCCTGCAACACTTCCGTCTTCTCCGTTTAATCCATGACAACAAACTACGCATGAATAAACTTTTTTTCTTTTTAAACCAACCTTAAAAGCACCTCCACCAAAAATTGGAGTTATTTTCTTTAAAGATTTTGCTCTTTTAAAAAAATCCTGATATATCTTTGGATTATCCAAATTTTTTCCCGTCCACCAAGTTCCATTTCCATCTATGTAAATTGAAAGGCATTTATAATTTTCCTTTAAAAATTTAATCGTTTGAATTCCTGTAATAACAGATATGTCATGCTCTACACTTTTTCCACCAAAAATGACAGCGATCTCTTCCATTATCCCTCCTATTTATAGTTATCTGGCAAATCGTTTTGAAACAAAACTACACAACCTTTTGATGTTATCTTTTTTAAGACTTCCTTTTGCTCAAATCTTGTCAATGCAAACCACACATTATCCATCTTAAATCCAGTTTGTTTAAGCCCTTGTAAAATTGCTTTTTTGTTAACTTCATTCATGATTAAAACTTTATCAGCCACAAATCCAATTTGCTTGCCTAAATTAAAATTTTTTTCATATTGTAATGATCCAAGCTCGACAAGCCCACTTGTAACAACAATTTTTTCCCCTTGAAAGGAGGACAAAACTTCTAACGCATTCTCAGCACCCTCAATGTTGGCATTATATGAATCGTCAATAATCACAAAATTTTTGTTTTCAATTATTTCAAGTCTGCTTTTTATAGGATTTAAGGTTTCAATTTTTTTGCAAATAGTCTCAAAATCAACACCTAGTAAATAAGCAACAGTCGAGGCAAGAACAATGTTTTGACAGTTAAGCTTTCCAAGGAGTTTAGTTTTAACCCTAGCCTTTTTACTATCAATAATCATGTCAAATGAAAGACCATCACTTGAATATTCCAAGTTTTCAAACCAAGAGATTCCTCCTTTTTTACAGGCCAAAAATTTTGTTTTGTCGCATTTTTTATAAAGCTCGTATGTGTTGTCGCTTGCACAGTTAAAAACAACCTTGCCATTTAATTTTATATTTTTCACAAGCTCGAACTTGGTTTCTTTTATGGTTGAAAGATCGTTAAATGTTTCAATGTGTTGTTCTCCAACAGCAGTCATAATTCCCCAGTCTGGGTCTACAATGTCCACAAGCTCCTTAATTTCTCCCTTTCTTCTAGCTCCCATCTCAAAAATAGCAACCTCGGTGTTTTTGCTTATTAACTTAGTTGTCAAGCAAACCCCCATAGGCGTATTATAATTCTTTGGAGAAGCAACAGTTTCATAGGAGTCTTTTAATATCTCATTTAATATATTTTTAACCGAAGTTTTGCCGTAGCTTCCAACAATTGCAATCTTTTTTCCTTTAAAATCTTTAAGAAATTTTTTAGTTTTGAAGATATAGTAATTATTAACACCTTTCTCAAAAGGAGCAACCAACAAATGAGCTAAACTTATGAAAATAGGCAAAAGTATTGCCACAACAACAAAATCTAAAAGTATGAGCCAAAAATTGGTTATATAAAGAAAGATAGGAATAAAAACGCAAGTCAAAATTAAAAAGTAAACGCATAAAAACCTTATAATACGCTTAGTAAAGACCAGACTATTTTTATCATCAAGCCTAAACGGACAATAGAAAATATTTTCGAGAAAAAGTTTAATATCATATCCATTTAATTGATAAAATTTTATATAGGGGTAACTTATTAATAATAATAAAACAGCCAAAAAAACAGAATACAAAACAAACATTTATGCCTCCTTAATAAAGTTATTTAAAATTTCTTCAAAAAGAATTTTTCTTTCCAAAAAACAAAAATGTGCACAATTTTTTAATATCACGAGAGATGAATTTTTGATTAACTTATTGAGTTTTTTGGCCATATAAATGGGAGTTTCCTTATCCTTTTCTCCAAATATAATTAGTGTTTTACAATCTATAAGTCTTGCACTTTCTTCTAGATGAGTGTTTACTATTGACGAAAAGACCTTTTTCATTTCTGGACTTAAATTTTTGTAATCTCTAGAAGCATACTTATCAATGCTTAAACCAAGTTTCTTGCGTATTTTAATTTTAATTAACTTTAACTTATAATTAAGATTCCTCTTTGGTTTCATGCCTGCACTATCTATTAACACAAGTTTATTCACTTTATCCTTTTCCATTGCAGAGATGATTATCGAAATTCGTCCCCCAAAAGAATGACCAATAAGGTTATATTTTTTTATATTCAAGTGCCTGCAAAGACATATCACCATGTTTGCATAAGTAAAAATACTCCAATTTCTTATATTCTCACTCTTCCCAAAAGGTGGCAAATCAATCAGCAAATATCCACCCAAATGCCTTAATTCATTGAAATCAGAAGACTCTCTCCCCCAACCATGTAAAAAAACATTGACAATACCTTCGCCCTCGATAAATTCGTAATAAATTTTTACTCCGTTATAGTTATAAACCACACAATTATTTATGAATTGCAGTAAAAAAAGGTGATATGTTTATATTTTTTTTATTTTCAGCTTAATTTTATTTGTGTTTTTTTAAAAAAAATACTAAAATATTAATAGTTGTTAAACAACAAAATAATAAAAGGAAGGTATAAAGACTTGAAAATCACAGATGTAAGAATCAGAATAGTAAGCAAAGAGGATGCTAAATTAAAAGCTGTTGCTTCTCTCACAATTGAAGACAGCATAGTTGTTCACGACATCAAAATTATTGAAGGAAAAGATGGTCTCTTTATTTCAATGCCAAGCAGGAAAACTCCTGACGGAGAATACAAAGACATCGTTCACCCAATAAAGACAGAGGTTAGAGACGAACTTAAAAAGATAATTCTTTCTGCATACGAAGAAGCATTAAAAAGCGAATAATCTTAAATAAAAAAATATATGAGCATCTGCTCATATATTTTTTTATGCAACTTCTTCTGTGCTGTCGTCGCTCACTGGAATGCTTGCAAAGCCCGAGTCAAAAGTATCATTTAGTACCGGCGAACTTTCACGCTGAGTATCGCCAAATTTCCAAATATTGTTATCAAATCCTAATGACTTGAATAAAACGTGGTTATCTGCCGTTCCTATTAACGCAAATTCTTTGCAAAAATTACAATTTTTATTTCCTATGAAGTTAATTTGAATTTCAACTTCCACTTTATTATCTCTGGACAAAACCTTCCAGACAAAGTTATCAAAAAATTTATTGTTTGGAAGCTCTTCAGTATCAGAAATAACTACAATAGAGTTTGTGATTTTACCAAACTTATCCTTTGGCAAATCAACTACAAAAGGCGAACTTGTCTGTGCATAGGCTTTTTTTGCTTCATCGCTATAAGCACAATATGTATAAACATAGGAAATCGAGGCTCCTTGCCAAAGATATGTTGTCATACCTGCTTCAATTTCACTTCCTTTTAAATTAGCAAGTGTGTAAGCATTTTCAATTTTTCCATATAAATTGCAAGTCAATCCACCCACATATTTCCCCTCTATTATTGAACTAAGCCCGACATAAGATTCTTCAATAACTGAATCACTGCTCACAAAACTCACAAGACCTGCAGAGTTAAACGAGTCTAAAACAATAGAGCCAACGGAAGATTCCAAAACTTTGCCAGCACCCAAGAATCCAGCAATTCCTCCACCAGCAGATGAAACGATATTAGAATTAAGATCAATATTTGAGCTTTCAGTAACACCGCAGTTTCTTATAGTTGACTTAGTTGCATATCCAACAATGCCTCCGCCATAAGTTCTGCTTAAATACTTATAGCTAACAGCCTTAAACCCTTCCACTTTTGTGGATAATATAATGGCATCTTCAACAAATCCAGTTACACCACCAATGCATATTGTGTTATTTTTGCTTTCAATGTTAACATTGATGCTGTTATATGAAGAAATACTATTTTCAATATTGCCTTTTGTCTTACCGGCAATTCCACCAAGGTAGATATTTTTTTCTTTTTCAACATCAAGATTTATTATTAAACTTTCTGCTGTAGAATTCTTAATAACACCATTGTTAAACCCTGCAATACCACCAGCATACTTAGTTGAGGTTAAAGTACCTCCTTGAACGAAGCAATTTTCAATAACTCCTCCGTTATTATGTCCAGCAACAGCTCCGACAACATCACCAGAAAGACCTACTCTATTAAAGTTAAGATTACTAATCACTGCATTTGCACCAACAATCCCAAAAAATCCGGCATATTCTTTGTCTTTTACATTAAGTCCCTTTATTGTTATTGTCGCATCTTTCTCAGCCACAATTTTCCCTTGGAAAGGATTTTCTTTTGTGCCGATAGGCTCCCAATCATCAGTTACAGAATAAGAATATGTTTTTTCAATTATTTCCTCAATTAATTCTCCATTTTCATCAGTGGTTTCTTTTACCTCACTTTCACCCATGATTTTATAGGTAACACTTGCCGATGGGAAATTTTGCATATATTTAATTGCTTCTTTTAAAGAATTGCTGTCAAAAATTTCGAAAACATTTTCGGAGAATGGCAACTCTTGATAGTTAATTGAATCATTATTATAATTAATCTTTATGGATCTGTCAGTTGTAACACTCCAAATGTTTTTTAAATCCCAAGTCGAATCAATAACTCCGATATATGTTTGAGGATTATAAATTTCTGATTTAGAAGCATTTTTTGAATAGTTCTTTGCTTTTTCCGTGGTCGATAATTCAAAATCGTAAATGTTTTTCCCAACAGCACCAATAAGTGGAGCTGAATTATAAATAAGCATTGAATAATATCCTCTTGATTGAGCATCTTCTGCAAGAGTTTCTCCAAAAACTCCTCCCACAGAAGCACCCCCTCCAATAATGTTGTCAATAACGACAAGATTGTTTGTGATTATCGATGATTTTATCCCTTCTGTTCCATTCATCGTAAACCCAACCAATCCTCCAAAAAGAGAGTTTTTAAAATTTTTATCAGATGGACGCATCTTAGCAGAATAAGTGTGAACAAAGTTGTTTGAAATAACTCCGCCACGGTTATATCCAACAAGCCCCCCACCAACATAATAGGAAATTATTTCTGCCTCAGTTGTGCAAAGGCTAACCTGTGCATAAGAAGTTTTTGATTGATTAAGCCCACAAACAATGCCAGTGTAACCATTTTCTGTGTTTATGTTTTCGATAACACTATCAAATACCCCACACTTTCCAATAAGCCCATAATTTCTTCCCGCTATAATTCCTGCAAACTTGCTGTTTACTCTTACACTTGAATCAACAATTTCAATGTTTTCAACACTTCCCTGCTCCCCAATAACTGCAAATAATCCAGCAGGCAAATCTTGAACGGAAGATGTGTCGGTTATTTTTAGATTATTAATGGAAAACCTTTCCAATGTTCCGTCAAGTTTACCCGAAAAAGGCAAAACATCAAAGCTTTCGTCATTCTCAAAAATTCCGATAGGACTAAATTCTTCCGTTAAATAAATATCGTTGACAAGTTGATAATTGTCCGACATCGCCCACTTTCCTTTTCCAATGTTTCTAAGATCTTGCTCGTTTCTTATGTAATAAGGACAGTCAACCGACCCATTTCCCACCGAAACAATAATTTCAAACGGTCCAAAATCCTTGTTTGAAGAAGTAACAGTAATCATAGCTGTTCCCGGTTCATTTGCAGTGAAAGTCCAAGCCTCTTCATCGATTAAAACACATTCGCTGTTAGAAACGGCAGTGAGTTTTGTGTTCTTGTTTGGTCTTTCGTGAACAACAGGAATTTGCATTGTTTCATCGATGTTAATGTAAATATTTTTCGTCTGCGAAGTGGAATAAATCACCTCGTCATTTCTGACAACATAGTATATCGACACTCCACAAAATATAACAACAATTGCAACAGCAAAATATAACAACAGTTTTCTCATTTTTTACCTCAATTTTTAACTCAATGTAATTATATAATTTTAATAAGCACTTGTCAATACCTTGTTTTTCCAGCCTCTTAATCTTATGATAAACAAAAAAAGATTAGAGCCACTAATCTTTTTTTGATTTTATTTTAAATAGCACGCTTCAAATATTCTAATTTAAGCTACAAGCTTAAAGCCTTTGTTTGTAAGAACACTTAAAACATCGCTTTGGTTTGCAATTGATGCCTCTGCCCAGAACAATGATCTTAAAAGCGGAAGACCTTCATTAAGATCTGCGTGATAGAACCAAATATCTCCGTCAAATGCAACTGTATCTGATGCTCCTTTGCTATAATATCCTTTTTCTGATGAAACAACTCCTCCACTGCTGTCTAGCATATCAAGTTTATAATAACTGTTTGTTATTGTCGCTGTTCCTCTTCCAACAATAGGCTTAACGTATGTTCCACTTCCTGTTGGTGATTGAATGTCCCCAGTGCAAAATGTGTTGTTTATTGTGGCGCTGCCAATTACATAGCCAACAATTCCTCCTACATAATTTGAAGAACCCTTTCCTGAAACCCTTCCAGAGTTAAAGCTGTTTGTGATTGTTAGAGTTGAAGAAGTAGTAGAATACCCCATTAAGCCTCCAGCACGAGCAGAAGTTTCAATAGCACCAGAAGAAGTCGCATTAACTGAACCAGTGTTATAACTGTTTGTGATTGTTAAAGTTGAAGAAGAAGCCTCCCCCACCAAGCCTCCTGCGTTGGCACTAAAAATAGAAAAATTAGCAGTCGCCTCAGCACTGACATTACCGGTGTTATAACTGTTTGTGATTGTCAATGGAGAAGAAGAAGCCTCCCCCACCAAGCCTCCTGCAAAAGAAGTCGCAAAAGAAATCTCATTAACTGAAGTAGTATTATAGCTGTTTGTAATTGTTAATGAGCTCCTAGCATCTCCCACCAAACCTCCAGCATAAACAGAGGCAGAAGAAGAAGTTGCTCTAATCGAGCCCATGTTATAATTGTTTTCTATTGTTAAAGAAGAATAAGATAGCCCCACCAAACCTCCAGCAAAGACTGTAGATGAAGAAGACGTTACATTTATTTCACTATTCTCAATTCCAAGGTTTGATATTTTAAGTGTTTGTCCGGTTTCACCTCCCATGCAACCAAACAAGCCTGCACAAACATCTGACGACGACTTCATGTCAATTGTCATACCATTTATCACATAGCCATTCCCGTCGAATGATCCACTAAAATAATAAGAATTAGGTTTGTTGCTAATAGGTGTCCAATATTTGCCAGAAAGGTCGATGTCGGCTGTGAGTTCGTAATATTTATAAGTCTTAGTGTTGCCTTGATTTGCAAGAATAGAAAGATACGCAAGCCCCTCAGCTGTGGAAATTTGATATGGAGATTCTGCTGTTCCAAGTCCCTTTGAAAATCCAGTTATAGCCAACACATTATCATCATATTTCCACATCTTAGTCATCATTGTTTGGAAAATTGGATATTCAAAGTTAAAGCCTTGCTCAATCATCCAAGTCTCTTGAAAATCCCAAGCCTTTGTCCAAACAGCATTTCCTGTCAAAGAATTGTCATCTGTGTATGTTCCAAAACTAGACACGCCATAGTTTGTCTTTTCTTTCATTTTTCCTGAAAGTCCAGAAACCTTTCCGCTTGCAGTTGCTATGACCTGTGATTCAGCTGATGCACTCGCAATCATTTTTGAAACACCAAGATTTCCGTCATAGTAACTGTTTGTAACCGAAATTTGTCCCGGTCCATTCATATCTGCAAAATCAGAACCAATAAGTCCTGCCATAGATGATGAATTAAATGTAGAAAAATCAATCACTGCAAAGCTGTTTAGTATATTTACCATCGGACCAGCTCCAACAATTCCTCCATATGCAGAACAAGATGCGTCAAGAAATTCATTAACTGCATAACAATTCTTAATTTCACAGCCCATAGCAGCACCGATAAGTCCAGATTCTATATAAAATCCTGTATTTTTTTCTATTTTTAAAATCTTTCCGTTTGCATAGCAATTTGCAATATTTGTGGAAGAGGCAACCCCAACCAAAGGGGCAATACAAGCCATACCACCAAATGATTGGCCCTTGTCACTGACTTGTATTTCATAATTTTCTACACCAAGATTACTTAAATATGAAGTTTCTCCGGACATTTGGTCTCCAAAAAAACCAAAAACTCCAACCCCTTCCATATCTTCAATCACATTAAATTCTATCGTCATGTTTTTAACAACATATCCGTTTCCATCAAATGAGCCATGAAAAGAATAAATAGAGTTGTTAAAAAATTTTCCAATAGGTGTCCAAATTTTGCCTGCAAGGTCAATGTTGTCTGTAAGTTTTGCATAGATATATTGATCATAATATTTTCCAGAGTTAACATCGTTTGACAAAAGCGCAAGCTCCTGGGCTGAGGAAATTAAATATGGACTACTTTGCGTTCCATCTCCACCCGCATAGCTTGTTGCGGCGTTGTATTTCCAGTAGAGATCAGCAAAATAATCGTTATATTCTTCATTTCTTAAAACTGGATATCCATTATTTGTTCCAAAAACATCTTCTCCCCAAACATTTTCAAAGTCCCAAGGGCTTTCGCTTGACCAAACGGCATTACCCGTTGCGGACTTATCATCTGTGTATATTCCAAAACTTTCCGAGCCATAATTTGCTGTATCTTTCATCAAACCCGAAAGCCCAGCAACCTTCCCACTTGCAGTGATTGTTGCACCTACATTTTCAATCATTCTTCCACTAAACACATCGCCGTCAAAGTAGGAGTTCTTGATTATTGTTCTTGTATCTCCTGAATTTGTTTGTCCAATCAGTCCACCTTTATATGTTGTTGAACCACTTGCATCAACCGAACCGGTGTTATAACTATTTTTGATTGTCAAATAAAAAGAAGAATTCCCCGCCAAGCCACCAGCGCGGGCAAAAGAAGAAGAAGTCGCACTAACTGAACCGGTGTTATAACTGTTTTCTATCGTCAAGGAAGAAGAATCCCCCACCAAGCCTCCAGCACAGGCACTACTAGAAGAAGAAGTCGCACTAACTGAACCGGTGTTATAACTATTTATGATTGTTAAAGTTGAAGAAGACTCCCCCACCAAGCCTCCAGCACGGGCATAAAAAGAAGAAGTCGCACTAACTGAACCGGTGTTATAACTGTTTGTGATTGTTAAAATTGAAGAAGCAGAATACCCCACCAAGCCACCAACACGGGCAGAAGAAGTCACCTTTATCTCACTATTCTCAATTCCAAGGTTTGATATTTTAAAGGTTTCACCGGTTTCTCCTTTCATATATCCAAACAAACCTGCATATGAAAACGAACCACTAACAACCATTCCCGAAATAACATAGCCATCTCCATCAAATGATCCGTTGAAATAGTAAGGGCTATCTGTTCCAATCGGTGTCCAGTAGTGGTCCAGGAGATTGATATTCCCACCAAGTTTATAGTATTTGTATGCTCTTATTCCACCTCTGCCTGCTAAGTAAGAAAGCCCTGCAAGTTGTCTTGCAGTTGTAATTATGTAAGGGTCTGCTTCAGTTCCATTTCCGTCAGTAAAGCCTGCGCCTGTTGAGATATTCACAGTATCATAATTCCCTGCGTTTGTCCAATTGTCTGAGTTATTTGGCACAATGGTTGTTTCTGCGTTTGTTGGAGGGGTGGTTTTGTTTTCCAGTTTCTTGCCATTAAGCACAAAAACTGTTGTGAGCGCAACGACCAAAGCCAAGGCAAAAATTATCCCCGACAAGGCAAGCTTACCCGACTTTTTCTCAAAAAAAGAACTGATTTTCGATTTCATAATCTTTCCCCTTTTTATTTTATTTTGCTCATTTTCCGTCAAAATTAGTATAGCCACGCCAAGAAATTTTAATTTACATCAATATTTTAGCAAATATTTTATTTTTTTCAAAATAAAAAGGGATTATTTTATGATTTTTTAAATTTTATTAAGATTATAATGTCCTTATATTCATTACAAAGATTAAGAGGATTAAATTTAAAACCTAATATTTTGTTTAATTTCATCACTAATAAAGTATTAAAAAAGGGCTTAATTCCTTTAAACCCTCTTTTAATTTTTACATTAATTTTGAACCATCTGTTGTTTTTATTACTTTTAAGATGTTTTCCTCTTTTCCATTTAATGCGTTAATGTAGAAATAATAAACACTTCCATTTTTTTGTCCAATAAACTCGTAGCACAGCACCTCACGAGAATAGTCAAGTGGTGCAAGAACCAGCCTGCCATCTTCAAAGATATATTCATCAAGAGGCAAAACTTTTTGTGCGTCGGAAACGGATATTTTTGCCTTCGGCAAGAGTCTGTTTGTGTGATTAGTGAAATAGGTTGATGCGTCATAACCTATAACCGTTCCTGTTGATAAGTCTATTTTCACCTTAACTAAATCAGGGTATAATATCACTCCGTTTTGTTTTGGAGCGATGTTGTAATATCCTTCATTTTTAAGCGCTTCCTTCCAAACACATTCAGGGTTTTCAATTCCGTTCTCTTTTGCAAAAGATAGCGCTAATCTTACACCTTCATCAAGACTGATTGTGCTCATTTGTAAAGGATTGCTTTGTCCACTTACTGTTAAAATATTCCCTCCAATTTTTGTGACTTGTGGATAAAGGGTTTGATTGTTTGTGGTTTTTAATTCAAAGTTATAAACTTGGAATTTGCTGTTTATTTCACCAAGATATGTAAGTGTGGAAATGTTGTTAAAACACTTCGAAATCTCGTTATATGCATCATCTTTTGAAACTTCATTTCCACTTAGTCCTTTTATTTCAACATTTGTTTCGGAGTCAGAAAAAGGTCCGTCATAGATCATTGTTGGATAATCTAGTTTTTCATTTTTTATTTTTGAAATTCTTATGGTAAAGGCATTTTGCTCTCCCTCAAAATCAAGACTTTTTTGAAGGATTGAGTATCCTCCATGGGTGTCTTGTGTGAATTTGTCAATCTCATCACGCATATATGTTATGCTCTCTTTTATGTCGGATAGAGTTTGCAATTCCTGTGATGTAAGTTTTCCTCCTTTGGAAAGTTTTTCGGATAAGGTTTGAGTGTAACCACTAACTTGATTTATAAATCTCATGCTTTCACTTAAACTGTTTCTCGAAACTGGAAGACCGGAGAGGCTTTGCTCGGCAAGGTCGGCATTATGTGCTACTTCCACCAAAGTTTTTCCTTGAAAATCAGAATCTGTTGAAACTAATATTTTGCTTAATTTTGTTTCTGCGTTATTGACACTTTCCACCAAATCATAAAGATTTTTCTGATAAACATTTTCAAGCTGAATTTCGTAGGTGCTTGCAGTTGCTTGACTCATTCCATAAGCAATTGCAAGTCCACCTGTTGTAACAGTCAATAATGCAATTGCAATCGGCAAGCCAAGCCTTCTTTTCTTTTTTGTTTTAACTTGTTGATCGGTAACTTTAACTTCGTTCTTTTTCATAATACCTCCTATATTGCAAACACATGTTGCCCTATTGTGACAACAGTTGTTCTGTCAAAAATCCACTGACTTGTCGCTGTTTTTGCATTGTAATAGTAAAGGCAACCGTATGTAGGATCCCAGCCATTTAATGCATCTTGTGCAGCGCTGTAAGCCGTTGCATCCGGCTCCAAATTAATTTGTCCGTCATGAACTGCCGTGAACGCCCAAGGTTGATATATAACACCTGCAATTGTGTTTGGAAAATCTGGGCTTTTAACTCTGTTTAAAATAACAGCAGCTACGGCAACTTGACCTTGATATATTTCTCCTCTTGCTTCAGCATAAACGCATTTTGCAAGAAGATATAAATCAGAGCCACTTTGTGAAGATGTCTGGCTGTTACTGATTGAAATCCCAATCGCCCTTGCCGTTGCAGGTCCCAAAATCCCATCAGGAGTTAATCCATTTTTCTTTTGAAACAATATAACAGCGCTTCTTGTCCCACTGCCATATATTCCATCTATTGCCCCTTTATAGTACCCCCATTCTTTTAACCTTTGCTGAACTGATTTTATTTCATTTACTGTCGCAGCTAAAACAATGCTTGAATCTGCCAAACTTTCGCTTTGGCTGTATGTACTTATTTTGCCAACACCTCCCCCAAGCATCAAGAGAGCAAGCATTGAACCAAGAATTTCTTTTTTCATATTTCTCCTTCCTTTTTAATTTTTTGTTACACTATTAATTATTTCCCAAATTTTTGAAATATAACCATAATTCGACGAATTTTTTGTTTCAAGGAAGCAAAATGCTGGATATACAACACACCACCAGTTATCTCCACTTCCCTCCCCAAGATTTAGAATTAAAGCATCATAATATCCACTTTCAAGAGTTAAATTTTCGTATGTTCTCGCTGGAAAAAACTCATTTGATAGATATGCACTTGACTTATATTCAAATTTTTCTGCCTTTAAAACATTATTAGCAACATTTTCTATATAATTAAAATTTTCTTTCATTGCAATTTTTGCTTCATCAATGGTGTCAACTTGCGAAAGAATGGGGATTAATGCCTCAACAATTGCATCTTTGACCATATATTTAACTCTTTGATCTTCCTCCATATTTGAATTTGCCCTTATATGTATCCTAAGATACTCCATATTTTCATTTTTGCAATTATTAAGCCCCGAAAAAACAAAAATAAGAGTTATCGCTAAAAATGAAACAAATGATATGATGTATTTCATAAAAAAACCTCCATTTTGTATGGAGATTTTTTCCTATAAAAAACCTATTTATTCAATAAACCGAGGAGTTTTGGCTTGCTAATAAATATATGTTTTGTTACATTTTGTTAAAATTTTGGAAAAACAAAACTATTTCACAGTTTTGTGACAGAGGGAAAATTACATTAGGATTTTGCATCGCCACCATACTTTCTTTGACTTTGTTTGCCTTGGCTATATCCCAGCAAGTTTGCCCTTCTTTTGCAAAGACAATTTCCATCGCATAATCTCTTTGAGCAAGCTCATCACTAAGTTTAGCATCACTTATAACAGCCGAAACAACATCGCAATCAACATAAACTAACACCTTTACTTTTGCATCATAGAAAAGTTCTCTTCCTTTTTTCACAGCCACATCAGAATCTGTGATAATTGCCAGTGCATATAGTTGTGCACTTTCCGAAATTTCTGTTCTTTCGGACAAAACAAACGGAACTTCAATTTCGACGGCATTTAAAGAGCTTTCCTCGTCGTTTAAATAAACAACATTTGTTTTCGCTATTCCCTCAACATTTAACATTCCTTCCCGAACATAAACATTGGTAATATTAACAAAGTCTCCTCCGTTAAACAGCACTTTGTCAATTCTTGGCTTGTCATCTTCAATCACAAGTGTTCCGTCTATCTTTCCGTCAACAACTTCAAATGGAAGATTTTTAGTCATATTAAAAGATGCGGTAGAGACTTCAAGTTCATTCTTTGTGCTGTAAAGGTCAGAAACAACTTTCACCTCAACCTCTTGATATGCCATAGCGCAAATTTCAACAGGAACACTTACTTCAATTTTTGCCCCACTTTCCAAATTATCAACAACGGCCTTAACATCAGAATACTTAACAAAAGCACACGCCTCTACCTGGCTTTCTTTTGTCACACCATCAAGCTCGATTTCCTCTTTAAAAGAATCAAAAATATATTCTGATTCAAACCTGTCATCTTCTGTTAAATACAAAACTCTACTTACAACTTCACCACTAACAGTAACAAAGTTTAAACCTGGCTCAACATCTTTAACAGAAGCTTGACTTTCGCACAATAATAGTTTTTTAATAGTTGATTTGGTTTGGAAAGGACTTTTTGTGTTTGCAATTGTTCCTGCCTGCCCAATAAATTTAACAACTTTAATCTCCTCTTCCTTAACAGCAATGTCCTCGTCGCTTGCACTAACGCTTTTTATTTCTTGATTAGACAAACTAGCTCCCGATTGTAATAAAGTGTAATTTAAGGAAATGTTTCCGTTTGTAATGCCTTGCACATTATACCCACTTATTTTAACAAACAACAAAACTTTTTGGTCTGCCTGTATTTCTTCGCTCTCAATTTTTGAATTAAAAGGGCAAGATGCGTGAACAGAGCCAATTTCTCCGTTGTTTGTTAAATAAACAACACAGGTTTCAATATTGCCCATATATGCAACACTTCCCGGCAAAACTTCTTTTGTGTCAACGCTTACATTTGCCGAAACAACAAAGATTTTGGAAATTTCTTCCTCTGTCGAAATATTACATTCCACATTAAATTCACTACTCGGCAGTTTAACTTTCTTCGATGCGTAAAAATTATTTGATTCAAAAGCCATATATCCTCCTCTTACCTCGATATCGCTATATTTTATTAAGATTTTTTTGCAAGTATGACAAAACTGTTTAAAATTTTTTAGATTGTCAATAATCCTTGTGATAATAACAATCTCTTAAAGGGAGGGAATGATGAAAAGAACAAATTTAGATTTACAATCAATAAAAGAAAAAATTAAGCAATTAAAGGGTGAAGATGTTAAACTCAGCATAAATCGTGGCAGAAAAAAAATAGATATAGTTTCTGCAAAGATAAAAGATATTTATCCAAGCGTTTTCACTATAACTATTGATGGTTCTTTGCAAACATTTTCTTACTTCGACATTATGTGTGGTAATGTTGTCGTGTTATCATAAACAAAATTTTTATCTTATGGATAAATTTTAAGCTATTTATAGATAGATTTGAAGTTAGTTAATGTAAATTATTTTATTTGGTAAAATAATAAATTAGAATAAAGGCCTTTCCATATTATCAGGAATTTCTAAATCAAGCAATTTTAGTACCGTTGGAGCAACATTAGCCAAACTTCCTTCTTTGACCTTTTTTGCTCTTTTTGTTACCAAAATAAAAGGAACAGGATTATTAGTATGTGATGTAATTTTGTTCCCCATCTTATCAAACATACTTTCTGCATTACCGTGATCGGCAGTTATGATGCAATCTCCACCTGCCATCAAAGTCGCAAGCGCAATTGCATAAGCACATTTGTCGACTATTTTTACTGCCTCTTTTGTTGCATTAAAATTTCCTGTGTGGCCTATCATATCCAAATTAGATAAATTCACAAGAACAAAATCATATTTCTCCGAAGCTATTGCCTCGAAAGTTTCTTCTGTTATCTCACTTGCTCTCATTTGAGGATAGTATTCAAAATTTTGAGTATCAATACTTTCTATTAACTTTCTTTCCTCCCCTTTAAAAGCTTTCTCCCTTCCTCCATTTATAAAAAATGTGACATGGGCATATTTTGTCGTTTCTGCTATGTGGAATTGTTTTAAGCCTTTTTTTGAAATTATACTTGCAAGAGTTGGATTTATTATTTCCGGTGGATAGATTGTGTTTAATTCTTTAAATTCATCCGAATATTCTTCCATTGGAGAAAAGAGTAAGTTTTTAAATTTCTTAGTTTTAAATTTGTCAAAATTTTTAGATGTAAATGCAGAGGTAATTTCTCTTGCTCTATCTGATCTAAAATTATAAAATATCACACTATCCCCATCTTGAATATTGCCGTTCTTTTTTAATAACACAGGTTCCAAAAACTCATCATATATGGCATTTTTATAACTTTGTGAAACGACTTCTTTAAAGGATTTATCTTTTTTTATATCTGTCGTTAACATATCATATGCTTTTTTAATTCTATCATATCTTTCTTCCCTGTCCATTGCAAAGACTCTCCCACAAACGGAAGAAATAAACATATTTTCTTTCAGATGTGAATTTAATTCTTCTAAATAACTTATTGCACTTGAAACAGGAACATCTCTTCCGTCAAGAATTGCGTGAATGAAAACTTCTTTTATCTCATATTTTTCTGCCTCTTTTAAAATGGCATACAAATGATTGATATGAGAATGAACACCTCCGTCAGAAAGCAGTCCTAAAACATGAAGTCTGCCATTTTTTGCATATTTTAATGCTCTTATCAGATTTTTGTTTTTTCCAAATTCTCCATTTTCTATATCCCTGTTAATTTTTAATAAATCTTGAAGAACAACTCTTCCTGCGCCAATAGTAAGATGCCCAACTTCCGAGTTTCCCATCTGACCCTTTGGAAGACCAACGGCTTCTCCACTTGCTTTAAGAGTTGAATGTGGATACTTTTTTTTAAGCTTGTCTAAAAAAGGAGTGCCTTGCGATTTTATTGCATTTCCCTTTTCGTTTTTACTTATTCCAAAGCCGTCAAGTATAACAAGCGTTACCATAATTTCTCCTTTTTTAGCTTATTCCTAAAATTAATAATTGCTAGTTAGAATTATTGTTTTTGATAAGCGAATTTCTAAGCTGTCCACAAGCTCCACCTATATCACTTCCAAGCGTCCTTCTAACAGTTGCAGAAACTCCATTTTTTACAAGGCTTTCGGCAAAATTATAAGTGGCCTTGTCACCACTCGCAAGAAGCCCTCTTTCCTTGACAAAGTTTAATGGAATGATATTGACATGACAAGGGAACCCTTTTAATAAATTACTCAGCTCCTTTATGTGGATTTCTTTATCGTTTACATCTTTAACAAGTGTATATTCAAAAACGACCCTTCTTCCTGTTTTTTTAAAATAATACTTGCAAGCATCAATTATCTCTTTTATTGAATATTTGTTTGCTATTGGCATTGTCTTTTTTCTTACTTCGTCATTTGAGGCGTGAAGAGAAATTGTTAAGGTTACGGTAAATCCATCGTCTGCAAATTTATATATATAAGGAACAAGGCCACATGTAGAAATTGAAATATTCCTTTGACTTATATTAAGTCCATCTTCTGAATTTAGAAGTTTAATAAA
Organism: uncultured Clostridia bacterium; assembly: GCA_944345365.1. Classification (GTDB taxonomy): domain Bacteria; phylum Bacillota; class Clostridia; order Christensenellales; family UBA1242; genus Caccovivens. The sequence continues at coordinate 40,728 of CALVMJ010000001.1, read as the reverse complement.
TTTTGTAACATTTTCGTAATTGTCAAGAGGTTCACCACTTCCCATCAACACAACATTTGTGATGGCTCTTTCATCTAAACTTTTTCTGTTGTCTTTATTTGCTATTATTACCTGCTCCAAAATTTCTCCAGCTGTTAAATTTCTTGTAAGGCCAAAAAGTCCCGAAGCACAAAACTTGCAACCCATTCTGCATCCAACCTGAGTAGACACGCAAAGAGTGTTTCCGTACTTATATTTCATAAAAACACCTTCTATTATTTGCCCGTCTTTCAGCCTATATGCATATTTTTTTGTTCCATCTTTACTTTCTAATTTTTTCTCGATGTAAAAATTTGGGTATTCATCTTTTATTTTATCCAAAAAGTTTTTTGGCAAATTAGTAATCTCATCTAATCTTTTTCCTTGGATAAGTGCGTCAAAAAGCTGACTTCCTCTAAATTTTGGAAATCCCAATTTAACAACGTAATCAATCAACTCTTCTTTACTAAAATCTAAAAGCATCACTCATTTACCCTATTGCTTTTGAATGTATAGCCATTCAAAAAATCTTTTGCATCAAGCATCTTTCCACCTTGGGCTTGACATCTTAAAATACAAACAGCTCCCTTCTTTGCCTTGATTAAAAACTCTTTATTCTTAATCAAAATTTCACCTATATCCACGTCAAAATCTTGGCATATTGTTGCTTTTGCCACCTTAATTCTTTCTTCATTAATATAGAAATAGCACCCTGGATTATAGGCTAACGCCCTAACTTTATTAACGATTTCACAAGCTAAGCAATTAAAATCCAAAAAGCCATCTTCCTTTTTTATCATCTTAGTGTAGGTGGCAAAATTATCGTTTTGAGGCAAAAATACGGCTTTTCCTTCCTCAATTAAGTTTAAGGCCTTGACCAGTAGCTCCCCTCCTATTTTTGAACTCTTTTCGCTTAATGAAAGAAAATCATCTTCCTCATCAATTGCCAAATCTTGCGACAATATAATATCGCCACTGTCAACTTCATAAACCATTTTTTGGACTGTAACTGCTGTCTTTGTATCTCCGTTTAAAAGAGCTGTTTGCAACGGAGTTGCTCCTCTATATTTAGGCAATTTTGAAGGATGAACATTTAGCCCAAGTTTTTTTGACAAAAATTCTCTTGAAAGAATTTGTCCAAAAGATGCTGTTACAAAAACATCAAAATCAAGACTAAAAATTTCATCTATATTTTGATTAACTTTTTCAAATTGTAAAACACTTATTCCTCTCGTTTGAGCAAATTCTTTAATTATTGGAGAGGTCAGCTTATGTCCTCTGCCACAAGGTCTGTCCGGCTGACATATAACAGCAACAACCTTATGTCTAGATTCCAAAAGCCTTTGCAACACACCAACAGAAAACTCTGATGATCCTAAAAATAGAATTTTCATTTTACTCCTCTTTCTTTTAAAAACTCTTTTCCATTTTCGCTTTTATCCACAAACAAAACCCCATTTAAGTGGTCTATTTCGTGACAAACACATCTTGCAAAATACTTTTCTCCTGTTATTTCAATAGGATAATTATATCTGTCAACTGCTTTAACAGTAACTTTGTAAGGTCTTTTAACCTTATCGTTAAATTTACCAACACTTAAACATCCTTCGGTATCAATATCCTCACCTTCTTGAAATATTATCTCAGGATTTATAAGTTCATAATAATTATTATTAACATCCATAACAATAATCCTTCTCAAAATCCCGACTTGAGGGCCAGCAAGCCCCATTCCGTCATTCTCATACATTGTTTCTCTCATGTCATCTAGAAGGCTCCAAAGATTTTCATCAAAATCAACAACTTTTTTTGACTTTTTCCTTAAAATTTCTTCTCCTAATTTTAAAACTTTTCTCACTGCCATAATTTTTTTCTCCTAACTTTTAACTAACTCATATTTTGAGGATTAACCTCGAAAAACACCGAACTTTTAAGTGTCCCTTCTGTACATGCATAAATTGCATCTTCAATTTCTTCAATTTTTTCAAGCTTACACCTTGCGATAACCTGATATCTGTATTTATTTTGAATTCTTTTTAAAGGTGCTTTCATAGCGTCCATATAGATTATATCATCAAAATATTTTTCTCTTACTTTTAATAATTTATTATAACACATTTTTAACTCATCTTTCACAACATTTTCATCACTATGTGAAAAAAGAATTCTTATAATTTTGGTGAAAGGTGGAAAATTTGCCGTCTGTCTTAAATTTATTTCCTTTTTAAAAAAGCCTTTATAATCATAATTTGCGACAAACTTATAAGTATAATGTCTTGGGCTATAAATTTGCAAAACAACTTTTCCCTCATCTTTGCTCCTTCCTGCCCTTCCACTGACTTGGGTTATTAGCTGAAAACATCTCTCCGTGCTTCTGTAATCACTTTGGTAAAGACTTTGGTCTGCGTCCACTATTCCAACAAGCACGACATCTTCAAAATCATGCCCCTTTGCTATCATTTGCGTTCCCACCAAAATTCCCGGCTTTGACTTTTTAAATTCTTCCAAAATTTTTGCATGTGCATTCTTCTTTGAAGTGGTATCATTATCCATTCTCAAAACTTTAACATCGGGAAAAAGTTTATTTAGCTCAGCCACAACTCTCTCTGTTCCAACAGCACCTTCTTTTATTCTTTCACTTTTGCAATTAGGACAAACATCTAAAACTTTGTATTGTTTTCCACAATAATGACATTTAAGTTTTTTGTCTTCCTTATGGTAAACAAGAGAAACATCACAATCTTTGCACTTTGCAACATATCCACACTCACGACACATCATAAAGGAAGAATATCCCCTTCTGTTTATAAAAATCATTGCTTGCTTTTTTCTGTTTACGACATCTGATAAATCTGCAATCAATTGTTTGGAAAAAATCCCGCTGTTTCCAGTTCTAATCTCCATCATCATATCAATAATTTGAATTTTTGGAAGTTCCCTGCCATTTGCCCTAACAGGAAGCTCTAAAAGAGAATACTCCCCTTTGACTGCTTTTTGGTAACTGTCTATACTCGGCGTTGCACTGCCAAGAACAAGAGGACAAACATTATATTTTGACCTAAATTTTGCAACCTCAATAGTCTCATATCTTGGATTAGACTCGGAGTTATAGCTTTGCTCGTGTTCTTCATCTATTATTATAATTCCCAAATTTTCAATAGGCGCAAATATCGCTGATCTTGCGCCAATCACAACATTTGCCTCTCCCAAAAATATCCTCTTCCATTCATCAAATCTTTCGCCAACTGAAAGCCCACTGTGAAGTATCGCAATGCTTTCACCAAACCTTGCCTTAAAACTAGCAAGAACTTGGGGGGTAAGAGAAATTTCAGGAACAAGCATAATTGCATTTTTCCCCTCTTTTAAAACCTTTGAGATAAGGTTCATATAAACTTCTGTTTTTCCACTACCTGTAACACCATGCAAAAGATAGACGCCACTATTTTTAATACTTTCTACTGCCCTTTGTTGCATTAAGTTTAAAACAACTTTCTTGTCCTTAACATTAGATGTATAAGGAGTTCTTTTTACTTGATATTTTTCAATGGCAACAATATCTTTTTGTATCAATGAATTTAATGCAGAATAACCAAACTTTTCCTTTAATAACGAAAAGTCCTCTTCTCCGTTTTCTTTTAAGTAATTATATATTGCTTGTTGTTTTTGGCCTCTTATCTTCGCTTCATCATCTTTTATTTTGCATTTTTTTTCAAATATTTCTTTGACTTTCCCTTCTCTCATCTGACTTGGTATAAAAAGTCTAAGAACAGAGGTTAACCTTAAATGATACTTCTTGCACATAAATTTCATCAGATCAAGCATTTCAGGTTTAATGCAAGCAAAATCCTCGACAACAGAAATTATTCTTTTTATCTTGTTTGCATCGTATTCACAATTTTCATTTATATCAACAACAAAACCTTGCAAAATTCTCGTTCCAAAAGGAACCAAAACTCGCATACCTTTTTCAATCTTCAATTCATTTGGAATTCTATACTCAAAAACTTTGTCAAGAGCTTTTGAATCTTGGTCAATTATTACATTTGCAAACAAAACTTCCTCCAAAAAAAAATTCTACTATAATTTATAGTAGAATTATATCATATTATCTTAAATTTTCCTAGCATTAAACATTGCTAGGAACAACTTTTCCTTCATAAATTTCTTGGCAAGCAATACTTATTGACTTATCATTGCTCTCACTAAGTTCCACTCTTCTTAAAGTTTCTATCTCCTTGGCTCTTTTTGCAATTAAGTTTGCAAGAATATATATATTTCCATTTGTCTTTTTAAGAAGTTTGTCAATAGGTGGTTCAATCATCATAATCATATACCTCACTTTGGCATGATAATAGCACTTTTTAACAAAAAAGTAAAGCAAATTAAGGACATTAAAGATAAATAAAGCAAAATAAATGAATTTAAAAACAAATCATTCAAATCAATGATATTTAATAAATCAGTGATTTAAGCAAATAAAAAATCGCCTTTTGGCGATTTTTAATATATGTTAGTTTCTTGGAAACTTAATATTAGCTTGAGCTGCTGCAAGCCTTGCAATTGGCACACGGAATGGAGAGCAAGAAACATAATTTAATCCTGTTTTATGACAGAACTCAATTGATGAAGGATCTCCGCCGTGTTCTCCACAAATTCCAAGCTTTATGTCAGGTCTAGTTGACTTTCCAAGGTCAGTTGCCATTTTAACAAGTCTGCCAACTCCGTTTTGGTCGAGTCTTGCAAATGGATCACTTTCAAAAATTTTCTTAGCATAATACACATCTAAGAATTTTCCTGCGTCGTCACGAGAGAATCCATAAGTCATTTGTGTTAAATCGTTTGTTCCAAATGAGAAGAATTCAGCATACTGTGCAATCTGATCAGCAGTTACAGCTGCACGAGGAATTTCAATCATAGTTCCAATCTTATAGGTCATCTTCACATTATTCTCTTTAAGCACTTCTTCTGCTTCTTTTGCAACAATATCCCTAACATATTTAAATTCTTTAATATCACATGTCAAAGGAATCATTATTTCAGGAATAATATTATAATTTTCAGACTTAGAAACAGCAATTGCAGCTTCTATAACTGCCCTTGTTTGCATCTGGGCAATTTCTGGATAAGTTACAGCAAGTCTAAGCCCACGGTGTCCCATCATTGGGTTAAATTCATGCAAATCTTCCACGGTTCTCTTTAATGTTTCAAATGAAAGACCCATTTCTTTTGCCAAATCCTTAATTTCCTGATCTTCGTGTGGAACAAACTCATGAAGAGGTGGATCTAAGAATCTGATTGTAACAGGACGGCCTTTCATTGCCTTGTAAAGGCCAATAAAGTCTTTTCTTTGCATTGGAAGAAGCTTGTCAAGCGCCCTTTTTCTCTCTTCAACAGTGCTGGAAACAATCATTTCTCTAACAGCAGGAATCCTGTCTGCTTCAAAGAACATATGTTCTGTCCTGCAAAGTCCTATACCCTCTGCTCCAAAAGCAAAAGCATTTTCTGCATCTTTTGGATTGTCGGCGTTAGTTCTTACCTGCAAAACTCTGTATTTATCTGCCCACTCCATTATTGTAGCAAATTCACCAGAAATTTTTGCTGGTTCTGTTTTAATTAAACCATCATAAATTTTACCAGTTGATCCATCAAATGACAACAAATCTCCTTCCTTATACACTTTTCCATTTAAAGTGAAAGATTTTTCATCAGAGGCAAATTTTAAAGCCGAGCAACCTGCTACACAAGCAGTCCCCATTCCTCTTGCAACGACAGCAGCATGAGATGTCATTCCTCCACGAGCTGTTAAAACACCTTGAGAAACAGCCATTCCCTCGATATCTTCAGGAGAAGTTTCAAGTCTTACTAATACAACCTTGTCGCCATCTTGAGCCATTTCTTTTGCTCTGTCAGCAGTAAAGCAAATTTTACCACAAGCAGCCCCAGGAGATGCTGGAAGAGCCTCGGCAATTGCTTTTGCATTTTTAAGTGCCTTATCGTCAAATTGTGGGTGAAGAAGGGCATCAAGTTGTTTTGGGTCAATCATCATTATTGCTTCTTTTTCCGTAATTAAACCTTCCTTAACAAGATCAACGGCAATTTTAAGAGCTGCCTTAGCTGTTCTTTTTCCATTTCTAGTTTGAAGCATATAGAGCTTGCCTTTTTCAATAGTAAACTCCATATCCTGCATATCTTTATTGTGTTTTTCAAGTTTTTTTGCAATTTCAACAAATTGATTGTAAACATCTGGGTTTTGCTCTTTAAGAGTTGCAATTGGAAGTGGTGTTCTGATACCAGCAACAACATCTTCTCCCTGAGCATTCATTAAATACTCTCCGTAGAAAACATTTTCTCCGGTTGCAGGATTTCGGCTGAAAGCAACACCTGTTCCGCAATCATCTCCCATATTACCAAAAACCATCGACTGAACATTAACTGCAGTTCCCCACTCGTAAGGAATGTCGTGCATTCTTCTGTAAACATTTGCTCTTTCGTTGTCCCAAGAACGGAAAACGGCTTTCACTGCTTCGATAAGTTGAACCTTTGGATCTTGAGGGAAATCTTCGCCTTGAGATTTTTTGTAAAGATCCTTAAATAAATTCACTATTTCCTTTAAGTCTTCAGCAGAAAGATCTTTATCAAACTCTACACCTTTTTTCTCTTTAACTTCATCTAAAATTCTTTCGTATTTTGATTTTTCTTGTTGCATAACAACATCAGAAAACATCTGAATAAATCTTCTGTAAGAGTCATAGGCAAATCTTGGGTTGTTTGTGAGTCTTGCAAGGCCTTCAACAGCTTCGTCATTTAATCCCAAATTTAAAATTGTGTCCATCATTCCAGGCATAGATACCCTTGCCCCAGATCGAACGGAAACTAGTAATGGGTTATTAACATCTCCAAACTTTTTTCCAGTTATAGCTTCAAGTTCTTTTAATTTCTTTGATATTTGGTCTAAAATATCATCATTAATTTTTCTTCCATCATTATAATATTGAGTACAAGCTTCTGTTGTGATAATAAATCCTTGTGGAACAGGCATTCCAAGTTTGGTCATCTCTGCAAGGTTAGCCCCTTTTCCACCAAACAAATTCTTGTCCGGCTTTTGAACTTCTTTAAATTGATAAACAAATTGCTTCATAGTTTTCTCCTTTTTCACACTTTAATATTCTAGCAAAACTCTTTTCAAAAACCAAATAAAATTAACTTTAATTTTATTTTTTTTGAATATATTTCAAATTTCTTCACACAATAGAATCGGGAGGTAAAATATGGAAAAACAAAAATGGACTCCAGGTGAACAAGTGCCAGAAAGCGGTAATTACACTGCCTATGACAAAAATCAAAATTGTGGAGGAAGCCTTTACCTTGAAAAAGGAAAAAGATTCCCAGCAACACAACACTCTGGAAGTTATTACACAAGAGAGATGTAACCGTTTCTTTAACCATAACTCCAAAAAAAACAGCTCATAAGAGCTGTTTTTTTGTTTTGAATACTTTTATTCTTTACTCTTTGAAGAGTACGGATCTCCTTGAAATTCTCCATTTTGTCCAAACGATTTTCTTAAAGTCGGATCTTTGAAAGTTCCATTTTTATCGCATTCTGAATATGTCCAAGGCTCATTATTAGGATACCAGTCTAATTTATTTGCACCCTCTTTGTTCCATGCCCAAACCTGACCTTCCTTGGAACGATTTGGATCAAATGGAAGCATAATAGCTCCACCTTTATGCAATGTTCCAGTAGAACCCCACCAACCAGGAGGAACAACAGTAATTCCTTCCTCTGGAATAATGGAATCTGACAACTTAACCATAACACTTGGAGTATTGTCTGCCACATAATGTCCATTAATCTTTTTTGGATATCTTGACGCAAGCTTTTTTGCCGGCATTAAATATTCGTTTGCATGACCATATTCATCAAGTTTAGCAGAGCCATCTTGATTGAGTGTAGTCAAAATTTTGTCATCTTCTTTAACAATATAGTTGCTGTTAGCCTCCAATTTACCATTTGTCCAAACTTGAAGAGGTTTGCCAATTTCTTCTGGCCTTGGATCCCTCGCATCTACCATTGCAGACTTTGCACAAACAACCGGTTTTAATTTTCCAAGTTCCACACCTGTGGTTACATAACTAAAAAGTTTTTGTGTTGCTTCTTCTGGTGTTCCCCAATTAATATTTTTCATTTTTCCTCCTTTAATACTGTTTTAGTATAACACTAAATTTTTAACAAGTCAATACAAAAAGAAAAAATTATTATATTTTTCTTATTATAACTTTATATATAACAACAATTTTTTAATAGCATTATATATAATTTAATCACTTGAATTTAAAATTACTAAGATTTCTTCACCAACAATTTAGTAATTACTTCGAGGCTCGGTGCAGAGCCTCGGTAAACTTGTTTACGGGAAGAGGCTCAAACCTGCCAGCATTTCTTCGCAGGCTTTGGGCCGACCGGGATACCGGGTTCGAAATCACAAAGTGATTTTTCTAATCGAAGATTAGAATGCCCCGGGAAAACAAAAAAACAGGTAAAACCTGTTTTTTGGTGGCTCACCCGGGGCTCGAACCCGGGACCCCTTGATTAAAAGTCAAGTGCTCTACCAACTGAGCTAGTGAACCATATTAAAAAAATAGCAATATAAACTAAGTGGCTGGGGTGGCAGGATTTGAACCTACGGATGCACGAATCAAAATCGTGTGCCTTACCACTTGGCGACACCCCAATATGATTGTCGGTTAGGCCAATGTAAACTGGTTTTTAAGTATTAACTGGCTGGGGTGGCAGGATTCGAACCTGCGGATGTTGGAGTCAGAATCCAAGGCCTTACCGCTTGGCGACACCCCAATGTTAAGGTGACGCACTTAAATTAGTATATGGGGTGATCGAAGGGGATCGAACCCTTGACCTCCAGAGCCACAATCTGGCGTTCTACCAACTGAACTACGACCACCATAAAGGTCTTTTTTGTTGGTGCTCCCAGCAGGATTCGAACCTGCGACCTCTGCCTTAGAAGGGCATTGCTCTATCCAGCTGAGCTATGGAAGCCCATGGAGCAGGTGAAGGGAATCGGACCCTCGCAACCAGCTTGGAAGGCTGGGGTTCTACCACTGAACTACACCTGCATATTTGCGACGCTGTTATGATAACATACCACACCCATTTTGTCAACAATTTTAATAAATATTTTTATTTTTTTAATAAAAAAACAATTAAATCCACAAAAAGAACCAATCAATACTTTTTATTTGTTTTTTTTGATTAAAAATGATATATTTTTATTGAGGAAAATAATATGTATGTAAAAACAAAAAAGGAAAGTATTGAGAAAATCAAGGAGCTTAAACTCAATCATTTTAAAGAGGAAGTTTTTGGTGTTAATGATTTTGAAAGGATTAAGTTGTTCTTTTTACAAAATCCGGCAAAAGAATATTGTTTAAGAGATGCTAAAAATACTTCTGGGAAATTTTTCTTTGTAACTTCATATGAAGAATGCTTGCAAAAGCTTATCGAGTATAAAGGCTTTATAACTCTTTGTGTTTCTGCAAATGAATATGATGAAAACATAATATTACTTGGGGACATTAAAGTAAAAAAAGGATTTGAAACAGATATTGTTGACCTTACTGCAAGAACAGACAAAAATGCAGACCACAGAAACATCTACGAAAAGCCAGAATATAATATTCACACAACCTTAGATGATGACAAGATTTGGGATATCCCCGGCTTTTCTAAAATAATATCATATTTAGCTAAATATGAGCTATATGATCTAGTAGTTGAATTTGCAGTTTATGATTGCCCAGTTGGAATAAATAATGAGAATGTTGCAATTTTTGAACTCAGAAGTGATTATTAAAAAAGCTTAGCATATGCTAAGTTTTTTATATTTATTTTTTCAAAGATTCTCCACATTTTGTGCAATGTTTTTTTGAGGAGTCGATTTTGCTCTTACACTTTTCACAAACTACTTTTTCTTCAAGTTTATTTCCACATTGTCCACAAACTTTGTCCGACAAACAAACTTCACTGCCACAATTTTTGCATTTTTTCATATTAACCGTTCCCTTGCATAAATCGTCATCTTTTATGCTTCCATTTGTAGCTTTAATAGCACTTCCAACCCAGCAAAAGTAAATTCCAATGTAGGCAAAGAAAAATGAAATTAACAATAATATAGACCCTGCAACAATTTCGAAAATGTTTCTAACGCTCACCCCGTTCGACAAACTTTTTGCTCCATTTATTATTACAAAGATTCCCACAACAATTAATATAATGGTGAGAATAAAACTCCCCACCCCAAGCCATATTAATGCTTTTTTTCCCTTTTCTATTTTATTCATTTTTTCCTCCTTAAAATATTCAAATTCTTTTAATTGCTGTATAGTATCGACAAAACCACTACACCAGCTATAAAAAGCAAAATAATTAGCACCGTGAATGCAACTTTAATTTTGCTAATAGGAAGGTCTTTTCCTAATTTTCCTGTTTGCCCATTCATAAGCGTAACATATTGCTTTTTTTTGTAATTATATTCAAATATATATATTGGCGAAACATTATAAATAAATTTTTCGTTATAAAACTTTGTATCTATGTCCAAATATTGAACTCTTGAATATGCATATTTTTTTAAAATTTCTCTTCGAATATTTGGATCAACTATTTGTTTGGCCTGCTCAAAACAAGCTTTTAGATCCTCGTTATAATGCTCCACTACATACCCTCTTATAAAATCTTCTTCAAACTTATAGGCTTTTTCACTATTAAAAGGAAGGATTTGAGAAAGCTGTTTTTGAGTTATTTGTGAACTTGCCTCAACCATTATATCCCTAAACGGCAGATTAATTTTGCCTGAGATTGGAAAAGAAAATTCTCTTGTGTAACTTTTCCCATCTTTAAAGTAAGTCTGAGTTTTTATAAGCACCCCTTTATAACTTGATTTAGAATCTAGGTCGAAGGAAAACGAAGGAATATAAACGCCACTTACTTTATTTCTTGGAAGAGATTTTTTTATAGCTCTGGGAACGTAAAATCTCTTTTTTACCTGTGCTTTAAACTTATGTAAGGCTTCATCCCCATCAAATTCGAAGGGTATGATCCCATCTGGCGTTATTCCTGGAAGCTCTTCACTGAGTGAAACAAAAGAACTTTGACAATAAGGGCAGTTAGAAGCATATTCTAATTTATTTAAAACAATCCTAGCTCCACAACTCTTACACTGAATCACCTTGTTGGACTCTACCCATTTATTATAATTATCTTCTTGAAAATCAAAATTTAAATTCCTTTTAGTTGTTAATTTTTGTTTGTTAAATTTTTGTTCTTTACCACATTTTTCGCAAGTCAATTCCAAAGTATCGGGACAAAAAACCAGATTTCCTCCACACCCCTCACATTTTTCAATTGTCGCATTTAACTTCCTTACCATTATTCAACCTTAGTTCCACATTCTGGACAAAACTTAGATGTCTTTTTTAATTCTGCACCACAATTTTTGCATTTCTTCTTCAATGACTCCCCACACTCTGGACAGAATTTTGCAGTTTTGCCAACAGACGCTCCACATTTTGGGCAAACTGCCCCCTGCCTTTGTCCACATTCTGGACAAAATTTAGCATTTTTTCTTAGTTTTGCTCCACATTTTGAACAAACAGCATATTCCTCTTTAGGTTTATTTTCCATTGTTAAATTTTCCGAAAAAAGTTTTCCTATGCCTGTTCCTGCCCCAAGTCCAACTCCAAGCCCTGCAAGATTTCCTCCGCCTTCATTTTTTGCAGCATCTCTTAAAGCATTAGCAGCTTGATACTGAGTGTATGTGCCAATCTTGTCTTCCATAACACCAATCTTGGTTCTTTCATCGAGGGCTTTTTCAACTTCTTCTGGCAACGAGATGTTTTCAATGGTTACACCACAAAGCTTTAACCCCAAAGACTTGAATTGTTCTTGACAAGCATTTATCACATCTTCTGAAAACTCCTTATAATTTGATGCTAAATCAAGGGCACTAATTTTACTTTCTGCCACTGCGTCCGAAATTCCCTGAACTATGTAAGGTCTTAAATAATCACTTGCATCGCTAACCTGGTAAAGTTCGTTAGAGCCAAACACTTCCTCCATAAATAATTTTGGATTAACAACTTTATAGGAGTAAATTCCAAATGCCCTTATCCTAACATTTCCAAAATCAGCATCTCTCATCATTACAGGGTTTTGAGTTCCCCACTTTTGTCCAATAAATTGCTTTGTGTTTATGAAATACACTTCGGCTTTGATTCTTGAATTGAATCCAGTTGGCAGGGATAATAATTTTGTCAAAAATGGAATATTTTCTGTTGAAAGCTTGTAAGTGCCAGCAGAAAAAACATCTGCGACTTGGCCCTTATGGACAAAAACTGCAACCTGAGATGGTCTAACAACCAAAGTTGAGCTGTTCATGATTTCATCTCTTTCAGTAAGTGGAAATCTGTATACAATAGTGTCTTTTGAGCTATCCTTCCACTCAATTACTTCTAATAATTGTCTTTTAAAAAAACTAAAAAGTCCCATTTTTTTCTCCTTTATTATGTATATAAAAAAGATTAACATTATGTTAAAAAAAAGTCAAGCAATTACAAAATAAACCTCATGAGTTACCCCATGAGGCTTTGGTAGTCCTTGTGTGATAAAAATTACTATCGGATTTTTAATTATGTCTTTGTTTTTGTTACTTCACAACAACATTTGATTCACCCACAATTCCATAAAGTTCATTTAAAAGATAATTATTAATTTCAACTGTTTCGCTGTAACTGAATGCTTTCCCACAATCAGTGCACTTTATTATCACAGGGCTTTTACCCGGATAGGAAGAAAGGGATTTTTTTATCTTTTGGAATTCATCAAAGTTTTTGGTATTGAATCTAATATAGAGTTTTTTGTAGTTTACTTGCTCTTCTTGTTCACTTTTTCCCCACTCTATAATTTCCTCCGCCACAACACTTGGAATTTCATTTCTTAAAGAAATTTTTCCTCTAACTGTTATAAGCTTATCCTCTTCAAGCAAATGCTTATATTTTGGATAAATGTTTGGCATAATTGCCACCTCAATAGTCCCATAAATATCCTCTATCTTGATAAAAGCCATATCCTTATTTGACTTTTTGGAGGTGAGTTTTTTCTTTTCAACAATGATTCCTCCACATATTACCACTTGCCCTTCCGCAAAGTCTTCTTTGTTTTCATTTTCATCAGAAATACTATCTTCATCTTCCTCGCTTTCTTCAGCCCCAAGCATATCAGAAGTGAGAGTAAATGAATCATACTTTTCTAAGTAATTTTCAAGAGGGTGTCCTGAAAGATAAATTCCAACAAACTCTTTTTCCTTTTTTAAAATTGTTTCTTTGTTGTATTCCTTTATTTTTGGATATTCTAAATTGTCAAATGAAGGGTCGGAAATTAAATCTCCTCCAAACATAGAAATTTGTCCACTATCTCGATTTTTTGCCTCCTTAACTGCCCTGTCAACGGCAATTGGATAAATTTCCATCAGTTGAGATCTGTAAACATTGAAAACATCAAAAGCTCCACTCATTATCAAGCTTTCCAAACAGCGCTTATTAAGCACTTGTCCATCTACTCTTGAAACAAAATCTTCAAAGCTTTTAAACTCTCCATTTCTATTTCTTTCTTCTATAATGCTGTCAACAACGGCCGAGCCAACATTTCTAAGCCCTGCAAGCCCAAATCTTATACTTCCATTTTCAACCTTGAATTCGGTTATGCTTTTGTTGATATTTGGGGGTAAAATCTCAATTCCTTCCTTCTTTGCAAATGTTGTATATTTTTTAATTTCATCGATATTGGTTATTCTGTTATTTAAAACAGCTGTTAAAAATTCAACTTCGTAATAGCATTTTAAATAAGCTGTCTGATATCCAACATAAGCGTATGCAGCGGCATGAGATTTATTAAAGGCATACTTTGCAAACTCTGCCATTGCATCAAATATCTTTTCTGCAACAGCTCTATCGTGTCCCAGCTTCACTGCACCAGGAATAGATTTTTTCCCTTCTGGATCATCCCAACCGTCAACAAACTTAATCTTTTCTGCGGCAATCTTGTTAACTTGTTTTTTTCCCATAATACGGCGAATATTATCGGCTTGACCAAGGCTGTATCCCCCCATCACTTGAACAATGCTCATAACTTGCTCTTGGTAAACAATGCAACCATATGTCATATTTAAAATTGGCTCTAAACAAGCATCTTCATAATAGATTTTTTCGGGGTGTTTTTTGCTTTCAACAAATCTTGGAATCGAATCCATAGGCCCCGGACGATACATCGAAATTCCCGCAATAATGTCGTCCATACAAGTAGGCCCAAGGTCTTTCATAAACTTTTTCATTCCACCACTTTCAAGTTGGAAAATGGCATCTGTTTTTCCAGAACTTATAAGCTCAAAAACTTTTGGATCATCGTACTCCATGTCATAGAAATCAATATGAACACCGTGCTCTTGCTCGACATACTTTACTGCCTTGTAAATATCCGTAAGGGTTCTAAGTCCCAAAAAGTCCATTTTTAAAAGTCCCAAGTGTTCAAGCTCTATCATATCATACTGAGTTACAACATCTTCGCCGTTTTTTGCAAGTGGAACAAAATTATCAACAGGCTGTGGTGCAATTAAAACACCGGCAGCGTGCATAGATGTGTTTCTTGGCACTCCTTCAAGCTTTATAGCCATATCTGCAATCTTTTTTATAGTTTCATTCTCTTCATAAGCTTTTCTTAAATCTGGAATGATATATTTATCAAACGCAGGATCACCTGTCGTGCCAAAATAATATTTTAGAACCGGCTTTTTAGGGTTTAATCCATCTGGAACTTTCCCCGGAATTTCCTTTACGATAGGAATCACATCATTGGTTGCATTTAAAACTCTTGCGACATCTCTAATAGCATTTTTTGCTGCCATTGTTCCAAAGGTTACAATATTTGAAACATGGTCATCTCCATACCTTCGTTTTGCATAGTCGATAACCTCTCCACGCCTATCCATACAAAAATCAACGTCGAAATCGGGCATAGAAACCCTTTCCTTGTTGATAAACCTCTCAAAGATAAGGTGATATTTGATTGGGTCAACTTTGGTAATCCCCGTGCAATAAGCGACCAAACTTCCTGCACCAGATCCTCTTCCAGGTCCAACGGGAATATCATTATTACGAGCGTAGTTTATATAGTCCCAAACAATAAGAAAGTATTCCACAAAACCTTGTTCCTTGATTGTTGTAAGCTCCATTTCCATTCTTTCCGTAAGTTGGGGTGTTATTTCCTTATAATTCTTGTGCAAACCCTCATAAGCAATTCGTTTTAAAAAGTCAAACGCCGTTTCACCTGTATCTGGCAAATATACAGGTATATAGTTCTTATCCTGTGGGAGCTTATATTTTTCGTCAACTCCAAAAATTTCTCCCAGTGATTTTGTTTTGATGACAATATCGCATTTTTTTGCAATTTCATTTGTCACTTCCAAAGCTTCTTCAAACCCCTTAAAAGCTTCCTCCATTTCTTCATAGGTCTTGTAATAGAATTCGTCAGTAGAGAATTTCATTCTGTCGGGGTCATCAATAGTTTTTCTCATCTGCACACACATCAAAACATCTTGCAAAAGAGCATCTTCTTTGTTTAAATAATGAACATCGTTAGTCGCCACCAACTTTATGCCAAGCTTTTTGGACATCTCGGCAAGATGAATAAGAACCTCTTTTTCTTCGGGAATATTGTGATTTTGAATTTCAAGATAAAAATCATCTTTAAAAATATCCTTAAACCATTTTGCAAGATTTTCTGCTTCATCAAATCTTCTTTGCAAAATATATTGAGGAATATGCCCAGCAAGACAAGCAGAAAGACAAATAAGACCTTCACTGTGTTCTTTTAGTGCTTTGTAGTCAATTCTTGGCTTATAATAAAAGCCCTCTTTATAGGCAATAGCATTGAGTTTTAATAAGTTGGAATAACCTTTGTTATTCTTGGCAAGCAAAACAAGATGGCCAATGCTTTCTCTACTTGTTCTATTAAATCTGTCATCACAAATATAAAACTCGCAACCAATAATGGGCTTTATACCTTCTACAATGCACTTCTCATACATTTTCAGCGCACCATACATATTTCCGTGATCAGTTATAGCAACGGCCTTCCAGCCCCTTTCTTTTGTAATGTCTATTAATTTGGAAATCCTCGCCAATCCATCAAGCAGACTATATTCAGTATGTACATGCAGGTGAACAAATTCTTTCATTTTTTTCTCCTTATGATTTAAGTTCTTTAGCAATTTTTTCAAGCTTTTTCAGTCGATGATTTAATCCACTTTTCGTAAGTTTTATTGTAGATAGTTGTAAAAGTTCTTCCAAACTTTCCTCTTTGTTTGCCAGCCTTAACATCGCTACTTCTTGCAAATCTTCCCCTAATGAATCAATACCTATAATTTGATTAATTGTGTTGATCGCCTCAACTTGACGCATACTTGCACTGACAGTTTTATTAATGTTTGCGTTAATACAGTTAACCTCACGATTAACTTGATTCCTTCTTTCTCTTGTAATGATTTCATTAGAAAGAGCAAGCGCACTGTTGTTTGCTCCAACAAGAGCCAATAAGTCTTTAATTAATTCAGCTTCTTTCACATAAAGAACAAAGATGTTTTTTCTTTGGGCTAATTTAGAAAAAATGCCAAATTCTGCCAAAATATTGGCTAGATCTGTTAAAAATTCATGACTGTGAGAAGTAAATTCTATGTGATATCCCGAGGTAGTCTTTTTCCATTCTTCCTCGCCAGAGAGTCTAATACTCGAAGTGCTTGCGCCAATGTACGCGCCGGTTATGTACCACTTTTTGCAACAATCTTGCATAACAACATTTTTATCACTAGACCAATTAATTTCAAATCCCCCTTGCGAAAGATTTAGCACACCAATATCTTTAAGCACCTCTCCCGAAATTGATTTTGGAAAGTTGATTCTGTAATATGTAGTTTTGTTAATAACATAATCATCATTAATTTGAATATCAAGCTTTTCTCCATATAATCTTTGGGTAATCTTGTTTAAATATTCAAAAAGCTCTTTTATATCTGTTACAAAACTAGCAACAATAATACCTTGGCTTTTAACAATTTCTCCACACGAATGAAATAATCCCGACAAAAAAGAAAGCATGCAACAGTCGTTCTCTGGCACAACATTACCTAAAATATCAAGCTTGCTTTCTTTTGAAAAACTCATTAATTCCTCTTTTTGTTAAATTTTGGAAGTTTATCAAGGTTTACGACAAGAGATATAGGAATATTTAACTGAAAAATTTTATTTACAGCACGGTTCACCTCTCCAACTCTTTCTGGAGAATGCGCATCGGAATTAATAATAAATTTAACACCCTCACTTGCCATAATTTCAAGTTCCTTATCGCTAAAATTTATCCTTTTTCCATTAAGTTCAACCAAAACCCCCTTTTGCTTAGCCATTTTTGCAACAGCCAGTGTATCAGTAGGGCAACCATAGTTAAGATGAGTTATTATATCGATGGGATTTTTGTCAATAGCCTTTAAAAAAGCTGTTGTATTGCGATTAATCCTGTCTTTGCTTGGAGAAAATGCTCCTCCCAATATGTTAGCTAAACCCAACTTCATGCAATCCTTAAATGTTTCATGCCTTATAAGATTATGATGCCCCATTAAAATAATATCCAAACTTTCATAGTCTTGTTCTCTTAAATCAATATCACCGTTCAATGAGATAAGGTTGGCTTCAACACCTAATAAAATATCCACGCCAGAAACTTCCTTTGCGTTTAGAATTTCTTCCCTGATTTCCGGCAATTCTTTTCTTCTAACCCCAAAAAGCCAATGATTAAAGCCATGATCTGTAATAGCGATTTGCTTTAATCCTTTATTAGCTGCAACGCTTGCATTTTCTAAAATTGTTCCCTTTCCGTGGCCATTTCTAGAATATTTTGTGTGAGTGTGATAATCTCCTAAAATAATCATACAATCTCTCCTAATAATTTAAGTATAACAATTTGAAAAATATTTTGCAATATTTTTTAAAAAACAATCGTGACAGGTCCGTCATTATGTTGATAAATTTGCATACACGCACCAAAAACGCCCATACTCACATTAACCCCTTGTGCTGAAATTAACTCTGCAAATTTATCATATAACTCCTTTGCTTTTTGTGGCAATTCTGCTTCAAAAAAACTTGGCCTATTCCCGTGAGAAGTATCTGCGAGAAGGGTAAACTGTGATACCAATAAAATCTCACCAGAAATATCTTTCACAGACAAGTTCATTTTATTGTTATTATCCTCAAAAATCCTTAAATTCACAATTTTTTTTGCAAAAAATTCAAGGCTTTCAATCTTTTCGTCCTTTGCAAAACCGACATATACCACAAGGCCTTCTTTTATCTTTGAAATCTCCTCTCCCTCAACCTTTAAGCAAGCACTTTTTACTCTTTGAACAACAAGCTTCATAAACACCTCGCTTTTATTTTAACACAAACAGCATTTATTGCAAAGAATAATTAATCTTTTTTAAAACAAACACTGTTTAAGATAAATTTTCATATAAGAAAATATGAAATATAATCTAAAAATCCAAGAAAATGAAGATATGAAAAAACACACCACCTTTAAAATCGGGGGAAATGCAAAGTTTTTTATCATTCCCAAAAATGTTCAACAAATTTTAGAGTCTATCAAATTTGCAAAATCAAAAAATTTACCCTACTTTATCCTGGGAAACGGAAGCAATTTATTAGTCGATGACAAAGGTTATAATGGGGTTATAATAAGTTTAAAAGAGCTTAATAAAATTTCTTTAGAAAAACAAGGTCAAAACGCCTTTGTCTGTGTTGAAGCAGGGGTAAATCTTTTTAGATTAAATCAGTTTTTAGCAAATAATAGTATTTCTGGATTTGAATGGAGCTATGGAATACCTGCAAGTTTTGGAGGAAGCGTAAAAATGAACGCCGGAGCTTTTGAGAAATGTGTTGGTGATTTTTTGTGCGAAATAACAGTTTTAAAAAATGGTAAAATAAAAAAAATAAAAAAAATAAATTTTTCGTATCGAAATTCATTTTTAACCGATGAAATAATCCTTTCAGGAAAACTAAAATTAAAAGAAGGCGAAAAAGATGAAATCAAGGCTAAAATGTCTTCCTTTTTAACAAAAAGAAGACAAACTCAGCCCTATGACTTACCATCAGCAGGAAGCGTATTTAAAAGAAATAACTTCTTGCCGGCAAAAATTATAGACGATTTTGGTCTTAAAGGCTTAACTTTGGGAGAGGCACAAATTTCAAAGAAACACGCTGGTTTTATTGTTAACCTTGGAAATGCAACATCAAAAGATGTATTAAAGTTAATACATATAATCAAAATTTTAGCGAAAGAGGAAGGATATGAGTTTAACGAAGAAATAATACATTTAAAATAATCTTTTAATATATAATTTGGGCTTAACCAAATGAAAAAATATAATAAAAAAAATCAATTAAAAATCAAAACAAAAACCTCTTGCCTGCTAGTTTTTAAATCAATTCTTTATTGAATTTTTACTGATTTGTAATTAAATATTTTATTTTAAAGAATAATTTTATTTATTTATCAAAAAAAATTATATATTCTTCATAAAAAAAATCCTATTAAATAGGATTTTTTATATTAATTCAATAATTGCCATCTCAGCAGCATCACCTCTTCTCTTTCCAAGTTTAAGAATTCTTGTGTATCCTCCACCTTGACCAAGTTTCTTTGCTCTTTCTGCATATTTAGGTGCATATACATTAAAAACTTTTTCAATTAATGGGTGATTAATTCCACTTGTCCTTGCCAAGAAAGATTCCTTGCTTTCTTTCTCACCTCTTTGTTCTTGAATATCATAAAGGTATGACATAAGTTTTCTTCTTGCCTGCAATTTCTTTGGGCCGTCATTGATAACTTCTGTTTTAACTTTCACACCTTTAGAATCTTTTATCTCCTTTTCAACCTTAACTGTGTCTTCATAGGAGTTAATTGCACATGTTAAAAGTTTCTCAGCAATTCTTCTAACTGATTTTGCTTTCTGAACAGTAGTTTCAATTTTTCCGTTCCAGAAAAGATAGCTCACTTGATTTCTTAAAATTGCCTTTCTTTCCTTAGAAGGCCTACCTAATTTGTCATTAGCCATTTTTCTCTCCTTTTAAATTATTCTTCATCTTTTCTAAGTGAAAGGCCATAGCTTTCAACTTTTTGAATAACTTCTTCTATTGATTTAATGCCAAGGTTCTTAACCTTTAACATATCAGCTCTTGATTTTTTAACAAGATCTTCAACTGTATTTATCCCCGCTCTTTTCAAGCAGTTGTATGAACGAACAGAAAGATCCATTTCCTCGATAGGAAGCTCCATCAATTTAACTTGCTTATCCTCTTCTTTTGCGATTAAAATTTCAGAATTGCTAATTTGGTCACACAAATCAACAAACAAATTGATATGTTCCACTAAGATTTTTCCAGAAAGACTAACGAGTTCACTTGCGTCAACAGTTCCGTTTGTTTCCACTTCTAAAACAAGCTTATCAAAGTTGACATCTTGTCCAACTCTGGCACTCTCAACACTAAAATTAACCTTTTTAACAGGAGAAAAGATTGAATCCATAGCAATAAAATCTATATCATTAAACTTTTCTTTGTTCTCGACATTAGAAATATATCCCCTGCCATTTCCAACCATAATATCCATATCAAGCACAGCACCTTCGTCCATTGTGCAAATATGAAGCTCTGGATTTAAGATTTCGATTTCATCTGTGTGTTCTAGATCTTTTGCTTTAACTTCTCCTGGAGTGTTTCTTCTTATTCTTAAATATGAAACAAAATCCTTTGATTTGTTTGTGCTTTTAAGGGCAAGTTCTTTTAAATTTAAAACGATATCAACAACGTCTTCAACAACCCCTCTGATGCTTGAAAATTCGTGTGGAACACCGGCAATTCTAACTGCTATTGGAGCAGTTCCAGGTAATCCTGAAAGAAGAGTTCTTCTCATGCAGTTACCAAGAGTTATTCCATACCCTTTTTCAAGAGGCTCAACAATAAATCTTGCAAAACATTTGTTTTCAGATTCCTCACAAGTAATTTTTGGTTTTTCCATTTCCATCATAATCTTTCCCCTCCGTTATCTTGAATACAACTCAATAACAAGTTGTTCTTTAATATCAGCATCTACATCTTCTCTAACAGGAAGAGCAAGTATCTTTCCTGTAAGATTTTCGGTATTAAATTCAAGCCATTTTGGCATAACAATTTTCATTCCTTTAAGAGCTTTAATTGGTTCTTTATCAAGTTTGTTTTCTCTTATAGAGATAACATCACCAACCTTAACAAGATAGGAAGGAATATCAAGCTTTCTCCCATTAACAGCAATAAGCCCATGGTTTACCATTTGACGACTTTGAGATCTGCTTGCTCCAATGCCCATACGATAAACAACATTGTCAAGTCTTCTTTCAATAAGTGAAAGCATATTTGCACCGGTAACACCCTTCATGCGTTCTGCTTCCTCGTAGTAACTTCTCATTTGATTTTCAAGAAGTCCGTAAATTCTTTTAATTTTTTGTTTTTCACGAAGCTGTGTTCCATATTCAGTAAATGTAACTCTTCTCTTTGTTGCACCATGTTGTCCAGGAATAACTGGCCTTCTTTCCATAGCACATTTTTTAGAAGTACATCTTTCGCCTTTAAGGTAAAGTTTCACACCTTCACGCCTGCACTGACGGCAGTCTGGTTCAATAGTTCTTGCCATTGTTTTCTCCTTTTAACCTTATATTCTTCTTACCTTAGGAGGTCTGCAACCGTTATGAGCGATTGGAGATACGTCCTTGATAAGTGTTACATTAAGCTCACAGTTAGCAAGAGATCTAATAGCAGCCTCTCTGCCACTACCAGGTCCTTTAACGTAAACTTCTACATTTAAAATTCCATGTTCTTTTGCAATTTTTGCAGCTTCTTCAACGCAAGTTTGAGCTGCAAAAGGAGTGCTCTTTTTTGAACCTTTAAGGCCTAATTTACCAGAGCTACACCATGATAAAACATTTCCATCACAATCAGAGAAGGTCACAATTGTGTTATTAAAAGATGTCTTAATATGAACTTGTCCATTAGAAATGTTTTTAGAAACTCTTTTTCTTGTTTTTGTTCCTGTTTTCTTTGTATTTTTAACTGCCATGGTCTTTCTCCTTATGATCCTTTCTTAGAACTTCCAGCAACCACCTTCTTTGGTCCCTTTCTAGTTCTTGCATTGTTTCTCGTGTTTTGTCCTCTTACAGGAAGACCTTTACGATGACGAATTCCACGATAACATCCGATTTCACTAAGCTTTTTGATATCTAAGCTTACCTTTTTTCTTAAATCTCCTTCAACAATTACATTGTGTTCGATGTAATTACGAAGTTTAGCAACTTGATCATCGGTCAAATCTTTAACTCTGATGTCTGCGCTAATATTAGTAGCTTCACAAATTTTGTTGGAAACAGCTCTTCCAATTCCATAAATATAGGTAAGTCCTATTTCAAGTCTTTTTTCTCTTGGTAGGTCTACACCAGCAATTCTTGCCATTTAATTTTCCTCCATTTAATTGAAATTTTAACCCTGAGTTTGTTTGTGTTTAGCACTCTTAGGGCAAATAACCATAACTTTTCCGTCTCTTTTAATTACCTTGCATTTATCACACATAGGTTTTACGGATGCTCTTACTTTCATGATTTATCTCCTTGTTAACCCTTTTCTCTCCAGGTTATTCTGCCCTTAGTAAGATCATAAGGGCTCATTTCGACTTTGACTTTATCTCCTTCGATAATTCTGATGCAATGCACTCTTAATTTTCCGGAGATATAAGTAGTTATGACATGACCATTTGCAAGACGCACTTTGAATGTGCTGTTTGGAAGAACTTCCTCAACAACCCCTTCAAATTCAATAACATCTTCTTTTGACATATCATCCTCCTTTACAGATTTTTTAAAAATTTTCTTATAGAAGCATTAACCTTTTCGTCTTTCACTAAAAGCTCATCTTCAGAAAACTTTTTAGTGCTAACTTTTTGAATATGTTTAACACTTTTCTTTTTTGGCTTGTTAACTCTAAGCCTTTTACCGTCGGCTATAAATACGAACTTATCATTTACATCTACTACAACAAAAACTTGGTTCTTTTCCTTGCCAGCTATCGCCTTCACTACAAATCCCTTTTCCATATAGTCTCCTATAATGTCAAAATTTCAACACCATTTTCGGTTATAAGAACAGTGTTTTCATAGTGTGCTGATGGCAACCCGTCTTTTGTCACAATTCCCCAGCCATCACTAAGCATTCTGATTTCTTTTTTACCCATGTTTATCATAGGCTCAATAGCAATGCAGGAATTCTTAGTAACCACAGGTCCATCGCTTTCCTTTCCATAGTTTGGAACATTTGGTGGCTCGTGCATTTTTTTTCCAATCCCGTGCCCAACCAGCTCTCTAACAACAGAGTAACCATTTTTTTCGGCGTGTTTTTGAATTGCATGTGATAATTTGCCAAGTCTTTCGCCTACTTTTAAGTTTTTAATGCCCTCAAAAAAACATTCTTCTGTCACATTAATCAATCTTTGCTTTTCTGAGGATATTTTCCCAACAGGAAAAGTTCTTGCTGCATCTCCATTGTAACCTTTGTAAATTACACCGACATCAACACTAATGATATCCCCTTCCTTTAAAATGATTTCTTCCGAGGGTATTCCGTGCACGACCATGTCGTTGACCGAAGCACAAATACTGTTTGGAAAACCGTCATAATTTAGGAATGAAGGAATCCCACCACGATCAATTATATACTTTTCTACAGATTTGTCAAGATAAAGAGTGGAAACACCCGGCTTTATTAAAGTTTTGACATAGTTTAGGGCGTCTCGAGTTATTTCTCCTGCTTTTTTCATTAAAACGATCTCAGCAGGTGTCATACTATTCACTTTTTGCCTCCAAATCATCTAAAAAAGTTTTTGCCCGGGCGTAAACATCTTCCGGCGAACCACTTCCGTCAAGTCTGTACACCCTATCACTGTAGAAGTTTATAAGTGGTGCTGTTTGTCTATCATAAACTTCCAGACGATTCCTTACGGTTTCCAACTTATCGTCATCGCGTTGGTAAAGTGGCGCCCCGCATTTCTTGCAATCATTTTTATCATAACTAGAAGTGCTGTAAATCTCGCCACAAGAAGAACACACTCGTCTAGTTACTATCCTCTCTTCAATAATATTGAAGGGTAGGTCGATTAATATAACGCCATCTATATTGGCAATGTTTTCTAATGATTTTCCTTGGGCAATCGTTCTAGGAAAACCATCGAGAATAAAACCTTTCTTACAGTCATCTTGCGATAATCTGTTTTTTAACAGTTCAATGACAACCTCATCAGGAACAAGCTGTCCCTTGTCAATAAATTCTTTTGCTAATTTTCCGACAGGAGTTTCGTTTTTTATATTTTCTCTTAAAATATCTCCTGTCGAAACTTGTGGAATATGGTAATCTTTTACTATTTTTTTAGCAAGAGTTCCCTTTCCTGCACCCGGTGCACCAAGCAAAATTAAATTCATTTCTATCTCCTATTAATCCAAAAATCCTTTATAGGTTCTCATTATCATCTGAGCTTCAAGTTGTTTATCAAGTTCAAGGGCAACAGACACGATAATCATAAGTCCTGTTGCACTAAATGCATTAATTAAAACCGATCCCAAAGCAAAATCACCAACAGCTTTAAATGCCAAGCTTGGAATCAAAGCAATAAATGCAAGGAATACGGCACCAAATAAGGTTATTCTTCGAGAGATTTTCTTTAAATATTCCGAAGTTGGCTTTCCAGGTCTGATCCCAGGAATAAATCCACCTTGTTGTTGAATTCTTTTTGAAACATCTTCTGTGTTAAACATAATCTGAGCATAGAAGAATGCAAATGCAAATATTAATAATGCCAAAACAACAACATATATCCACGACCCTGTCCCAAGCCATTTTTGGTACCATTGCTCTGCGCTAGATCCTGGCCAAAACATGCTTATTATTAATTGTGGGAATGTTATGAGTGCAGTTGCAAATATTATTGGCATAACATTAGAGCCATTTACTTTAATTGGAATGTATGTGCTTTGTCCCCCATACATTTTTCTTCCCTTAATTTGCTTTGCATACTGAACAGGAACTCTCCTTTCGGCACAATCAACAAACACGATTAATGCAAATATTGCAATCATAACAGCTAAGAATATTAAAACAGTCCAAAGCTGTGTGATATCACTGCCAACTGCCTGTAAAGCAGTCAAAATTCCGTTTGCTCCTGTGGATAATATACCCACAAATATAAGCAAACTCATTCCATTTCCAATTCCAAGATCGGTAATTTTTTCTCCAAGCCAAACAGTAAAGATTCCTCCAGCGACAAGAACAATAACGATTCCTGTGGCAATAAGCCAGTGTGGAGCTCCTGCCCAAAGAGCGTTTTCTGTGTCAAGGCTCCCAGAATAAGAAACAACAATTCCAACGGCTTGTGCTATTGCTAGAACAAGCGCAGCAATTCTTGTGTATAATGTTATTTTTCTTTTACCATCTTCGCCAGACTTAGCCAGTCTTTCAAGCGAAGGTATTGCAACCGTCAATAACTGAATCACGATTGACGCAGTAATATAAGGCGACACTCCAAGTGCAAGCACCGAACAATTTGCCAGTGCTCCCCCACTTATCATATTCATAATACTGAAAATGCTGTAACTATTCCCTTCGATATCAGCCCCAATTTGAGCGATATCAAACCCAGGAACAGGAAGCCAGCACCCAATTCTATATATAAAGAGAAGAAGAAGAGTTATTAAAATCTTCTTTCTGACATCTTTAACCTTAAAAGCGTTTGCAATGGTCTTAAACATTTTTACTCCTCTATTCTTCCACCAGCTTTTTCAATTTTTTCCCTAGCAGAAGCTGTTACTTTGTTTGCTTTGATTATTAAAGGCTTTGTTAATTCTCCATCTCCAAGAACTTTAAGCCCATAAGGTTGCATTTTTCCTATTACACGATATTCATATAATAGCTCTGCAGTAATAACAGTGTTTGGTTCAAATCCTTCAAGATCTCCAACATTAACAGTTGCGTAAACTTTTTTGTGATTTTTGTTGTTAAAACCACGAATTGCAACTTTTCTTATAAGAGGAATATTTCCTCCCTCAAATCCAGGTCTAACTCCACCGCCACTACGAGCATTTTGTCCTTTATGACCTTTTCCACTAGTTTTTCCAATGCCACTACCAATACCTCTGCCAACTCTGACCTTTTTTGTAGTTGCTCCTAGTGCAGGTTTAAGATTGTTTAATTGCATACTTTCCTCCTAGATTTCCTCTTCGACTTTTACGAGGTGTTTTACGTGAAATAAGCTTCCTCTTATGCTTGCGTTATCAGGCAAAAGTCTTGTTTGACCTAGCTTAGAAAATCCCAAAGCTTCAAGCACTTTTGCTTGTTTCTTATTATATCCAATAACACTTCTTACATAAGTAACTTTTAATTGTTTTTTATCTGCCATAATTTTTTCCTCCTTAAATCTCTTGTGGAGCTTTGCCACGACGAGCAGCAATTTCCTCGCGAGTTTTAAGAGCAACAAGTCCGTTCATTGTTGCTTTAACGCAATTAATTTTGTTTGTCGAACCATGAATCTTTGTAACGATGTCCTTGATTCCAGCAAGCTCTAAAACAGCACGGGCAGCACCACCAGCGATAACTCCAGTACCAGGTTTAGCAGGAAGCATTAAAACTTTTGTTGAACCAAACTTTCCAATTATTTCATGAGGAATTGTTCCCTCTACTATTCTAATTTTGTTTATGTTCTTTCTTGCAGTAGCTGTTGCCTTGTCAATTGCAGATGGAACTTCGGCTGATTTCCCAATACCAATTCCAACTCCATTTTTCCCATCACCAACAACAACAAGAGCAGAGAAACGAAGTGTTCGACCACCCTTAACAACTTTTGTTACTCTTCTAACACAAACAAGTTTTTTATCAAAACCTTCTTCTTCACGTCTTGGAGCAACTTTTCTTTCTGCTTTTGGTTTTCCTTCAAACTTTTTATCTTTTTTAACTTCTTCGCTCACTTTGTCCTCCTAAAACTTAAGCCCAGCTTCTCTGGCACTGTCAGCAAGAGCTTGAACTCTTCCTATATATAAATATCCGCCTCTGTCAAATACAACTTCTTCTATTTTCTTGTCTAACGCCCTCTTTGCAATGGCCTCACCAACCAATTTTGCTTGCTCTGTTTTGCTTTTACCTGCACACTTGTCGGCAATCTCTTTTTCCAATGATGAAGCACTAACAAGAGTTGTTCCAGCCACATCGTCAATAATTTGTGCATATATTTGTGTCAAGCTTCTGTAAACATTGAGACGAGGTTTTGATGCTGTTCCAGAAATCTTTTTTCTAACTCTTGTGTGACGAACTTTTCTTTCTTCGTTTTTATCTTTTACGCTAATCATCTTTTATCTCCTACTTCTTGCCTTTTCCTGCAGTTTTTCCGACTTTTCTAATAACAACTTCATTCTTGTATCTAACGCCATAACCATGGTATGGTTCCACTGGACGAAGATCTCTTATTTTGGAAGCGAATTGTCCAACTCTTTGTTTATCAATACCGCTTACCGAAATTTCAGTGTTGCTTGGGCACTTAACTTCAAGATCCTCAGGGATTTCAACATTAACATCATGAGAAAATCCTAGATCCATAACAAGCTTTTTACCACTAACACTTGCTTTGTAACCAACTCCGCTTATCTGCAAATCTTTTGTAAATCCTTCATGAACACCTTTTACCATGTTGGCAACAAGCATTCTGTAAAGACCTTGCTTTGCATTAGCAGTAGCATCATTAGGATTACTTATAATTGTGCTAATTTGACCATCTACAATATCAAATTTAATACACTTTTCAATTTTTTGTTTTAATGTTCCTTTTGGGCCTGAAACTGTTACTTCGTTGTTTGCATAATTAACAGTAACTCCAGCAGGTATAGTTATAATCTTATTTCCAATTCTAGACATATCTCTACCTCCTTACCACACATAAGCAAGGACTTCGCCACCAACATTGAGTTCACGAGCTTTTTTGTCAGTCATTACACCCTTGTTTGTAGATAGAATTGCGATTCCAAGTCCGCTTATAACATATGGAATTTTGTCTTTTTGAGCATATATTCTAAGTCCAGGTTTAGATATTCTTTTGAGTCCTTGAATAACGCTTCCTTGCTCATCATATTTAAGAGCTATAATTATATTTTTAAATTTTCCCTCTTCCACGATTTCATAAGAAGAAATATATCCTTCCTCTAAAAGAATTCTTGCAATTTCCATTTTCTCTTTTGAAGCAGGAACGCTCACTTTCTCGTGCTTTACCTTTAAAGCATTTCTAATTCTTGTAAGCATATCTGCGATTGAATCTGTAGTTAACATATTTCCTCCTTACCAACTTGCCTTCTTAACGCCAGGAATTTCACCTTTGCTAGCAAGTTCTCTAAAACAAACTCTGCAAATACCATATTTTTTAAGAACTGAGTGAGGTCTTCCACAAAGTTTGCAACGAGTGTATTCTCTTGTTGCATATTTTTGTTTCTTTTGTTGTTTTTCAATAAGTGCTTTTTTTGCCATTTTTCACTCTCCTTATCTATTAAAAGGCATTCCAAGTGCTTTTAATAGCGCTTTTGCCTCTTTATCAGTCTTTGCAGTTGTTACAAAACAAATATCAAATCCTCTTATTTTCTCTACTTTATCGTATGAGATTTCAGGGAAGATAAGTTGTTCCTTAACGCCCATAGAATAATTTCCTCTGCCATCAAATGACTTATCGGAAACTCCGTGGAAGTCTCTAACCCTTGGAAGAGCGATTGCTGTTAATCTGTCAAAGAATTCATACAGCTTGTCCCCACGAAGAGTAACCTTTGCACCGATCTTCTGCCCTTGACGAAGGGTAAAGTTTGATATTGATTTCTTAGCAACAGTTGCAACCGGCTTTTGACCTGCAATAACTGTAAGTTCATCTAATGCAATATTAAAACTCTTTGAGTTGCTTTTAACATCTCCAAGTCCCATATTAAGAACTATCTTAACAAGTTTTGGAATTTCGTTAACATTTTTATAACCAAATTCTTTAACAAGAGCAGGAACTACTTCTTCTTTGTATAACTTATGAATTCTGTTTAATTCTTTTGCCATCATTCATCTCCTCAGTTTTCTGCTGTTTCTGTTTTCGACTTTTCTGTTGTAGCCTTAGCCACTTTCTTTGCACCTTTCTTGGTAGCTTTAACAAATTCTTTGTCTAGGCTAGCGTTACATTTTTTACATGCTCTAACCTTTTTTCCATTAACTTCAATATGTCCAACTCTTGTTGCTTTTTTGCAAACAGGACATATAACCATTACGTTTGAAACATCAATTGCAGCAGGTTTTTTAACAATTCCACCTTTATCTTGTTGTGATCTAGGCTTATTGTGTTTTGTAACTATATTGATGTTTTCAACCAAAACTTTCCCACTTTTTGGAGAAACTTCCAACACTTTTCCCGTTTTTTTCTTGTCCTTCCCAGCGATAACTACAACATCATCACCTTTCTTAACTTTCAAACTCATTGTCACTTCTCCTTTTAAATAACCTCTGGAGCAAGAGATATTATCTTCATATACCCCTTATCTCTAAGTTCTCTTGCGATTGGCCCGAAAACACGAGATCCCCTTGGTTGTTTTTGATTGTCTATGATAACTGCTGCATTGTCATCAAAGCGAATATGAGAGCCATCTTGACGACGAAGTCCCTTGCAAGAACGAACTATAACCGCCTTAACAACATCTCCCTTTTTCACAGTTCCACCAGGAATAGCCTTTTTAACGGAAGCAACAATAACATCTCCGATATTTCCACTTCTTCTAAAAGAGCCACCAAGAACACGAATACACATAATTTCTTTTGCCCCAGTGTTGTCTGCAACTTTTAATCTTGTTTGAGGTTGTATCATTTTATCATCCCTCCTTACTTAGCTTTTTCTATGATTTTAACAACTCTGTAATATTTGTCTTTTGAAATAGGACGAGTTTCCATAATTAAAACTGTGTCACCAATTCCACACTCGTTGTTTTCATCATGAGCTTTAAATTTTTTAGATTTTTGAACGACTTTTTTATAGACTTTATGGTTTACTCTGGAAACAACGTTAACAACAACTGTTTTATCCATTTTTCCAGCGCTTACAACAACACCAGTTCTAGTAAGTCTTGAATTTCTATCTTCCATTGTTTCCTCCATTAGCCTTTTGAGCAATTTCTTTTTCTCTTAAAACTGTCTTAACTTTTGCAATTTCTCTTCTCACATTTCTAATTGCAAGTGGATTTGCAAGATTTCTAGTAGCGTGAGAGAATCTAAGGTTAAAAAGCTCTGAATTAAGCTCTTTTACTCTTGCATTAAGTTCATCGATGTTAAGACTTTTGATTTCACTAGTTTTCATCTTTCACACCACCTTCTTTTTCGTCTTTCTTCTTTATAAATTTTGTTTTGCAAGGAAGCTTGTGTCCAGCAAGTCTAAACGCTTCTCTTGCAGCCTCTTCAGAAACACCTTCTACTTCAAAAAGCACTCTTCCTGGCTTTACAACTGCAACCCAAAATTCTGGATTACCTTTTCCAGATCCCATACGGGTTTCTGCAGGCTTCTTTGTAACAGGTTTGTCAGGGAAAATCTTAATCCAAACTTTACCACCTCTTCTGATATATCTAGTTAAAGCAATACGCGCTGCTTCGATTTGGTTAGATTTAATCCAGCAAGGCTCAGTCGCAACAATTCCGAATTGTCCATAAGCAACTGTATTTCCTCTAAGAGCCTTACCTTTCATTCTGCCTCTGAAAACCTTTCTTCTCTTAACTCTCTTAGGCATTAACATTATTCTTGTCCTCCTTTGTCAGATGACTTGCTTGGAAGAATTTCTCCCTTATATATCCAGCACTTAACGCCTAGCTTACCATAATTTGTGTAAGCAGCAGTTGTTCCATAGTCAATGTCAGCACGAAGAGTGTGAAGAGGAAGTGATCCTTCCATATAGTGCTCGGATCTATGAAGAGTGTTAGCCCCGTCAATAACTCCATTTAACTGCACCTTACAACCCTTTGCACCAGCTTTCATAACCTTTTGAATAGCCATTTTTAAAGCTCTTCTCCATTGAACACGCTTTTCAAGTTGACTTGCAATTCCTTCTGCAACAAGTTGAGCGTCTAAGTCCGGTTTCTTTATTTCTTTAACATTTACTATAAGGTTTTTTATAGGTCTGATCATTTTGATGATTTCTTTTTTGATGTTTTCTATTCCAGCACCTTTTTGTCCAATAATCATTCCAGGCTTTGCTGTGAAAATATCAATAACAAGTTTTGATTCTGTTCTCTCGATTGTAATTTTAGAGATCGCACAAGCATAATATTTCTTTTTTAAGAATTTCTTTACTTTTTGGTCTTCAACAAGATTGTCGGCAAAATCTGCTTTCTTTGCATACCAAGTAGCGTTCCATCCCTTGTTGATGCCAAGTCTAAGTCCAATTGGACTAACTTTCTGTCCCATGCTATCCTCCTTACTTCACTTCATCAAGCACAATAGTAATGTGCGATGTCTTTTTCAAAATTCTATCTGCGCTTCCCTTAGCCCTTTGGGAAATTCTCTTTAACATTGGCCCTTGTGTAGCATAAACTTCTGCCACAAACAAATTGTCTTTATTTAACCCTTTGTTGTTTTCAGCGTTTGCAATTGCAGATTTTAAAACTTTAACACTCTCTCTTGCCGCTGAATCAGGCATATTTTCAAGTATTGCAACAGCCTCTGCCACTTTCTTTCCTCTGATTACATCAAGAACAATTCTAACCTTTGAAGGGCTCATTCTGATATATTTTGCCTTTGCAAAAGGTCTATTGTCTTTTTGCTGAGCTAATTTTTCTGCTTTTTGTCTAATTCTTGTAGCCATATCTCACCTCTTACTTCTTGGCTTTCGCAGCTTTTCCAGCTTTCTTCGCTGCGTGACCTTTGTATGTTCTTGTTGGAGAGAACTCTCCAAGTTTATGTCCAACCATATCAGCTGTCACATAAACAGGAATGTGTTTTTTGCCATTGTGAACGGCAAATGTAAATCCAATAAAATCTGGATATATAGTTGATGATCTAGACCATGTTTTAATAGGTTTTTTTGTCCCTGATTCCATCATTTCGTTAACTTTTTTTACTAAACTTGGATGAACATAAGGTTTTTTCAATGTCTTACTCATTTTTCACTCCTAATTAACTCTCTTAACCATTAAGCGGTTAGAGCGATTTTTTCTCTTTCTAGTTTTAAGACCAAGAGCAGGTTTACCCCATGGAGTAACAGGTGATTTCATTCCAACAGGCGACTTACCTTCTCCTCCTCCGTGTGGGTGATCGTTAGGGTTCATTGCAACACCACGAACGGTAGGTCTAACACCCATGTGTCTTTTTCTTCCAGCTTTACCAATTGAAATTAATTCATGGTCAAGATTTCCAACAGTTCCGATAGTAGCCCTACAAGAAAGCAAAACCTTTCTCATTTCTCCACTTGGCATTTTTAATGTTGCATAATTGCCTTCTTTTGCCATAAGTTGAACCTCAGCTCCGGCAGAACGAGCAATTTGTCCACCTTTCTTAGGTTGAAGCTCAATGTTATGAACCATTGAACCAACTGGGATATCGGACAACGGAAGATTATTTCCGACTTTAATTTCAATATTAGAACCACTCATTAAAATTTCTCCAACTTTAAGTCCTAATGGTGCAATAATATATCTCTTTTCTCCATCTGCATAAGTAAGCAAAGCGATATATGCAGTTCTATTTGGATCGTATTCAATTCCAACAACTTTTGCAGGAATGTTGTCTTTGTTTCTTTTGAAATCTATAATACGATATTTTTGTCTGTTGCCACCACCTTGATGTCTAACAGTAATTCTTCCTTGAAAATTTCTTCCAGCGTGTTTTTTCTTAACAGCGAGGAGAGATTTTTCAGGAGTCTTTTTTGTAATCTCATCAAATGTAGCTGATGTATAGAATCTTGTTCCTGCTGATGTAGGATTTTTAGTTTTAATAGCCATTGTTAACTCCTCCTATTAAGACAAGCTCTCAAAGAATGCAATTGGCTTTGAAGATTCCTTCAATGTAACGATAGCCTTTTTATAGTCACTCGTCTTACCAACCGTTCTACCAGCTTTTGTGTTTTGAGTTTTTGTCTGTCCTTTAACATTTAATGTGTTAACCTTTTCAACTTGAACATTAAATATTTTTTCTACTGCTTTTTTGATTTCTGTCTTTGTTGCCCTCTTGTCAACCACAAATGAATAAACTTTGTTTGCAATTCCAACATAGCTCTTCTCTGTTAAAAGAGGTTTTCTAATAATTTCATAAGCTTCCATTATTCTGCGTACGCCTCCTCTATTGATTTGATTGCAGATTTTGTAAGAACAACATTTTTGTTTGCAACAATTTCATAAACATTTAATAAGTTTGCTTCTGCAATTCTTAAATCTTTAATATTTGCTGTTGCTCTTTTAATTTCTGCTCCGTTTTCGGCATTAACTACAAGAGTTTTTCCGTTAAATTTAAAAGCGTTAACAAATGCTTGTGCTTCTTTTGTTTTTGCGCTTGCAAGCTCAAATTTGTCAAGAACAATAACCTTTCCTTCTGCAATCTTTGTGCTAAGAGCTGAAAGGAAAGCAAGCCTTTTAGCTGTTTTGTTCATCTTCTTTGAAAAATCTCTTGGCTTTGGAGCAAAAACAACTCCACCACCCGTCCATTGTGGTCCTTTTGTGGAACCATGACGAGCTCTACCTGTTTTCTTTTGTCTCCAAGGTTTTTTTGCGTGACCTCTTACTTCACTTCTTGTAAGAGTGCTTTTTGTTCCCTGTCTCTGATTAGCGTTGTAAGCAACAACAGTTTCATGGATAAGGGGTTCATTGTAAGGAACTGCGAAAATTTCGTCTGAAAGATTTAATTCTCCAACTTCTTTTGCAGTCATATCATAAACTTTAACTTTTGCCATAATAGTTATCTCCTTTAAGCCTTCTTCGTCTCACGGATTGTAACTATTGCTCCCTTAGGACCAGGAACGCAACCCTTAACGAGTAAGATATTTCTTTCTGCATCGACTTTAACTATTTCTAAATTTTGAATTGTAACTCTCTCACAACCATAATGTCCCGGCATATGTTTGTTTTTGAACACTCTTGATGGAGTTGAGTTAGCACCCATTGAACCAACTTCTCTGTGAACAGGTCCAACACCGTGCGTCATTTTTAATCTGTGTTGATTCCATCTTTGAATAACACCAGTAAATCCTCTACCTCTTGTCAAGGCACAAGCATCAACCTTGTCACCCTCTGCGAATATATCACAGTTTATAACTTTTCCAACTTCATAATCTGATGTATTATCAAATTTAAGTTCTCTCAATATTTTTGCTGGTGCAACATTTGCTTTTTTGTAAGCCCCAAGTTGAGCTTTGTTAATTCTGTGTTCTTTTTGACTACCAAATCCAACAACAACTGCTTCATATCCATCTTTTTCAGTTGTTTTAACTTGAACAACGCTACATGGACCAGCCTCAATAACTGTTACTGGAACAACTAAGCCATTTGATGAGAAGACTTGTGTCATTCCAATTTTCTTTCCAATAATTGCTTTTTTCATAAACCCAGTCTTTCCTCCTTATAGCTTTATTTGAATATCTACGCCGGCTGGAAGATCAAGCTTCATAAGAGCGTCAACAGCCTTAGTTGAAGGGCTATAGATATCAATTAACCTTTTGTGTGTTTTGCTTTCAAATTGTTCTCTACTATCTTTGTTCTTATGTGGAGAACGAATAACAGTAATCACTTCTCTGTCTGTTGGAAGTGGAATTGGCCCAGCTACTTTTGCACCGAACTTTTCAACAGCATCAATAATTCTTTTGCAAGCGTTATCAATAAGTGAATGTTCATAGGCCTTTAATTTAATTCTGATTTTTTGTGTTGCCATTTATTATTAACCTCCTGTATAGCAATACCGACCACATTTATTAATTTTCCCGTTATATGCACGGCTTTTTTAGTAATTTTATCACTAACCTAGTTCCTTGCACACTAACCCGGGTGTGTCATGCTGTAAGACTTAAAAAAATGTGAAGATGTCGGCCGCCTTCGATCTTTCCCGAAGACTTGTCCGTATAAGTTCTCTTTGATTGCCGGTAATCAAAGTAACCTCATACTTCAACCCATAATCACAGCATTATCATTATACCCATTTATTAAATATATGTCAAGTATTTTTTTAAAAAAATAAAGAAAAAACGCCTTAATTTTAAAGACGTTTTTTTAATAAGTATTACTTTATTTCATTCCTAAATAAAGAAGACTTTCCTTTCTTTTTTTCAAAAGATCCTTTACTCTTTTTTGTTTTTGTTCTTTTGCCACATCAAAAACCTTTGAAAAATCATATTGGTGTTCTTTGCATGAAGCAAGATCAATGAATGTTAACCCTGCTTTATTTTTAATTTCAGCAAGATTAGGTTCCTTATATAAAGCTTCGATCAATACATCTGTAAGGCCATAGTGTGTAGCATAATGTAAAATTGTATCACCATTTTTGTCTTGAGATCTGGCAAGTTCAGGAAATCTTCTTACCACTATACGCAAAAATTTTTGCATTCTTTCCTTTATTGCTAGGTCTATTAATGTTTCTCCTTTTGAGGATTTTTCTATAAGCAAGTTTTTGTCTTCTGTTGATGAAAAATAACTCGTTAAAATTTCTTCAAACTCTTTTTTATCTATACCACTTTTTAACAAATCTGTAAATTGATTAATTATATTCTCCATATTATTCCTCCGTTTGCAAAAGTATATTATCATATTTTATTAAATTTGTCAATCCTTAATTTAATAATAAACAAACAACACAATACTTAGCACTTTAAATTTTGTTTCTCTTTCCTCTTTATTAATTGATAAGATTTTACAAAAAATTAGTTTTAGGCTATAAAGAATTTACAGCCAAACCTCCATTCAAAATTATCAGAAAGAAGAATTAGAGAATCCGTTATACCTTCATCATTAATTTTTATGGATTTAAGTTTTTCGTATGGAGTTTGATTTATTATTTTCAAACAAGAAAAAATTAAAGGAGTGATTTCAAATGAAGTGTTTTTCCTACAGTTGCCACAAACAATTTCTCCAAAATCAAGATTAAAATATTTTTTCCCTGTGATTTTTGCCTTGCAAGAAGCACATTCAGAAAAATTAATAGGATATCCTGCACCTTTAAAAACATTAATAAGAAACTTTATTAAGGTGATATTTTTTAGAACAACGCTATAATTTAAGTTTTTCAAAGCTTTAACAAATTCCAAAAAAAACACTGGGTCTGACTGCTCATTTCCAAGTTTTTTCACAATATCAACTATAGAACAGGCCTCATAAAACTTGTCCAAATCCTGACTTAAATTGTAAAAACCTTCAATTAGATCTACTTGTGAAACAATATTGTTACCTTTTGTATTTTCCAAAACAAATTCTGCAAAGGTGAAAATATTTTTATGTGCTTTCATCTTTGCCTTTTCGCCTTTCACCCCTTTAAATAAAGCCCTAACTTTTCCAAGCTCTACCGTGTAAATGGTTGCCAAAATATCCTTTTCTTTATAATCTTTATTCTCAATTATTATTCCTTTTACTTTTGTAGTCGCCATTTTATTTCTCTCTATTTGCTCTATTTAAAAGGTCTTCTTTTTCCCTTCTAGCATTTTCTAATTCAACATACCCCTCAATTAAAAAGGGGTTGCCAGCAAATTCTTCGCCACATCTACCGCTAAATGCCTTCCAAAAAAGCTCTTGCTGTTTGCTTATAAAACCATCTTTTTTCATTGCCCTTTACCCCTCCTTTTTTTATAGAATATGTTTCTTATGTAATTATTATACAACACCAAAATTAAAAAGAGCAACTAAATTATTAAATTTTATTAATGCTTAAATTGGCACTTTGAAAATTAACAGCTTCGCCTGTTTTGTTTAAAAGACTTAATTTTTGCGATTGAGTCAAATTTAAAATTATTTGTTTTGACAATGAGTTTATTCCTCCAACGCTTCCCGTAAATACACTTTGTGTTGCTGGTAAACACACGGAACCTAGTTCTAAACAAAGCATAACCTTACCCGAAGCAGGAACTTCAAAATTTGCATTATAACTTATCTGATACACTCCTGCAGTAAGAAAAATATCACCTTGCAAATCTTTACTCACAGCACTTCCACTTGACATTGATTTTGTTAAGGTAATTTCCTGATCAGCCTGAACCACTACTGGGTCACTAAGCTCAAAAACTCCCCACTCTTTTTGTTGCACAGGATTCACAACACTTCCCCCAGGACAAGCATTTCCCCCTCCACAATTACAAGTGCAAATTTGTCTAGGATAATACGGCCCGCTAAAACAGGCATTAAAATTACAGTTTGGCATTTTTTCTCCTTTATTTTTTGTATGAAAAAAAGAATTGTTTTGCCACTAAACTTTCAATAAATAAATTTTTAAAAATTAAAGTAATAATCAATTTTTAATAATTTATCCAATTAAAAATTAATTGATAGGAAAAAACAAAAATGTTTTAATATTTAGAAATATTTTTAAAATAATTAACTGTATTACTATAACTATTTTTAACAATATTTAAACATATTTCTACAAAGATTTTTTTTACCTTATTTTAATAAATTTTTGCTAATTTTAAAAAGATACATTAAAAAAACATATAATAAAATAGCAGATTTTCTCAGCCCCATAAATTTTTAGCATATTATTACAAAATAAAAAAAAGGTGTTTAACCTTTCCTTTCACATTGGTGGGAGTTATAGGGCTCGGTGCAGTGACTCGGTGAATTTATTCACGGCAAGAGTCACAAACCTGCCAGCACTTCTTCGTAGGCTTTGGGCCGACTATGAAATAGGTTCGGCTTTTCATTTGAAAAGCGGACTGCTTATGCAGTCCAGCCCTATAACATTTCAACTAATTACTATGTGAATAAAAAAAAGAAAAGGTGTTTAACCTTTCCTTTCACATTGGTGGGAGTTATAGGGCTCGAACCTATGACCCTCCGCTTGTAAGGCGGATGCTCTCCCAGCTGAGCTAAACTCCCTTATCAATGCCTTTTTAATATACCAAAGATTAAAAATAATGTCAACTATTTTTTTATATTTTTTTTATTTTTTTTGTAGATTATTAAAAAAACGCCACTTAAATTAAATAGCGTTTTTCATTTTATTAATTAAAAGCAATATTTAAGCAACTTCTGCTGTAACAGGTGTATAAGCAATCTTTATTAGAATAACTTCTCCAACTGTATAATCATTGCCAGATAAATCTTTGTAAAAACTTAAGAATTCTGAAACGGTAGTAGTAAGCCCAAGGTTAGTTTGTTCTGAATCTCCGTAAACAATTGTAATACTCTCAGCTGTATACTTACCCCCCTCTGAATTATACACTTCTTTTACTAATTCATTTAAAAGAATCTCTATTGTTTCAGTATCGTAGTTGTATTCAAGAGCATCGACATCATCTTTAACAGAGTTAATCAATTTGTGACTAATTTCTCCTTCTATTATACATCCTTCTTCATCATACCAAGGTCCGCCATAGAAATCATATTTAACAGTAATTTCTTTTACAACACCTTCAAATAGATTTTTTTGTGATGAAACAAGGTTTATAACTTGGTTTTCGTCATAATCAAGGAATTTTGCCTCTACATAAACAGTTTCATCTCCGTTAATCTTCCATCCCTCAAAAACAAGTCCATTTTCTCTGTCTTCATCTTCAAACTCTTTTAATGCTGTCCCAAACTCAACGCTAACAGGCTCTTCACCATTATATGAAATATTGTATTTAATAAGATCTTGAACAGAAGTCAAGGCAACATCTTCCTCTGTTCCGAAAAGTGCCTTTGTATAAACATTTTCACTTCCTTCCATTTT
Organism: uncultured Clostridia bacterium; assembly: GCA_944345365.1. GTDB lineage: Bacteria > Bacillota > Clostridia > Christensenellales > UBA1242 > Caccovivens. The sequence continues at coordinate 1,590 of CALVMJ010000001.1, read as the reverse complement.
CCAACCCTTAAAGACAATACCATTTGCTCTGTCCTCGTCTGGAATAACTTTTAATTCACTTCCATACTTAACTTGGGTTGCAGTTTCTTCATCGTACGAAATCGAATAAACAATTATTTCATTCATTGCAGTTAAAGTTAGGTCTTCGTTAATTTTTATCGTGAAGCTTTTTTTATCTGAAATTTCTTTATCCTCAGCGCTTATCTCTTCTGGTGTGCCCAAAAACCAACCGCCAAAATCATAACCTGTTGAGTCAACAGACAATGTGACAAGTGAATTGCGTGATATTTGCACCGGCTCAACATAATCCTTGCCATTAACCTTCAAGGTAATCGCGCCGGTATTTTCTTCAAATCCATCTATTGCAAGTGTAAGTGTGTAAGTCACAGCATTAGAAAGACAAATTGCAGTCACCACAATTGCCACAGGAATAATCAAAGCCAAGATACATATTGTTAATATTTTTGTTAAACTTTTTGACATACTCTCCTCCAATTAAGGATATTATATCACAGTGTTGCTGATAATTCAATACCTTTTTTAAAAAAAAATTATTTTTCTATAATTACAATATTATGCAATATAGATGCTAATTATTGATTGATTAATCTTTTTATCTCCTAAAATCGAATTTTAGGAGAAGAGGAGCAAACAAGCGTTAAACATTGACTTTTTAAAGTCAATCGAAAAAGCGATGTTTGCGACGAAATCCAGCAGTGTTCTTGAGAGCAAAAGAACTAGTCTTTTGCAAAGTCCGTTATTCACGGGCCGGCGTGGACGCGACGGATCGGGAAGATAGATTTTGCGTATAGCAAAAAGATTTCGTCAAGAAATCTCACTGGTGGATAAATCTTTTTTATCTCCTAAAATCGAATTTTAGGAGAAGAGGAGCAAACAAGCGTTAAACATTGACTTTTTAAAGTCAATCGAAAAAGCGATGTTTGCGATGAAATCCAGCAGTGTTCTTGAGAGCAAAAGAACTAGTCTTTTGCGAAGTCCGTTATTCACGGGCCGGCGTGGATGCGACGGATCGGGAAGATAGATTTTTGCATATAGCAAAAAGATTTCGTCAAGAAATCTCACTGGTGGATAAAAAAAAGAAGACCTTTCGGTCTTCATTTTTGGTAATCCAGCAGTGTTCTATCTTCCCGGGCCGTCGCCAGCCAAGTATTTTCGACGATCGGAAGCTTAACTTCTGTGTTCGGGATGAGAACAGGTGGATCCTTCCTTCTATCGCCACTGGATCTGGTATAATCACAGACAATAGTCTGAAACTACCGAAATTATCAATAGAACCCTGACAACTACATATTAGAAAGCAAAGGCTTAATTTACTAAGTAAATCCGTGATCAAGCCCTCGACCTATTAGTATCGGTCAGCTGAATACATTACTGTACTTACACCTCCGACCTATCAACCTTGTAGTCTACAAGGGGTCTTACTAACTTATGTTATGGGATATCTAATCTTGTGGCAGGCTTCACGCTTAGATGCTTTCAGCATTTATCCAAACCATACATCGCTACCCAGCTGTGCCACTGGCGTGACAACTGGTGCACCATTGGTATGTCCATCCCGGTCCTCTCGTA